>CAYQZV010000002.1:83840-218550 GCA_964422145.1 uncultured bacterium | reverse complement strand
GACTCCCGTGAACGATGGTTGCTTTTCCATCGATCATACCCAACACTTTTCCTTCGGGACATGAATCCACGCAGATCGCACATCCGATGCATAAAGACTTATTAATGATCGGATGCTGCAACAGTGGTTTATCTTGCCGTTTAGATTGAGTTTCTCTTAAACGTTCTTTGGTTCTCTCCTCTTTCTTTTTCTCCCTCTTGATATAAGGGACAAGAAAAGCCAACAGAATGATTAAACCAATAACGCCGGTAATGAGTGATTCAAAATTCATTTAAAATATCCACCTATATCCAAAAGCAATTACAAGTCCGGTGTGAATAAGCATGATCACGATCATCGTGTACGCAAACGGTTTATGGATCACATGCCAATAATGAAAGAGCCGATGAGCTGAATTCCAAAATGCAATTTGACGTACAACTTTAATCCGCTTGCGAAGATAATATTTTAAGGACTTGATCTGGTCGTCAGGGACGTTTGCCATTTGAGCGATTTCTGAGATGATACGCCTGCTTGTGATCCAACTGAACACATCCATGATAAACAAGGTAAACAATGCGAACATCCCGCGCTTGCGGATTTTATCCACCCCGGACAGTTGTTCGATCAATTCGATATGTTCTTTTTGCAGGTGGTATTCAGAGACCAGTGTGTCGATCAATGATGTTTGCTCTTTTTCAAATTCTTGGAGACTCATTTCTTTCCCATTGACGTGATGGGGGATTTTGATATAGATGTACCGTCCGATAAATCCGCTGAGAGCCACAGCGATCATGGACCAATACGAGATGGAGACCAATCCGCCGAATTTGAATGCGGTATGGAACGTGATGAGAATCGGTCCGGCAATCCCGAGAAAAATATGATAGTTTAACCAGTAGGTTAATTTTCCCCATTTTCGAAAGAACCTGAATCGTTTCCGCAAGGAGTAGGAAAACAGTAGAATCAACATGCTGCTCCCTAAAATACCGAAGCCATGACCGGCAAATCCTCCGGGCTTCCATTCACGGTGTAACTCATGATGAGGGCGGTGAATAAGGTGGGTTTGGTAATAATCCCCGGCGGTGACAATAATAGTATATACTGACACGGCGAGGCCAAGCGCTAAAAGAATGAGAAGGGTTTTATGGAATATCTTCATGAATTAAATATCTGTAATAAAGATCAATTTATTAAAATTACTTAGAACAATGCACGTACTAATTCAGACGGATTATCCGCGTCTGCCGGAGAAAGATCACTCGTCTTCTTTGGAAATATTATTTAATGATATATGTAAATGCTTTTTCAGGACTTCCACTTTGGGCGCCATTAGATAAGCAGGGCAAATTCGGCAGTCATCATCTTTACATGTATCAGACTGAACATCCATATTCCAGCAAAGGTTGTCATGAGATTGATATGCATCGCAGGTATTTCGTTCATCTTCACTGCAGTTTTTGATTTCCCAGCAGGGGATCATCGCCAGCAATCTCCGTAAACCGGAAATATTGAGTTTGTTGATCTCGATCTGATCGCGGATGCACTGCAGCCACTCCACATCCCGTTCGGAAAATAAGCGTGTGCCGCCTTCCGTTTTATGCGGAATGATGAGCCCTTCGCGTTCGTACATTCGCAGGGTGGATGGGGTGACATCCACGCGCTTTGCAGCGACGCTGATCGGCATGATCGGTTCTAGTGAAATGTCTTTTTCTTCCATAAATAATGTACGTGATCGTTAATCTTATCAATTGAACGGAGAGAAGATAGTAACATTAATCTACTTTTTCAAATATAAATAATATGTAGTGAATTAAACAGGATAACAGCATCCTTTTTTATTGTTTTTTATGGTTATGACTAATTAGTTTTTCACGGTGGAAACACCACACTTGAAAAGAAAATGCATTTTCAAATTAAATGAGGTCAAAATAATGAATATAAAAAAACTGTTACTCGTATTGGTAGTATTGATGACGTCAGTGGCTTTTTTGACAATTACTGGTTGTGAAGGTCCTGCTGGTCCTGCCGGTGCTGATGGTACTAACGGTACCAATGGTACCGATGCTAACGCACACTGTACAACATGTCATAGTGATGCCAATTGGGAAAGCATTGAAGGACTGTTTGCATTATCCGGTCATGCTGCCGGTGGCGCAGTCGGATATGCTGGCGGTGAAAGTTATTGTGCTTATTGCCATTCTCACGAAGGGTTTATGAACTCTTTAGACGGTATTTTTGTTGGTATCGACAATCCAACAGCATGGCAATGCGGTACATGTCACTCTGATCATGAAAGTCTAGAAGAAGGTCTGAGCGCACCATTACACCTAACCAGTGGTATTACAAGCGTCGAAGGCGTTGATATTGATTTTGATGGACCATCAAATCTTTGTATTAACTGTCATCAAGCTAGAAGAGCTTATACAACATATACAAGCATTGATACCGTTTGGACAACAGACTCAGAAGGAAACGATTCCATCGATTTCGTTGTTCCTGAAGGTTCTGTTTATATCAGCAGTTCACACGCTGGACCGCACTACGGTGTTCAAGCTGAAGTATTAAATGGTTTAAGCGGCTTTGGTAACAGCAGTACAATGGAACACTTGGATCTAGGTTGTGTCAGCTGTCACATGGGTACATCGGCTGAAGCAGATGGTGGTCATTCATTCCATCCGAACTTAGCAGGTAATTGTACTCCTTGCCATACAGATGCTGCTGCAACTGTTGAAGCAAGCGTTGCAAGCTTTGATACCCGAATGGCTGCTATTGCTGACGCACTCGTTGCAGAAGGTGCTTTGAGTGAGTCCTATGGCGGTGTAAAAGTTGTGGTTACACAAGGAGTCTTTGAAGCATTCTGGAATTATAAAGTATGCTACTCAGATCATAGCCACGGTGTGCACAACCCAGCTTATATCAATACACTATTATCAAGAGCAGAGGCCTTACTCGGTCTTTAATTAATAATAGAGTTTTAATAAAAAAGGCTGTCTTTTCAGGCAGCCTTTTTTATTAATTCATTCTTTTCCGGTTCTTTTTCAGTATAAACTATATCAAAATGTATCGTATTTTTATGCAAGAATTTCATTGTCAATATCTTAACCTCCACACGATTTAGGAGCTTTTATGAATATCAAACAAACAGGGATTGTTTTACTGGTCCTCGGCGTTGCCATTTATGCATTAAAATTTATCACCGTGATAATCAATTTATTGTTCTCCACATGGTACCTTGGATTGGCGTCTTTAGCCATTATCGCCGGAGCCGGACTGATCATCTATAATTTTTACCAGGATTCTGAAGAAGACTAAACGATTCTTTTTCAATGCCGTCTCTTAAACAAGAGATCAAATTGAAAGCGAAGTCGCTGGGATTCCATATGGTCGGAATTGCGAAAGCGGCAAAAACAGAGGAAGCTGAAGAGCGATTGCTGAATTGGCTTCATGAGGATTTTCATGCTTCCATGGGATGGATGGAGAACCGAAAAGAAGAGAGGGGAAATATTTTGCAGTATTTTCCTGAAGCGAAATCTGTTATCTCGGTCGGATTTAATTATTACAATAAGGGGAAATTATCACAACCATATAAAGTGAGCCGCTATGCCTGGGGTGATGATTATCATGATATTGTAAAGAAAAAACTGTTCCAGCTTCTTGCTCACATCCAGTCCATCCAGCCAAGTGTGAAAGGGATTGTTTGCACAGATACATCACCAGTGATGGAAAAAGTATGGGCACAGCGTGCGGGATTAGGCTGGATGGGTAAACACACCAATTTGATTACCAGAGAGTACGGAAGCTGGGTGTTTCTCGGGGAGTTGATCTTGGATATTGATCTGACACCCGATCCGTCTTTTGAAGACGATCTCTGCGGGACGTGCACCGCATGTTTGGACGTCTGCCCGACAAACGCATTAGTCGATGGACAGCTTAATGCGGAAAAATGTATCTCATTTTGGACCATCGAACACAAAAAGGAATTACCCGAGGATATGAAACATCAATTTAAAGACTGGATTTACGGGTGTGACATTTGTCAGGATGTTTGTCCTTGGAATCATAAATCACAACAGCAAACCGATGAGGTACTTTTTTATCCGCGGGAACCGTTTACGAATTGGTCCAAGGATGATTGGGATGCAATGAATGAAGAGGATTTTCGTAAATTATTCAAGGGTTCTGCAATCAAAAGAACAAAATTCAGCGGTTTGAAAAGAAATATCCAATTTGTTAATCCAGATACCGGAAAACAAATAAACGAACAATATTAATCAGGAGAGAATTATGCCAAAAGTCGGAGTTGTATTATCAGGGTGCGGAGTATTTGACGGAGCGGAGATTCATGAATCTGTTATCACGATGTTAGCTCTAGACCGCGCAGGAGCAGATATGGTTTTCATGGCACCGAATATCGATCAATTACATGTCGTAAATCATATCACCGGTGAAGAGATGGAAGAAAGCAGAAACGTATTAATCGAATCTGCTCGAATTACGCGAGGGAATATCAAAGACATCGTTGAAGTTTCAGGAAAAGATCTGGATGCCTTGATTTTTCCGGGCGGGTTTGGTGTGGCAAAAAACCTTTGTGATTATGCCATGACAGGAGCTGAGTGTACCGTAAACCCGGATATCTATCGTTTAGCCGTGGAAGTGCATCTGCTGAAAAAACCGATAGGAGTCATTTGTATCGCCCCTGCAATGATGGCAAAGATCATCGGGGAACAAGGGACCACCGCAGACCTGACCATTGGGGGTGACGAGCAAACAGCAAACGATATTAATGCGATGGGAGCAAACCACGTTGCATGTGCGGTCGAAAAAACGGTTGTAGATAAAGAGAAGAAAATTGTTTCTACACCGGCGTACATGTTAGCCGGAAAGGTCAGTGAAGCGGCTGCCGGAATAGAACAACTGGTAGAAGATGTTCTGTCCCTGATCGAAGAATAATTTAGAAAAGACTGAGAAGGAAACCCTTCTCAGTCTTTTAGGTCGATATCTATAGCCCCTAAACCGATATCGACATTCACTATAATACTTTGACGGCCAGCTTTCCAGTCTGTGCTCACCCAAGTTCTTTCGTCCTTTTTCACAAGATCGCGAATCTCCACGGAGGACAGAAAACTGTGATTAACACGTATTTTAATATTAGCATCCTCAGGTAAGGTAACATCCATATCTCCCAAGCCAATTTCAATATCTATTTCTGTGTCATGATAAGAAGACCCGCGCAGATCGATAGTAGCGGATCCAAGCCCAACCTCGATATCAAAATTTTTCGCATTTAAATTCCCAAGACTGTGAACGTCCAAGTCTCCAAGACCTGCGCTTAATTTCACTTGAGAACAGACAACGGGATTAGGTTTGTTGACCTCAATAAACACATCACTCAAACCGCAATCAATATCGAGGTGAGAGAGGTCAATATCAGTCAGATTTAAACTTGCAGAGCCTAATCCAAAATCAAGTTCTAAGTCGGTGGTGATTAGAGTGGGAAGCTGAAAATTCAATATGTTATTATAATCATTAAATTTCCCCTTAAAGTCAAATTCGATCTTATGTCGATCTTCATCGTTACGATAATCATCATCAAAAGAATCCATATCTACTTTTAGCACGCCGGTGTTTTCATTATGAGAGTACCGAATATCCGGGATGGTTTTTTCCGGATGGTACGTAACTGTAGCATCGATGGATTTTTCATCTGCATTTGGCTCTATGTAAAAATCACCAAGTCCAAAGGAAAAATATGCATCCAAATGCTCAATTTGATACGTGGAGAAGTGATACGTTTCGGTCTTCATTTCATCTTGATTGTCCGCCATCGCAAGCCCGATCATAAGCAGAACAGCGATAAGTACAGTTTTAATATTCATGGGATATTATCCTTTCCATTTTATGGGCGGGGCTGCTAATTAAGTTTAAAAGTTGAGATCAAGTCTGATCGTAGTTTCCCAGGGGCTGTCTGCGCTTAACGACCTGGCAAAATTTACTCGAGGGACTAGGTCTTCATCATCGAAGAAGGATACTCCAATTCCTGCAGAGGTAATACTGTTTTCAATTATTTTGTCAGTACTCGAAAAATCATAATCATCTCGGTTCCATGCATTCCCGGCATCTGCGAACAAGACCAGTGAGAAATCATCATCAAAAAATTCGGGAGTAAATGAAAGCTCAAGATTCACCTGCGTAAATTGATTTCCAATCTGTTCTTTGTATGGGTGAGCCGCAACGGATCCCATTCCGCCAACACCGAACTGACGAAAGTCTGGAAGTTCTCCTGTGGAAGTTCCGGCCATGACACGTGTCCGAATGACATAATCTTCATGCACCCGAAGTTGTGTTTTTAATAATCCCCAGTATCGGGCATATGTATTATCAACGGCTTGTTCTCCTTTGACAAAAAAGGCTAATCCGGAATCAAAATAGTCAAATTCAATGGGTTTAAATGCAAGAACTCCGCGATACAGCTCTTGATGGTAAGTATCATGAATCATGTTTGGGCGCAGAAGTCGTTCTTTATGAAACAACGACCAAACTGATGCGACAGGGATCTCCTCTTGTTTTACAGAGACACGAGTCGCAAGAAGTTTGAACCATCTTAAATCGGCTCCGATTCCGTATTCGTATCCTGTTTCATCCCAACGATCAAGAAAATCTTGTTTGGCAAGGATTGTCGCAACAGAATTCTCCCAGTCTTTCATTCGCCAGGTGTCATCAGAATTTGTTTCGCGGAATCCGCTTCCGAAGATGATCAAATTTTTGTTTGGGAAAATCGACTGTTCTAGAGTGATTCTTCCGGCATAGGTTTTCTGTTCGAAACGCCATCCTCCGGTTACATTTAATCTTAAACTGGATTTGCCGTGTCGATCCCATGATGAATTAAATGAAAGAACTAATCCTTCGTTTCGGTTGTAGACAAATGGATCTTTTTCCGGATGGATCCAACTGTCCGGCGAGCAGCATTCATCGAGATGTAGTTTTGAATCGCCGTCAATAGATGTATCTTCATCACTCTTATCTCGATACACAATACCTTCTTTTAAATTCGCTTCAATCACTTTTCCATTGATAAGAGCATCCGGATCTTCGTGAACTGTACCGCCGATAGCAATTATTTCTCCGTCAACAACGGCAGTTGAATTGATATAAATCGCTCCTCCGTAAACGGTTATTCGTCCTTTGACAGTACCGTTGACGGTAAGATCTCCGCCTGCGAGACGAATATTTTCATGAATGACATCAGTAGTATCCACCGTGTAATCATTAAATAGGCGAATTTCATCGGATACCGGCGGAGTCAAAGTTGTATTCGAAGCGAGAATAAAAACCGGTAATAAAATAATAAAAATGGTATGCACAAATTTCATAAGATTAATTCCTTTCAATGGTTATTTGACCATGTGAGTTTCGCAGTTTAATAGAATGTTTTCCTTCTTTCAGTTTACCGTAGGCTTCTACATCACCCGATTCAACCGTGACAGACAAAGGGAACTCCGTGCCAATGGCGTATTGGCTGTTGCTTTGTTTCACGAGGGCATCGATGGTAGCCGAAATATCTTCAGGAAGTGACAGATAGATATCGCCGTAAGAAGTATTTAAGTTGATCGACTGGTCTTCATCCGGTCCACTTCTTGTTTTTTCTATAGAGATGTCACCGGATGAAGTTGTGGCTGAAATTCCGCTTTGAATCCGCTCACAGTGGATAGTCCCGGCACTGGTTGTGGCCTGAATATATCCGGAGACATTATCTAAATTGATATCTCCACCGGAAGTATTTCCCCGTATTGTTCCTCGGATATCTTCTGCAATAAGATCTCCACCCGAGGTGATCATGACTAAATCGCCTGTAATGTCATTTGCTTCAATGCTTCCTCCGGACGTGCGGCCGTCAATTTTCTCCCCGGAGATATTATCTAAACTGATATCCCCGCCACTGGTTGAGACATCGACATTCCCGCGTGTATCAGAAACTTCGATATCCCCGCCGGAAGTGTGTAGGTTTAGTTTTCCTTCTGCATTCTTCACTTCGATGTCGCCACCGGAAGTTGCGAGATAAACATTGCCGATATTATGACTCAGTTCAATATCGCCACCGGAAGTTTTCCCGGTTAGTTTTCCTTCAATATGTTTCAATTCGATGTCCCCGCCGCTAGTTTGAATATCCATTTCTCCTGTCAGTAAAGAAAGTTCGATATCCCCGCCGCTTGTATAGGCTATAATACTTACATTAGTAGGCACGTTCACGATATAAGAGTATGTCATTCTAGGTATCCAATTGCCTTTTCCAATGACCTTAACGGCATTATCATCCGAATGGTGATCTACACGGGCCCGATACTCTTTAAAGATACTTTCAGCTTTTTTCATAGATCGTGATTTGATGCTGACCTTTTCTTCAATTTGCACGGTCATACTGTTTGTCCCTTGGATATAAATATCTCCCTGGACATTTTCCATAACAAGATAAACTGGTTTTGCCGCATTGATGTCAAATTCATATGTGGTATTTAAAGAATACTTATGTTTACGATCATGATCAAATGTTTCAAATATTTTTTGTGCGGGTAAAATATTGAAAACAATCAAAATGAAAGAAACCGTATTTAACATTATTTTTTGTTTGTTCATTGTGAGGTTCATAGTGTTGGATCCTTAATTTTCCTGAATGGATTTAATGCTTTCGGATGGATACATTTCGTTCATATCAGCAAGAACACGAGCCGTTTGTTCGCGGATATAGTCATTTTCATCGACAAGACTGACAACACGCAGCGTAGAGACAATCTCTTGAGACGGAGAAGAAGACAATATAGATAACGCTTCCATTCTGATTGCTTCATTCTTCTCTTCCAATAAAATTTTCAAACAAGCATCGACCATCGTAGGATTGGTGTTAAATTGATGAAGAAGCCGTACGGATTTTAATCGAACACCCGGATTTGGATCGGTAAGGGCAGAAGATAAAATGACCATCATAGATTCGTTTACGGGTTCAATTTGCTCCATTAATTTTACGGCTTTAAGTCTGTTCCCGGGATTGTTGTCATTCAGCAACAGATAAAATAATAAGTCACGAATCAACTTATCCTCCACATTTCCAGCTATATTGACTTCATTACTTGCCTGTAAAGCAAATTGAACCGGATCATCGTTCTTACCGATATGAATATCAGCAGTGTGAATTGCTCCGGATTGGATTAATTCTTGAACAGTAGGATAATTTGTGGGAGTGAGTTCGGGTTGTTGTATCGTATTTGTAGAAAAGTAACTTCCGATAAAGAAAGCAAGGGCCATGTAGGCAGCAATAGCCCACGCAGGCTGTCGATAACTGTTTAGCGAAGAAAACACCGTCTGAATCAATTTTAAGGGTTGAGCATACCAGGAAGCTTCTGCCTGATTGATCTTCTCGATTTGACTACGTAGAATATTCCGTTGGCCCTGCAGAAGTTCTTCTGTGGGTTTGATTTCAGCCAGAGGAGAAGTTAACGAAAACGTTGCTTTGATCTCTTCAACATAGTTTAACAACCTCGGATTCTGATCCATTTGGCGCTGGAATGAAGAGACTTGTGCATCTTCCAGTTCATTTAATGCATAGAGAATGGCTTGTTCTTTTAATGTGTTTGATAGTTTATCAGACATGGTTCAGTCCTTTTAAAGACGTTCTGAGTGTTCCCGCGGCGCGGAATAAATATTTTTTGACGGTTCCTTCGGTACTGCCGATAATATTGGATATTTCTCTGATCTTTAATCCTTGGAAATGTTTTAACACAAAAACGGTCTTTTGTTTTGCGGGTAACGTATTTACAGCTTTTGTGATGTCGTTCATGATATCTTCAGAAGGAAGGTTGTCTTTGTCTGCATACCATTCAGTAGATTGATGTTTTTCAAGTCGGCTTTCATCATCAATGGGAAGATTTGAGGATTTTCGGCCGGTATTAATAGCGGTATTAACAGTGATCCGATATAGCCACGTATAAAAACGGCTTTTAAATTTGTATGTTTTTATTTTGCGGTAAGCTTTCAGAAATACATCCTGATAAAGGTCTTCCGCGTCTTGAGTGTTTTGAGTTAGTTGGTATGCAAGTGTCATAATTTTTTCATCGTGTAATATGACCAGTTCATGGAACGCTTCTGTGTCTCCATTTTGCGCCAAAAGAATGAGTTGTTTTATTCTGTCGTTCACAATATCGACTGGTTTCATAAAGTTAGACACCCGTGATGAAAAAAGGTTGTCATCAAATTGGTTTGCATACTCAAGGAGGAAAACGCTTGATGATCAATTATCGTGATATAACAGAAACTACTAGATATATAGGAAATAAAAAACCCCGTTTCTTAACGGGGTTTTAAACATTTTATTTACCGGTGTTAGGCCGAAACCACACTGACGATTTTTCGATCACGTCCTTTTCGTCCGAATTTGACGACACCGTCTGCAGTAGCAAACAAGGTGTCATCACTGCTGCGTTTTACATTTTCACCGGGGAGAACTTTCGTCCCGCGCTGTTTGATAATAATACCGCCGGCTAAGATAGATTGACCGTCAGAAACTTTGACGCCAAGTCTTTTGGAATTAGAGTCGCGACCATTTCGGGAACTTCCCTGACCTTTCTTATGTGCCATATTATTTATCTCCTGCTTTTTTATTTGTGCTTTTGCTTGCGGTTGGTTTGGCAACAGCTTTCTTCTTGGGAGCCGATGTAGCGATTTTGTCAACGGTTAACAGTGTATACCCTTGACGATGACCGTTTTTCTTTTGATATCCCTTACGTCTTTTTTTCTTATAGACTAATACTTTGCTATGACGTCCGTGTTCAGCAACTTTTGCTTTTACACTGGCGTTTTTAATGGTTGGATTACCAACTTTAATGTTTTTGCCGTCATCCAATAATAAGACATCATCAAACGTAACTGTATCACCGACTTTGGCGTCGAGACTGGCCACGCGGACGTTCTGTCCTTCTGAGACATTATATTGTTTTCCTGCTATGTTTACAATAACGTACATTTATTTTATTCCTCCAGAATAGCCTAGAAAATTACACGCATTAATGTTGTTTATCAAGATATAGTTTGTCGGTAATATCCTTATTGTCTTTAACCCGGATGAAATGAAAATCATCTAACGCAATTTCGGGATCAGGAACAATTTTAATGTGGACAAGATTTTGCCACATCAATCCCCGCAGAATTTTTTTCTTATGACTGTGAATGTAGTCGGAGTTCTCCGGGTGAACCAACAGTTTTAATCGAATATTTCTGTATTTTGTTTTATACCGACGGAGCCAATGATCGATTCGTGTGATCAATGTATCCTTTGAAATGATATGTCCTGACCCGTGGCAAACCGGACATTCCTCACTCATCGAATCCACCAGGCTCAAACGGATTCGCTGGCGGGTCATCTCCAACAAACCAAAATCTGAAATGGGCGACACGGCAACTTTAGCCCGGTCTTTTTTCAACTCCTTGCGAAGTTCATAATATACCTTGCGTTTATTGTCATCTTCGCGCATATCAATGAAATCGATCACAATTAATCCCGATAAATCCCTGAGCCGAAGCTGACGCGCAACTTCTCTGGCTGCTTCAAGATTGATCTTTAATGAGTTCGTTTCGTGCTGCTTCTTCCCGATAAACCGTCCGCTGTTCACATCCACGACTACCATCGCTTCAGTTTTTTCAATGATAAGGTAAGCTCCGCTTTTCAGCCAAACTTTTGGGCGCATCAACTTTTCGATTTCGGTCTCAATCCCCATGCTCTCGAAAATAGGAGATTTAATACTGTACCGTTCCAAACGGTTCGTCAGATTCGGACTGACATCACTCAAATAATTCTGAAGTTTTTTAAATAAACTTTTGGAGTCAATAATGATCTTGCTGACGTCGGCTGTTAATAGATCTCGGATAATACTGGAGGCTGTTTCAAGGTCTTCATAAAGCAGCGTCGGGGCTTTATGTTTCTTCGCTTTTTTCTCCAAACGGTTCCAGTGATTAATGATCATATCATAATCATTCCGGATGGTCTCTTCGCTTTTTCCTTCGGCAACGGTACGAATGATCAATCCCATTCCTTTACCGCGCAGGGATGTGGCAATTTTCTTCAGTCTGCGGCGTTCGTATTTATCCCAGATTTTCTTGGATATCCCAATGTAATTTGCGCCGGGAACAAGTACAAGCAGTCTACCCGGGATGGCAACTTCTGTGGTGACACGCGGACCTTTGCTTGCAAACGGTTCCTTAATAATTTGAACATAGATCTCTTGCCCGGTGTGAAGATCAACACTAATATTACCGGAATCTTTATGATTTTTTCCGTTAGTTTGTTTATTGTCGTTGAATTCCTCGTTCTCTTCTAAGAGGTAATTCGCGTTTTGAATCTCGGAGAAAGGAAGGAATGCATTGATTTCATATCCAATATCGACAAAGGCAGCCTGCATCCCCGGAATGACATTTTCAACTTTACCGTTATAAATGTTTCCCACCATACGATGCTGACCCTGCTTTTCGACATATACCTCAACCAGCTTGTCGTCTTCGAGAATCGCAATTCTGGATTCTCCCATACTTTCATTAATATAAATTTCTTTTTTCATCTCTCATCTTCCACATTAGAAATTATTCAGTATCACGAACAAATGTGATACCGCCGCATAGTTCTGCTGATCATTTCACGGCGAGTAATCCGAACAGGGTCTTATGCGTACAACTTGTTTGATGAGAAGGTCAGGAAGGAGGGGTATAAAATGTGAGACATCTGTGGTCTCAAAATCTTCAAAGGATTAATAATATTTTCCTAATAAAACGCTTAACGCGGTCAAATTGAGCCTTCAAGCCCTTTTCATCGTAAAAGAAAGTAAGAGAATATTCTTGAGCCTTCAAAGAATTATTATCTTATTATTTTCACGTTTTAATATTTCGATTTCAACGTGTAACTTTGCCCTCATGAATAGGCACTTAAATTTGGCGGTGAACGCTGCAAAAAAAGCTGGAGATATCATCTTATCTTACTATAAAACAGATTATGATGTTCGTGATAAGAGTTATCATAATCCTGTCACAACAGCCGATTTTAAAGCCAATGAATCTTTGATAGAAAATTTGACGAAAGCCTGCCCTGATTATGGATGGTTTTCAGAAGAGACAACCGATTCACCGGATCGATTGGATAAAGAATATGTGTGGATCGTTGATCCATTAGACGGGACAAAAGAATTTATTGAAGGCATCCCCAATTTTGTTGTCAGCATTGCACTTGTAAAAGACCACACACCGGTTATGGGGGTATTATACAATCCCGTTACAAAAGAACTTTTTTATGCCGAAAAGGGACAAGGCGCTTTTTTAAATGACAAAAAAATATGGTGCTCCGAGGAACAACAGACAAAAAGAATGATCATCCTGAACAGTCGCAGTGAAACGAGACGAGGCCTCTGGGATAGGCATACAGATCAATTTAAGGAATTACGACCGGTCGGAAGTGTTGCGTATAAGCTGGGACTGACGGCCGCAGGGAAAGCGGATATTTTTGCATCCCTGCGCCCGAAAAATGAATGGGATATCGCTGCAGGGCACTGTATCATCACCGAAGCCGGCGGTGTACTGATCAATTTAAACGGACAGGATATCCGATATAATCAAAAAGACACGCTGATCACACCGGGTTTGGTGGCCGGGAATCCCAGTGCTGTGGAAAAAACAATTAACTATTTAACCATTGAGAATAATCATGAATAAAATACATTATCCGGAAGGCGCAATTCGCTGCTTAGACAAAGGATTTATCAGGCTTGTAGATTATATGGGCAGTGACGATGCGATCGTTCAGGCTGCTCGAGTCAGCTACGGAAAAGGGACAACAAAAGTCAGTCGCGATAAAGGATTGATCCGTTATTTACTCCGCCACCGTCATTCGACACCGTTTGAGATGGTCGAATTGAAATTCCATGCTAAAATGCCCATTTTTGTTGCAAGACAGTGGGTTCGCCACCGAACAGCAAATATCAATGAATACAGCCTTCGATACTCAGAGGCGAGAGAAGATTTTTACATCCCTGAGCTAAAAGATATTCATTTTCAAAGTAAGTTTAATAAACAGGGCAGGGATTCGGAAACTGTCCCAAATGAACTGAAAGAAAAAGTCGTTCAGTATTTTGAAGAAATATCAGATCGGACGTTTCAAATTTATCAGGAACTCAATGATGCAGGGATTGCACGAGAGCTGGCGCGGTCAATCCTGCCGGTCAATTTGTATACGGAATGGTATTGGAAGAATGATCTTCATAACACGCTTCACTTCTTAAGATTGAGAATGGATTCGCATGCCCAGTATGAAATCAGGGTTTTTGCCGATGCAATGGCAGAATTTGTGAAAAAGGTTGCTCCGATTGCTTACGAAGCCTTTGAGGATTACGGATTGAACGGAATGTTTTTATCTGATCTTGAGAAAAACGTCTTATCAAAAAATATTTCGCCGTCGATCGCAGCAGAGATGTATGAAGATATTGTTTACAGAATTGTTGCCAGTATGCATAAAATCAAACCGCAGTCTGAAGATGAGTTATTCCACGTCTACCAAACAAATGGCGGAAAGGATTCGCAAGAAGATTTTCAGATTAAATGGAATGCCGGGGAAATTGAGACTGGTAACGTCTTTGAACTTCAAGAGTTTAAAACTAAATTTGAGAGTGTATTTTTAAATAATAATTGAAATGTAAACCCTATGCCCGAATCAGATCATTCAGGTCATCGTCAGCGATTACGGAAGAGATTTCTTGAAAATGGGTTGGATGGATTTCATGAGTATGAGATCGTTGAATTATTATTAACACTCGGCACCCCCAGAAAAGACTGTAAGCCGTCGGCAAAAGCGTTGGTGAAAAAATTTGGTTCATTGCAAGCGGTATTAGAAGCAGAACCTAAATTGCTTCAGGCAATAAAAGGCGTGGGTGAAAATAATATATTCGGATTGAAAATTACTCAGGCCGTCGCTAGACGATATTTATCCGACCGCGTTATCGGAAAAGATTTTATCAAACATGCAGAAGATGTGGTGACGTTTTTAATCCACAACCTTCGGGATAAAAATCGTGAAATCTTTATGGTCATCTATTTGAACGGTAAAAACCAAATATTAAAAATGGAAGAATTGTTTGAAGGAACATTATCCACATCGGCAGTTTATCCGCGTGAAGTGGTGAAAAAAGCACTGGCAGAAAATGCGGCTGCGTTGATTTTTGTCCATAATCATCCCAGTGGGTCTCTGAACCCGAGCAAAGATGATCTTGCCATCACTACTAAATTGAAAGATGCATTACGGGCGATCGATATCTCCGTTCACGATCATATTATTATTGCTGGAAATGATTACTACTCCTTTGCTGATAATCAGCTACTGTAGTTCTCGGAAAATTGCTTAGATTATTGTAATTTCTATCAAAGGGCGGCACGGAACCCGCTAAATCTCCTTCTTTGGGGTTAGTGATCAACAATCCGTGTCGCCATTTTTTTTGGAACTTTCACTTTTGCCAATCCGTAAGAGAGATGTTGATCACTTAAACCCCTTAAAGAAGGAGATAATCCATGAAAAAAACAGAGAATAATGTATTAGGTATTACCTTATTCTTAGGTGTTGTCGTTGTCGGCAGCATCCTTTATAACGTATTAACCCCGAATGAAGAAACAGTGCTGACAGTCGATGATCCGGTTGAGGTGTACTCTGTTGAAACGACCGTTGAAAAACCTGTGGAGTTTGAACCCCCTGTTTTTGAAGAGTTCACGCTAGAAGAACCGGTTGCGGACAAATTTGAAAAAGCCGCTGAACCGATCATCCCGTCATTTGATGAAGCGTTTGCCGAGGCAAGATCATTGCTAGGTCCCGGACAGACTTTTTACTGGAATGGACAAGAATATCGAACCAATTATCTGGAAGAGGAACCAACAGACGAACTCGCGAGTGATGAAACGATCGACTCACTTGCGATAAACAATGAAACAGAGGTTTCGGAAGATGAGTTCTCTGATGTGATAGTTTCAGAATAAAGGAAATAAAATCGATAAAAAGGGCATCCTTTTGGGTGCCTTTTTTATTTCTCTCAAAAAGAGAAACCGTTTCTCTTAATCTGCAATCCTGATTAATTTTCCTCCGTTATGAGCATCATTCAACACCTGTCAGAGCTGGATACATCTATTTTACTGTGGATCAACAACACTCTGTCAAACACACTTTTTGACTGGTTAATGCCGCTCATCACAGATTCAGATCATTGGATTATTCCCGGCAGCCTGCTCCTGTTATGGTTGCTGATCTTTGGAAGAAAACGCGGAAGAATTACCGTCGTCATTTTACTGGTCGTCATTGGGTTGACCGATAGTATCGCAGCTCAAATCATCAAACCCTGGATCGGCAGAATACGGCCGTCTCATACGCTGACAGATTTGATTAATTTGTTAGTTCCAAAAGGAGGAAAGTACAGTTTTGTTTCTAACCATTCGGCAAATATGTTTGCAATGACCGTCGTGATCGGTTACTTTTACCGGCCATGGAAACCGTGGCTGATTTCATTATCTGTTCTTATTGCGTTTAGTCGTGTTTATGTCGGCGTACATTATCCCGGGGATGTGCTTTTCGGCGCACTATTCGGGTATATGATCGCTTGGGGAGTATTAACCTTATGGGTTATCCTCAAGATGAGGGAATTAAAACGGGGGCGTTATTGGGTGTGGTATGATGAATCTCCGCACCCGGATTCTTTAATTCGGTAATGTATCCTTTGGCGGTTTCATACCGAATGCGGAAAATGAGTCCTGCCCGGGAGACTTAATCTCACCATGCTTGCTTTCATACTTACGAATATTATCCGCTAAAGCGTTTAAAAAGGATTTTACATGTGGAGGGGCCATAACAATTCTGGAATGAACTTTCGCTTTAGGGACGCCCGGTAAAAGCCGAGTAAAGTCCATAACGAATTCCGCCGGTGAATGCGTAACGACAACGAAGTTAGAATATTCACCTGATCCGACAGATTCGTCCAACTCAATTTTAATTTGCGGTTTTTGTTTTGGGTTGTCCATGATGACCTCTTAAGTGATACGTGTTAAATGATCAGTTACTTTCTTGTACTTTCTTGCTCGTTGAATTCTTCCCAATCTTCTTCAATACCTTTGAATTCTTCGTAGGAGATATCTTCTTCCTCTTCTTTGGATTGCTGCTGAACCATCTCATTTTCGTACAGACTGAATGTCTCCTTCCGTTTTTCATACTCAGAAGGATCGACTTCTTCTTCGTCTTCGGGATCCAGCCGTTCAATATCTTCTTGATAGACTTCAGTATCAAAGAAATCAAGATTTTCAACAATACCATTCGCCATTAGATATTCTAAAAAATCTAAAAATTTTCTATCGCGAAGGTCTACCTTGCAATGAAGACAAACCAACGATTCTTTAAGGTCTATTTCCTCTAATGTAGATTCGCAAACAGGGCAAATAATACCTTCTAACATTCGTAAACTCCTTTAAAATGGGAGGGAAATATACACGAAGCAATCGCCTTCGTCAATACTTTGTTGGCCGAATTACAATTTCTCTTGAATTGCTGTCAATAATTGTTTTTCGGCATTTGAAAGATTCTTCCCTCGCCTTTGCTTAACTGCAGCAGCTGTTTTTAAAAACTGATCCAGGGATGTTTTTTTCATTTTTCCGTTAATACACCAATGGAATGACGGGATATCCCTGCGGGGAAACCCGCTTGAAACGATATTGCACCCGAGCCCGATTACCGTTCCCGTATTTAAAAGGGTCCCAATCGCTGTTTTTGTATGATCACCGATAAAAGAACCGATGAACAATGAATTTGTATCAACATTTTGATCGTTTACTCTCACAACAACCGATTCATAATTATTCTTTAAATTGCTATTCGTCGTCCCGGCACCCAGATTGACCCATTCTCCAAGATAGGCATTTCCTAAAAAACCGTCATGCGCTTTATTTGAATATCCCAAGATAATCACATTGCTGAGCTCACCGGCAACCCGGCTTTGGGGACCGAGGACACTTTCTTTGATGTGTGAATGCGGATGAACCTCCGTATTTTTCCCAACATACAAAGGTCCCTTTAAATACGAAAAAGCAGATATTTTTGCATCTTTGTCAATGATCACCGGACCGCCGGATGCGTCGATAACTGCCCCAGGAGACACATGCTCCGGACTGGTAATGTAGATTTGTTCGGGATGGACCCAATGCTGACGATCGGTTATGCTATGGTGTTGAAAATAAGCCGTGTCATGCTGCATGACGTCCGGGATCGCATGAATAAAATCCCACAGAAAACGTAATTCTTTCACTTGTAATTCTTTGACAGTTCCTGCCTCAGGAGTTCCCCCGGATATCGGCCCTCCGGCTGCCAGCCATTTATTTCCGGATTCAGCAGCAAGATTTGCAGCAATAAGTGTTTTGTCGCGATCATAAAACAAAGTATTAACGGATGTCTCAATTTCAAATAAATCTTCTTCTGTCCACAACACATTTCCCAGAAGCCAAATTCCATCATCCACTGCATCGGGATTCACATTTAAGTCCGGATAATTTTCTCGGGTTACGCCCTCAATCTCACGTCGTACGATGAGTGATACATCATGTGTATGTTTCATTCTTTGAACCCGATCGAGCATCGTAAATGCTCCACAGCGTAAGTCAAACGCTGGGCGGTTGAGTGTGAGCGGAGACAGGTCAAGCGCTAAGTGATTTTCAAAGATGTATAGTTTTTTCATAAGCCCAGTAATTGTTGAATATTTTTATACGTTTTTTCAAGGGAATCAGTTCGATTTTTTTTAATAATGATATTAAAATAGCTATCTGAATATGAATGACTCAGCCCAATCTGCAGCGGCGCATTCGAATTTCGTGTGAGCACCGATGACACAGGGTGAAACCTTGGTGACATATCCACGACAGCATCAAATTCATCGGTAATTGTATCCGAGAACTCTGCGGTTGGGAGCCCCCATCGATTCAAATCGGACTCAGAATAAGTAACCAGGTAATCTCTTAACCAAGGTGAAGCGGAAGTCTCCAAGTGCTGTCTCCCAAGGATCGCTAACGAAATATTGGGGTTCGAAATGGATTTAAGAAAATGTTCTGCTACACGGAAATAATCTTCTTCTTCAGGTAAAATGAATAAGACAGACCTTACTCCTTGGCCGGTAGATGAAACTACTCCGCCTTTTGCTTCAAGCATTTTTTTAGATGAGAATCGATCTAACCACAGGCCAAATTGTGTCTTCCATGGAATTTTCATGCGGGAATTTACTCTGAATCTTCGAAAAGAAAACTGTAAATCCACCCGTTTTCTCTTTCAGCGAATGATGTAAATTCACCCCAATGATTTTATCAAATTGCCATAGGTTGAAACAGAAAAGGAATAGAGCAGGGAAATGAGCATAGGAAAACGTTTATTATGGAGCGGTCTTGGATGGGCATTCGGCGGTCCCATTGGTGCGATTATAGGATATTCTTTAGCAGGGATGTTTGATCAAAACAATCCGTATACATCGGGATATCAAACGGGACCTGCTTCAAACCAAAGACGTACACAAACAAAAGGCGGGGATTTCATGGTTTCTGTCCTTGTACTTTTTGCAGCAGTAATGAAAGCCGATCGGCAGCTGTTGCGATCGGAATTAGATTATGTGAAACAGTTTTTGCGAAAACAATTTGCCCCGCAGGATGTCCAGGATTTTATGACCCTGTTCAAAGATGTGCTGAAACAGGATTATCCTTTGAAAGATGTCTGTAGACAAATCCAGCAGTCTATGGATCACCCAAGTCGTTTGGAACTCATTCACATCCTGTTTGGATTGTCACAGGCTGACGGACATATACACCCGGATGAGATCAAAGTGATTCATACCATTGCACGATACCTAAACGTGAATGAACAGGATTTTACATCCATCAAATCCATGTTCGTGAAAGACACCAACGCAGATTATAAGATTTTAGAAATTGAATCAAGCGCATCGGACACAGAGATTAAAAAAGCCTATCGGCATATGGCGAGTAAATATCATCCGGATAAAGTTACTCATCTCGGTGAGGAATTCCGTTTATTTGCCGAAGAAAAATTCAAAGCAGTCAATGAAGCCTATCAAAACATCAAAAAAGAAAGGGCGATTTAATCTTTCTTCATGTGAGATATTATAGTTATGACACCCATTGAAAAACCCGGTCAATTCCCGTTTACGCGAGGCGTCTATGCAGAGATGTATAAAAAACGTCTTTGGACGATGCGTCAATACGCCGGTTTCACTTCAGCAGAAGAAACCAATAAACGATATCGCTACTTATTAGAACAGGGCGTAAGCGGACTTTCCGTCGCCTTTGATCTGCCCACTCAAATCGGATATGATTCCGATGATCCAATGGCAGCGGGTGAAGTCGGCAAAGTCGGTGTCCCTATATCTTCGATTGAAAATATGGAAACCTTGTTCAAGGATATCCCACTGGATCAGGTGTCAACCTCAATGACGATCAACTCCACTGCACCGATTCTATTGGCAATGTACATTGTGCTGGCAGAACGAACGAATGTTTCACCGGATCAATTGCGGGGTACGATCCAAAATGATATTTTGAAAGAATATGTTGCCAGAGGAACCTATATCTATCCTCCGGAACCGTCAATGAGGTTGATCCGTAACATTTTCGAATTTTGCGACACACACGTACCAAAATGGAATACAATTTCCATCTCAGGGTATCATATTCGTGAAGCAGGGAGTACTGCCGCTCAGGAGTTAGCCTTTACGATCGCTAATGGAATTGCCTACGTGCAGAATGCCATAGAAGCCGGGCTTGATGTTGATCGGTTTGGTACACGCCTTTCATTCTTTTTCAATGCGCATAATGATCTGTTGACTGAAATCGCAAAATTCAGAGCGGCACGGCGAATTTGGGCGAAAACCATGAAACATCGTTTTCACGCTACAAATGAAAAAGCGATGATTTGCCGCTTCCACACACAAACAGGCGGTTCGACTCTGACGGCTCAACAAATTGATAACAATGTGGTTCGAACAACGATTCAGGCGATGTCTGCCGTCCTCGGCGGGACGCAATCCCTGCATACAAACAGTCGGGACGAAGCATTATCTCTGCCGACGGAAGACGCGGCAAAATTAGCCTTGCGCACCCAGCAAATCATCGCACATGAATCCGGTGTGACTGATTATCCGGATCCGCTGGCGGGAAGTTATGTGATCGAACAATTAACCGACGAGCTGGAGTCCGAGGCGATGACGCTCATCGAAGAAATTGATCAAATGGGCGGAGCCGTGAAAGCGATTGAATCCGGTTGGATTCAAAATGAAATCGCTCAAAGTGCTTACCAATATCAGCAGAATGTGGATTCAAAAAAACAAGTGGTGGTAGGTGTGAATCAGTTTCAGGATGATGAAGACAATGTGGAACCGTCACTGTTGAAGATTGACCAAAACATGGTTGAAAATCATTTGAATCAATTAAATAGATTTAAGAAAAACCGCGATAATCATTCGGCAGCTTCCGCATTAGATGCATTGAAACATGCCGCATCCATCAATGATAATCTGATGCCGTTCATTCTGGATTGTGTTCGAGCAAACTGCACCGTGGGAGAAATATCTCAATCACTGAGAGAGATATTCGGTGAATTTCATTCAGTTTAACCCACCCAAATCAGGATGTAATTAAATTGACGAAACTGTCTCATCTGATTTCATTTATATTTCATCCGATGCTGTTTTGTATCGGTATTTTTGGGTTTCTCATCTTTTCACAGGATGTGATCCATCCAGCGGCGTCATGGAATTTTCTCACGGTCATTCTGTTTTTAAGTATTCTGCCGATCGCAACCTTGCTCATATTATTAAAATACAACTGGGTTTCAGACATGGTAGTTTCGGATAAAACCGAACGCCTGATCCCACTGAGATTCGCTGTGATTTTCGCATTGATTGCGTTCGTTATTCTGAGTTATGTCCAAGCCGAACCCATTATCCGGGGGTTGACATTTGTATTTGTGACGAACACCGGCGTGATCTTGATCATCACACGGTATTGGAAAATATCCATCCATGCAATGAGTACTGCAGGATTGATGACCGCATTATGGCTTTACGGGATTCATATGCCTGCCCTTATGGTGGTTGCGATCTTTGCTGTTTCAGCTGCCCGGATCCACCTGAATGCACATTCGTTTCATCAGATTCTGGTCGGAAATATCCTCGGTGTTTTGTTAACCTATTTTCAACTGACTCGGTTTTTCATTTATATTTGATTATTCTATTTTTTCCGTTTGTGAGATAAAATAAAATCTTTGGAACTTCTTCCCTCACAAAACATAAAAAAATCTTAATAATCATAAGGAATTAAATCATGCGCCGTACCAATTTAATTTTAGTGATGCTGATATCTGCTGCGATGTTATTCACATCCTGCGGGACTCAGACCGCACCGGATATCAATGTCGAATCCCCCAAACCACTTTCAACATCATTACTTGATTCCAATTCTCAGCGACTGGATTTGACTTCCGGTTCTGAACCGAAGATGAACACCATTTCAGTCAAAACCGAAGATGTGATTGAACCAACGCCTGTTCTTAACAAAGAAACTGAGATTCCAAAACCCATTTCGGTTGAATCAAAAACGCTTGAAGCAAAAGTAACGAACCCTGTTTCAGTTTCTCTTGTTGAAAAAGCAACCCCCGCATTGGTTGAAGAAATTGAATCAAACAATACTGTAACAAAGACTCACGTTGAAACTGTTACAGCGAAAGATTCAGATCTATTTACATCCGCGGAGGTGGTTACCGAAGTTGCTGAAATTAGCGAGCCGGTCCCGGTTGTGCCAAGTTTCGGATGGGATGAATACATGATTCTTCCAGGAGATTATCTGTTCCGTATTGCCAAAAAAGAATACGGAGACTGGAAACGATGGAAAGATATCTACCAATGGAATCGAGAAAAGATCGGAGAAAACCCAAACCTGATCTATCCGTACCATTTTCTGGATATGAAAAAACCTGCTGATGAGATTAAGAAAACCAGCCCTACGTTCAATGAGTACAGTGTTCAAGAGGGAGATAATCTTTGGACCATCGCCGGGAAAACATACGGAGATGAAAAATCCTGGATCATCGTTTATTGGGATAATGAAGAAGAATTAGAGAAAAATGACGGAGTGATCTATCCGGGGATGGTCTTAAAACTCAGGACGAAGTTGGATCCAAGTTCATAACTATAGTTTGACACAAATAAAAAAGCCACCAAACGGTGGCTTTTTTTGTTTAACCATGTTTCGTTAAAATTTAGAAAGAGATGAAATTTTAATGTTGACGTCAAATTCCGGAAATTCCTTCGTCAATGAATCCCGAATTTTTCCGCAATAAGAGACTTGATCGCGTTTCGTCATATCTTTTTTCGTATTCATCCCAAATAAAATCAGATGGTGTTTTTCTGTATCTACGATCCTGATATCATGGAATCCGATGATCTGATCATCATCGGCCCAACGCGTATCCAAGAAGGTTTTTACTTGCTTTACCATAGGATTGTTCGGCTGGATTGGATCAATATGAACGGTTGGTTCTGCACCGGTTTTTTTCTTCAGTATACATTCTGCATCTTCGGCAATATCATGGGCTCTTCCTTGGGATTCACTTGCATCCAGTTCTATGTGTAAACTAATGAACTTATCATGTCCGTAACTGTGTACGATAATATCATGGACGCCTAAAACGCCATCAATTTGCTGAGTAATTTCCCGTATTTCTTCTATCTCTTCGCTCGTAGGAGGTTGTCCGATCAGATCATCCACAGATTCTTTCGCGATCTCAAACCCGGTCCAAATGATAAAGAGGGATACGCCGAGCCCCATCCATCCGTCTAACGCATAGAATCCAAATTTTCCTGCTACCATAGCAATCACAACTAAAAACGAGGAAATGGCATCAATGCGATGATGCCATGCATCGGCATGAAGCGTTCCGGAAGCGATCAATGAAGAAAGAAATTCAGCGTATCTTGCTGTCACTTCTTTGATGATGATGGTCAAGAAAATAAGGAAGATCATCCACCATGCCGGATAAACAGGTTCGGGGTTCAGAATCCGATGGATGGAGGATTCGATAAACTCCACACCGGCAACAATGAGTAAAATGGCAATGATCAATGTGGCGATATATTCAATCCGTCCATGTCCGTAAGGATGATCTACATCTGCGGGTTTCTCAGCTTGATGAAATCCCCAGATTACCACTCCGGAAGAAATCACGTCAGATAAGGTGTGAACCGCATCGGCAATGACACTTACTGAACGGGTGATCAGCCCAATGACCAACTTAATAATAAAGAGTATTACATTAACAAATACGGATGTCCATCCCTGAAATTTACCGATACGGGATCTGTAATTTTGGGACGATTCGTTTGTGTGCGGAATAATTTTATCTGTGATTGTTTTAAACATAGTATGGATATTAATTCTGTTATTTATCGAAATGATTCATGAATTCTCGTGCGGTCACATTCTCACATTGAAATATCAGTTTTTTCAGTTGTTTTAACCTGTTTTCAGTAAAATGATCCTTAGAAAGTGCGTTGAATTTATCACTTAATTCTTCAATGCTCATAGGTTCTCTTGGATCGCCTTTTGGATATTCCAAATACTCTGAGTACGTATCACTGCCGTTTGTAATGATGACGACTTTTGCCGGCTGTTTTTCAGGAAACATTTTTTCAAATTCAAGCGATGGCTCACCTTTGATTTTGTCGATTACTTCAAGGATGCGGGGATCGTTGAGTTTTTTATCTGTAAATGAATCCGGTGTGATTTTTTTATCCACAATCGCCGCCGCCAGACAATAAGGAAGAGAGTGGTCTGCGGTTTCCCGTGATTTCGGTCGGTATTTCACCGGATCAAATAAGATATCGTACGCCTGAGCGAATGTTGTAACTTTAACTTCTTTGATATCAGAGTAATTCAGATTATTGTTTTTCATCGCCTTCAAAACACACGAAATATGTGTATGGGTTAATGCTTCGGTCGGGAAGGCTTTCATACTGCATTCGAGAATTTTGTAATTTTCACCAAGTCCGCTCAACAATGCATTTATATCCCATGACCAAGGAGACGCACCGTCGCGTCCTTCCATTTCGGTTGGTTTTAACGCTTTTGTTTTAGCATCCCAGCCGATTAAGGTATCCATGAATCCTTCTTTCCCTTCGAAGACTTTTTCGGTTCCGGTAAATCCTTTCTGAGCCATTAAGGCTGCAAACACACCGCTTTGGACGGCCATCGGATCGACCGTATTTTTCATCATGGTTAACTTCCCTGCCGTCGGGCAGCCGATGGTGTAATTATGACATCCGCCAATCCCGATCGCATGTACCATTTCATCAACGGTCAGCCCAAGTATTTTTCCCGCAACGATGGGAGAGACAAATTGGGTTAAGGTTGCATGATGCCATTTTCGTTCTCGAATCCCGGGCTTGGCAAAAAGACAAAGTCTTTGTTCAAATTCGTACGCTAAAACGATCGCCACGATGACGTCTTTCATGGATGCATTCATTTTTTCCGCGGTACTCAGTGCGGCAGGAATGAGATCACTGGGATGGCATGGATCTTCTTTCCAATAAATGTCATTAAAATCCAAAGCACGGATCATCAGCGAATTGATCAGCGCCGTATGAACGGTGGGCATTTTGTCACCAAATCCGATAACGGTGGATTCTTCAGCTCCGCCCATTTCACGGTAAATATCCAGTATGATCTGAACATCTTGGGTGTTCATGCTTCCGAAAGCACAGCCAAGAGAATCGTATAAAAATCGCTTTACTTCATAAACGACTTCTTTTGGAAGATCCTCATATTTCAGGTTTACGGCAAATTCAGACATCTGCCGAGCGATGGATTTATCCATTATTTCTTCTTCAGTTTATCGAATAATATTTTTGAAAAAATTAATCCTGTGCAATATCCATTTAAAGAAGCACCTATAAAGAAAATTGGAGGGATATACAAAAACCAATGAACGTCTGTCCATCCGGTGAGATAGATTCCTAAGGTTATAATAGAACCGGATATGAAGAAAAAGAACCTTTGATACCCTGATAATTTATATGGCTTTAATTTATTCAAAATGACTCCTCAAATTTTTGATGATTTAAACGGTTCAAACGATACAAAATCGGCATGGTGCACAATGATAGATTCCGTTGTCCGTTTCTCCAAGTCGCCTTCTTTGGAATGGGTAGCGATGATATGCTGAATTTCAGGGGGGAGATCAAACCGGGCAGCGATTGCTGCTCCGCTAAACGGATGCCGAACGGTTTTACCGTATTCGCTGGTTCTGAGCTCTCTATCAACAATTTCGTACTCGAGCAGTTTTCCGATATCAATCAAAATTGCCCCGGAAATCAGCACGTCCATGTCAATATGGATTTCATCACCGAAATTTGTTTTCATCCGCTTGGCAATATCTACGGCTAGATGTATGCAGGTTCTTTTATGATTTAAAAAAGAAATACTGCAGTCTTTGATGAGCAGCGAAAACGGGATGGTTTCAAGGTCATCGATCGTAAGAGTGGATTGACTCACTGCCCACACCCACGCATTCAGAGTTTTCTCCCGGATATCTTTATCGTTTATCCAGTTGATTTCAGGCCAGATATTTAAGATTTGTTCTTTGGTTGTGTCGTTCAAGGCAATCAATACCTTTCAATGGGTAATTCACTATTTCTGATCTTGGTCATATTTCTCTCAGTTTTAGAGAGAATACAACGGGTAATAAATTCGTGTTATTTCAGATGAATTTCAAGGAATTATCAACATAAAAAAACGTGTACCGGTTCAGAGCCTGATGGACAGAATAGGGTAATTTAGGATGAGAGTATTTTGGCCAATTTAGATAAAGCAAAAGAGTTATCAAATATGCAAAAAAGGGAGTTATGGTTACGGTAACGCAAACACCACACAAAATAAACCCAACCCTAAAAACCCTCGTTTCACGACGAGGGTTTTTGTTTTTTTTCTTTAGAATATGAACTTACCCGCACTTTCCATTATATAATCATAGAATTAGAAATATATTAAAATAAATGAATAAAATATTTAATATTATTATATATTAATACTTGACATTAAGAAATATGGGTGTTTAAACTATGGCAGGTTAAAATAAGTTTATTCACAATATTACGATCAGGAGTTCTTATGAAATTCAGAGTTTCTCTCATCATTTTAACGATCATCTTTATCCTTGCAGGATGTGAATCCAACCTCACCCAGCCCCCTCAAGAACTCACGTACAACGGAATCACGGTAAGCGAATCAGTTCCTGAGTTTATCCAACCTTCTGTTCTGGCAAAAACGACGGATGAATCCGCAGCCCAGATCGAAGAAGACCCGCCTTACGGAACAGTGTACGGACATGAAACCGACCCGGATAATGTGTATTTATCCTCCGGGAGTGAAGTATTACCCAGCGGTTCTTGGACGGATCAAGTCTATGACGAAACCTATAAAACCACGTTATATGCCAATACAAAAGCTACTTTTGACGCACCGACTACTGTAACGATCACCGACCCGGTAGATTGTTATTACCTGAATGCAAGCGGAGTGTGGGTTGAAGTCACATCAGACACAACCGTTGAAACGACAGCCATAAAAACCGGTTTGAACGGAACGTGTACGATTGAATCGGATGTGAAATGCACTTTCCCAGGTGATGGGGGAGAAAATGGATAAAAATATTACACGTATTTCATCATTAAGAATACCTGATTATAATAACTACGTAGATTATTTTAATGAAGCGGGTTTATATGATCTTGATGGATTGAGAGCTCTAAGCGGTAAGTTTCAATTAGATGATATTGATGACATAGACACTCGTGTACTGATATTAACAGGGTTGGGGAAACGATTTTTGCTGGAAGGAAATATGAAACGATCTTTTAGTTATTTCAACCAAGCAAAATCTATAATTGATACAAAGGGAAAATTCTTACATCCTGATGTAATAGCTTTTTATTATTCTGAATATAATCAATTATTTTCAGTATTTGGTGATAATGACAACATGGTTTTCTGTGTAAGAAGGGCTTTACAATATGCAAAATCAAAAAAAATGATATCACTTGTTAAGTATAAACAATATCTTAATGTTTCGAATAGAGATGATAATGATTTGTTAGATATGATCACTTATGTAGATAAACTAAAAAGTGTAGATAAATACTCAATATATGTTATAGGTCTTTTTAGAGTAGGAATTATTTTTAGGGAAAAAAATGATTTTAAAAATGCTAAGTATTATTTTCAGTTATCTCTAAAAGAGTCCCAAAAACTTGGAATGAAACATACCGAATTTAACATCCATAACTCTATGGGGTATCTCTTTATACGACAAGGACAATTATCACAAGGAATTGATTATTTACGAAAATACAAGGATGATACAGAAAGCCATACAACCCGAACGCTAATGATCGAGAATATTGCCTATGCCTATTATCTGATGTCTGATTACGCCACAGCGGCAGAGGAGTTTTTAGAAGCGTATAATACAGCAAAGATCAATGGTGTTATCCAACAACTCCCTATTCAATGCTATTATCTTGGAAAATGCCATGAAAAACTGGATCAGCACCGGCAGGCGTTGTCGTATTACAAACTCGGGTATGACCATTCTCAAGAACAATTAAAAATGGGTTTTTCTTATTCCGCTGACCGGAAAAAAGCGATGGAGACTTATACAAAATATGTTGAACAAATCGCTTTTAATAAGATCAAAGAACAACCTAAAGAGAACATGTTCCAGTTTGCGTTGGGGAAGACATGGCGGGATATCCACACCCTTTTTCAGTATAATTACGTCATGGTGAATATCCGGAAGTCGAATGATCTCAAGGCGTTTTTAACCGCCATGAAGATGAAAGAATCCACATATTTTGCCATGAGGACGAGATTATCCAAACAAGGCTTTGTGATCCCGAATATTAAGGATTCATCCAAGCCGTACCAGCCGGAATACAAATTAGAATCACTGATATCTTACATTGAAACCAATCTCACTGAGTTGGGATGGAAAGACGCTAATCAGCGGTTTGAAAAGGATATGTTCCGATTTTTGTACCAGCATTACGGCTTTCAGAAAAAACGTCTTGAGGATATTTTGCAGCTCAGTTATCCGAGTGTCTGGATGAAGTTAAAAAAACTGGAGGGTCCGTATTAGATAAGGATCTTTAAAAAAAATAGGAAACCCCTTACTCTCAAGATTAGCAGCAGAAAGTAAGGGGTTGTAGCAGCGATTTACTGTTATGATGCCCCTAAACCGGGGCTAATCGCTTTTTTAATTTACAAAAAAAATATGATCGAAATACACAGCGTTCAGAAACGACAAAACCATTGGGGGAGGCCATGACCTTGTATACGAATGAACTACACCTGACTTTTAATCTTTGTCATGACCTCTCCCAAATTCAAATAAAAGGAGAATGAGATGACATTATATTATGTTAATACGAATGCTCAGTCAAATGGTGATCATGAAGTTCACACTGGAGATTGTGATTACCTCCCCAAGTTAGAAAACAGAATATTATTAGGTTACTTCACAAACTGTGAGGATGCAGTTAAGAAAGCCAAAGAATATTATACACAATCGAACGGTTGTTTTTATTGTTCAAATGATTGCCATGTGTCATAAATCTGAATCCGTTCAACGCGATATCGCTTCATACGAACAGGAGCAGTCATTCCTACGGTATATTACATCGCTCAGCACCGGCGCGATTCTCATCATTGTCGTTTATGTTGAGAAATTGTATCCCGATCCTGTTTACAGCTATTTGATTATTTGGTCGTTAATAGCTTTTATCATTTCAATCATTACTTCGGTGATATGGTACTACTTATCATTCAATGATTTTGATAGTGATCAAAATCATGACCAAAGTTCATGGTTGTCAAATATTCTATTACTTATTCCATTTGGGTCAGTAATCGGATTTATAACCGGTGTGATCACACTCAGCGTTTACGCCATTATGAATAACATACACTAGAAAAGGAGAATGGAGATGAACCCACTCACATTACTTAGAACTGCCTATAAAATAATTGGTATTTCTTTAGACGGAGAAATCACAAAGCAAGAAGTCGTCGATGTTTTAAAAGAGTTTACACCGGATAAAGTTGACGAAATCATGGATGAAATTCTGGAAGCATTTGAAGATAAAGTATTAACACTCGATGAAGTGAAAGATATTCTGAAATTGTTATTGAAATAAAAAAAGAATAGGGTTGAAGAAGAGATTTATTGTTATGATACCCCGGTAGCCGAGGTTTAATCGCTTTTTTAATTTACGGAAAAAAATGAATGAAATGAAGAATGTTCAAATAAATCAATACAAAAGGAAAATAAAATGAAAGATAAAACTAAAACATATAAATTCAAAATTGAGGAAACTGTTCATGTCTGGAGTAATCAGTTTATTACTGGTGCTGAAGTTAGACAAATACCCCCTGGAATTCCGGATAATATGGATTTGTTTGTAAAACGACCCGGGAAACCGGGTGAGCTTGTTGAAAATGATCATCAAATTGATTTAAACCCATCAGGAATAGAAAAATTTTACTATCAAGTAGCTGATTCAACTCCTGGGCAATAATGGCGTTATTATTTGATGAAGATTACGAAATCCTTGCTGCGTCTGGACTTGAGTACGAAGAGGATGTCAAAAATAGGTTCTTGGTAATAAAGGATTATCCATTAAAATCCGGTCTCTACGAATATGCAAATGAACCCATTGATTACGTTGATGTGCTAGTAGTTATCCCTACCAACTATAATACAAGCGGGAATGACATGTTTTGGGTTCACCCCCCACTTTCAAGAGCTGATAAAAAACAAATACCTTCTGCTTTTAATATTGGACAGGGGGATTCTAGGATATATAATGGAAGAGAGTTTTGCCGTTGGTCAAGACATTTTAAACATCAAACATGGAACCCAAAGATTGATAATATTGAAAAAATATTATGCCGAATTGAATGGGCTTTAAAAAAACCTGATGCACAAAAATGAATGGACATAGAATAACAATACTAGGTACTCATGAACAAGAGCTGAAAACTTGGCTCACAATGCATCCGAAGGGTTATGAAAGAGGTGCTATTGTTTTATTTAGAAGATTAGCACGAGAAATCAATGGACTTCCCATTTCAGATCGGTTTTTATCAGTCGAAGTAATTAGGATGGATGGGGATTGGGTAATTGGTTGCTTTGAAAATCAGTTTACCATCAATATGAAAAACTTTCCAGAAATTTATTTACGTTGTGAACAAGAACAATTAGAGTTAGGATTTGTTCATAACCATCCAAAAAAACAATTGTTTTTTTCTGAAATGGACAATATAAATGAAAGAAATATACTTCAGGGATTAGTAGGTTGTAATACACCATCTTCTTTTTTAATTACACTAATTCTTTCTAATAATCAATGGATAGGTAGGATTAGGCAGGGATATAATCCCGAAAAAGCAATAAATGTTAGACACATATCTATTCTAAAAGAAAAGCTTGATCTTTATGGGTGTCAAGTTCCCGACACTTCAACAATAAACCTAAATAGACAAGAAATTGCCTTTGGTAAACCGTTTAATATAAAGATTCAATCATTAAGAGTTGCTATTGTTGGCCTTGGTGGGACAGGGTCTCCAATTGCTGATTTACTCGCAAGAACTGGGGTTGGTGAATTAATATTAATAGATGGGGATAAATTGGATGAAACCAACATGAATAGAGTGAGTGGTTTTACAAAAGAAGATATAGGTAACAATAAAGCTACAGTTATGGAGAAACATATACTTAGTTTAGGACTACAAAATAAGGTTGTAGCAATCCCAAATTATATACATGAATCAGAAAAAGCAATAGATGCACTATCCAGCGCTGATGTTATTTTTGGATGCACTGATGACGTAGCTGGAAGAGATTTATTAAATCAAGCATTATATTATTATTCACAAGTATATATTGACGTTGGACTGTCGGGAAATGTTGAGGAAGATCAAGAAGGCACCCCATACTTAAAAACTCAAAAAGGTCGCATCAGTTGTATTCTACCTGAATTTGGTTCCTGTTTACGATGTCAGAATGTTATTAATGATCAAAAAATATCTGATGAACAAAAATTAAAAGATAGACCTGAATTGGCTGATCTAGATCCCTCAATCTTAAAAAAAGATTATTATATTATTGGAGCGAATGTTCAATCACCTGGAATTGGAGCTTTTACTAGATGTACAGCTAATATTGCAGTAGCAACTTTTATGAATTTAATTTCTAATTATAGAGTTATTCCAACTGATCTAAGGCAGGATAATATCTGGATTGATTTTATCCATTTAAATATACATAGTAACAATCCGTTAGAGGTTTCTGATTGTATTTATTGTAAAGAGAATAGTATTTTTAAACTAGGGGAGGGGGAGTATCGATTAAGTACCCCACAATATGGTAAGATACCGACAGATATTTAAAATATTTATGACATTTATTAAAAGACCATTTCTAATTGGAAAAGGATTCTTTGCAGTTAAGAGAAAGTATTACTTCAATTCAGTTATTGTGGATAAGTTACCCGATACTGAAACACTGAAGAAAAGAAATTTTGTAATAGTTATTTATAACGATCAATCATATTGGTCTGTTTTTATTTGCCCTTGCGGGTGTAATAGTGTGATATCGCTACCATTGAAAAAAAATAATGGACCCCATTGGAAATTAGAGCTATCATCAAAAGGCGTTCCTACTTTATCTCCCTCAGTATGGCAAAAGAAGGGTTGTTATAGTCATTTCCAGATTATAAAAGGCCAAATCAAGTGGTGTACTAATACGGGTATTGAACCTTGGCTTATAGAAACACATATTTATAAAAAACGAAATAAGAAGTAAATACTAAAATTAAAAACTACTATCAAAACCAATGAACCCCAAATTACTTAACATTATAAAGGAATTTTTTGAGTAGATTCTCCAAAACAAAAAGGCTGATCATGTATTTTAAACTAAACTTGATGTTCAAAAAGTTTCTTTACCTTATTGCGGTTTTTATCCTTTGTAGTCTTACCTTTTTCGCCTGCCCCGACCCGCCGATTGACGATGAAATCCCCCGAATTACAACCATATCGCTTGAGGGGTTTAATACCAGCTGTGTTGGAACGGATCTAAAAATAGCCGTCGAAGATACAATCGGTGAATGGACCTTTGACCTTATACGTAATGACTCCCTGATTATGACAAGTACTGTATTTCAGCGAGACACAATAATTCATGATGGTGGATTAAGTCCAAACACACTATACAATTATCAGGCATTTTGGATGGATGGAGCAACACGAAAAGACACAAGTAATTTATTGACAGTATTTACCAATGATACAACCAGCCACAATTTTGTATGGGAGATAGATACAATAGGACTTTATGGTAGTTTTTTTACCGACGCCGAAATTGTGAATGAGAACGACATTTGGGTTGTGGGGAAGATAGTTATGGACGACCCAGATTCAAGTTTTAATGGGACAGGAAAAGAAGATTTTAATGCAGCCCATTGGAACGGAAATGAGTGGGAGATACTAAGGATAAGGAACGTAGCCCGCGTACAAGAGATACAGTACTTTGCTGAAAATGATATTTGGTTTGTGCAAAGCGGTTATCCTGTTCACTGGGATGGAAATGAGTGGACACTTTATCATTTACATAACATGGGATTAGATGTGAGTGCTTTAACACTGTGGGGATCTTCTTCAGATAATATGTATTTCACAGGGATTGATGGGGGTATGGTACATTATAACGGCAATGAATTCACATTGATGGAGACTGAGCATGAAGTAAGAATGTTAGAGATGCACGGTACGCCTGATGGAGAATATGTTTTTGCTATAGGAAGAGATTTCTTCGATCCAGCTTACTCTGTAGCTTATCAAATTCATGACGGGGTTGTTGAAACACTTTATTATTGTGAAAAGACATATCCCACTAACGATACAGACTTGGGTGCTTTTTCATCCGTATATGTCTATAGTGATACAGCATATTTTGTAACGAGACAAGGGCTTTGGAAATATAATTACTTAACCCGTGAATCGTCGATAGACCGCGTAATAAACAATTATGAATACAACTCATTATGCATAAAGGGTTTGAATGATATTTTTATGAAGGGCGGTGGTGGAATGTATGTGCATTATAATGGAGCTACTTGGGATTTTAATGAGGAATTATACGATGGAACATTAAATACATTATTTACAAGGGCACATTACAAAGGAGATATGATTGTGAGCACAGGACATTTTAACACTATCCCAGGAGGGATGATAGCGATTGGAAGAAGGTAGGGTTTTGGATAATTAAGAAAGAATTCATATAAGAGCAGCCCCAATAAATTAGCTTTAGAACAATTATTGGGGCTGGATATGAATACAACCTGATATCAAGAAGTATTCCTAGTGAAATATACTTCCTGTATCGGGTTATAATCAATACAAACAGAAAAAAACAGGAGATATTAATGATACAGTTTATTAAGACAAAATTGATAGCTATTGGAATAATTCTAATTTCCATGAGTTTTGCAGATAATTATTCAATTAGCATCTATTTTGAACAACCGGAAGAAGCACTCAATACTTTACTTAGAACAGAAGTGCTGCCACACCCAATAGGTAATCATGATGGCAATGATTATGATATATATGTGTGGAATCCTAATATAGATATTGAGTCAAATGTTGTAAACATCAGCTTCACCGTATATGCAAACGCGGTAATAGGGGGAACCCCAATTCAGTTTGATTACCCTTTTATTTTACCTCTAAATATTCCCGAGGGGGAATTATCTATAAGTGGTATTATAAGTTATCTAGAAGGTATCCCTGCACAAATAGATTCCATGGATGGACCTCAATGGATAAAAGATATTATCATAGCAGAGTATGAAGGACTGGAATTAACAGTATATCCCAATTCATTGTTGGAAGGTTGTAATGCATCAATACCTGATTTCGTGGATTTAACGGTTAATAATATTACATTCACATGGGAAGCCCTTACTGATTTACTACAATTTTCATTAATTGTTGACATTGAGGGGAATCCACCCGATATAGATGGTCAGTGGTATGAATCTAACGGGAATTATTCACTTCGTTTTAATTCAAATGTTTCAACTGATGTATTGTATATAGGTATATATAATGTATGGGGACAAAGCAGTGAAAATGAGAATGTTAATATATCATTGTCCCCTGATGAATGGTCAAATGGAATTGGTATGGCATGGGGCAATAATATTCCAAGCGGTCAATATAGATGTAAAGTGTTATTTGGATCTGAATATGGTTGGTTTGCCGTTTACTATGTTTTTAATAACCTAGGCGATTCGGGGTGGAACCCAATGGTCGTTACCCAAACTATGTAGTCAGAAAGAGAGAATATAATGAAAAACACATTAAACACAATATTTATTACAATATTACTCATATTGTTCCCGCTAAAAGCTCAAAATTCATTTTCATTTCGATTGGACGAAACTCAAACCTTGCAAGAGTTATTAAATGTTATGGTAAACACTAAATCGTTGAATTACGGTGAATGGCATCCAGACCCGACAATTAGTGATATAAATTACCAGATAAAAATTAACTCTGGCACTGTTGATTTGATCGGAGCAACTAATACAATTAATTTGAGTTTAGATGCTACGGCATATGCAGAATTCAATATTGCCTATAATAATTTTGGGTTTTCACACTCAAAGGACTTAATGATTGATATATCGGGAGAGCCATCCATTGAAAAGGACATTGAATCCGGCGATGCATTTATTGTCCTTGATAATATAACAGTTGGTTTAACTGTTAATGTTTGGCCTAATTGGTTACCAATAGAGAGTACGGTCACGTTTAACCTTGGAGAGCATTATTCAGAATTATTATTAGTTAATTTAGTTGAGTTTTACCCTCAACTGAATCCGTATTTTTTCCGAGATGATATTCCTGAATTAAACATAACGGATGATGCTTTGTTTATTACTGTTAATCTAAATGAAGAAATTGTATTATCAAACAAATCAACATCCGATCCGGATGGATTTCTTTCAGGTACACTTTCGTTATATAATATTGACACACCAGAATTGACTCACCTTAATCAACCATCTCCCTCTATACTATTTGCAAGGCTAAATGACAGCTATATTGCAACAACACATAGTGAAGTAATAGATAATGAAAAACAGATTACTTGGACAAATGATCTTGATTTTCGATTAACGACTGAACAGTTTCAAATGGAACAGATGTATTTTAATGACGGTTTATCAGCTTGGTTTGAAGAACAACATGAAATTTCTATTACAGCAATAGGAGCAGAAATCAGTCCTGAAATTCAAGACCCTTGGTATGTTCGTGATGATGGGAGTCAAACAGGTGAGGACTGGATATCAATCGTTGAATTCTATAACATTTTCTTGAATCAGAATGTAAATTTTAACCCAGGTTATCTTATATACTCTTTGCGTACCTCTACAATTCTTAATACTGATACAGAAGGGTTTAATGTATTCGCAGAGTGGGTAGGTGATCAAGTCGATTTTGGTGGCGGTAATACCACAACAACAGCAAGAGAAACTGACGTAGTATTTTTATCTGGTAGTGCCGGTGTTGAAGCGGCGTATTATAATGTTTCAACGGGTGATCCCAATGTTACCTTGTCTGAGAATGATGAATATCTTGGAATGAGTTCACCTCCATTTATTGAAAACGGAGATGGTACTTACCAAGTTTTCAAAAGATGGCAGGTTGTCAGTGGGATATGCACAATCGCAAATATAAATCAGCCTGATACATATATATCATCAATTTCATCTGATGTTGTAATAGCAGCGGATTATTACCAAAACATTACGGTTGCAAACGGCAGCCTTCGGTATGAATACAATGAATTTCATGTTGATTTTGAACCGTATTTTTCGATCAACAATAATACGATGACAATTGTAGGCGATGTTGTAAGTGATCCGAATGTTGATTATTTAGTTGATGATTTGTATCTGACATATGATCCGGGCGAAGGGTACCAAGATTTTGAATATTACCATCAAGTGGCTATTACCGGAGACAATGCTCATCTTGAAGGCGTTTTGAGTGAGGTAGATATCAGCGCCGGCGGCACGATTGAGTTCTGGGATGTTTATGATGTCACTATCCCGGGCGGTACTATAATGGGCGGGTTTTTAAATGATCTTTTATTCACTGGAGCCAGCTTCACAATAGGTGATAATACAGAACGAACTTATCTTAATGTCCCCAGGGATATCACCATAAGGTTCAGCGGTCCTACTGAGATAGTAAATACAACCGGATTCAAAATCACCGTTGATCATTTAATCTCGATGGATGGTTCTGAGTTTGTCAACTCCACGTTAAAGGTTGACCGCAACGTTAATGTTAGTAACTCCACAATTTCAAATACTGAAAAAGGACTTTCAATGGGTCATGAGGGAAATGTTAATATTAATATTGATCATTGCGTGTTTAATAATATCTCTGAAGGTATGGTTAGTTATTGTTATCCTGATCTTATTAATGTTGATTTAACAATAAACAGTACAAACAATACCTTGGTGAATACTGGTAATTTTGTTAGTTCCAGTATATATCACTCGTCGGATATTCATCTAAATATTGTAAATACAATATTGGATGTCGATAATTTGATTACTGGCTTAGATCATCATACCGATTTTATATTAGACCTCAGTTATTCAAATCTATATTACTGCGGCGATTTAAGTGAGGAGTACTTTGATTCTATAAATTTGGTTGGAAATCAAACAGATGATCCGCTTTTTGTAGACCCGAGCACCTATGATTTTCACCTTCAACCCAGCAGCCCCTGTATTAATGCCGGAAACCCAGCTTCTCCTTTAGATCCCGATCTTACAAGAGCAGATATTGGTGCATATTATTATGATCAATTAATGGTGCCGACACTACTGTCCATTTCAGGTGAAGTTGGTACTCATCCGACATTATCATGGGAGTTTGATCCTTTTGATCATTATCAGCATCATGAGATATGGAGAGAGTTTGTGGGTCCAAATTCTGAAAATGTGATAATAGATACCGAAAATACCGGGTCATATGAAGATGGTGATTTTACTATTTCGCAGATTGATGAAGAACCGGACGGAAGATTAACATACAAGGTGACAAAAGTTGATCCGGGCACTGGCGAACATCAACGTGTTAATTATCAGGTCAGAGCGGTGAATCTAAGTAATCAGCCTTTCGAATATTCAAACCAAGTACATACATATAGACATATTCCTGGAGCGATTTGGAAAGAATCAGATGAAACTACTGCTCTCCCTACTGAATTTGCATTACGTCAAAATTACCCGAACCCGTTCAACCCGACAACAACGATTGAGTATGACGTACCGGCAGATAGTTACATAACACTTACGATATATGATTTATCCGGGCGTGTCGTAGCTGAATTGGTTAGCGGGTTCACTCCGGCAGGCAGATATAAACTGATGTGGAACGGAACGAATCAAAACGGTGACCGTGTTCCATCCGGAATGTACTTATTCCGAATGAAGTCAGGTGGCTTTGTTGAAACCAAGAAACTGGTACTGCTGAAATAATAGAAGAATCAAGGCAGGGGGTGTATATACATCCCCTGCTGTTGGTTGGCAAAAATAATTACAAAGAATATAGGAGATAGGCATGGCAAAGAATTATCCCGCATTTATGAATGCAACTGGCGTAATATCGAAGATATTAGACAAGATTAAGGTTGCTGCTACCCCAGATAGGTTTACTCAAGATTATATAGCTACGGAATTAGGCTTTCCAGGTGGAGGTGCAAAAGCATTTATTCCATTAGCCAAAAAGTTAGGTTTGTTAGGTACAGATGGAACACCAACTGAACTCTATAAACAGTTTAGAAACACAAATGAAAAAGTATCCAAGGCTGCTATGGCATGTGCAATAAAAAATGCATATGCTGATATATATTCAAGAAATGAGTATGCACATAGCTTAAAAAAAAGCGACCTTGAAGGTCTTATTGTTGAAATGACTGGTCTTGAAAAAGGTAATAAAACTATACGGGCAATCTACGGGACCTTTAAAGCTTTAAAATCATTTGCCGATTTCAAAACAAAACCAGTTGAAGGGGAATTAAAGACTCCGGCAACACCCAATCAACCCGAGGTTTCAGGGAATACTGGTCAAGAGGGTGAGTTGAAATTAAATCTTTCATACACAATCAATTTAGTTTTACCCAAAACTGATGATGTGGCTGTATTTAGTGCTATTTTTAAAAGTCTCCGTGAAAATCTACTGAAGAAATAATCATGGAAGATAAAATAAAACTATTTGCAATGTCTAACCAAATGGCTGAACGAGCTTTAGATAATATAGAGGAGAATCTTAAGATTGAATTAGGTCGTGATTATGATCCAGAAAAAGATAAAGATGAGGACTATTACCCACAGTTCCAACATGCTATACGAGCAGAAGCCAGAGAAATGGCAGTTCACTATGAACTTTTCTATTGTTTAGAAGTGTCAATAAGAAACATAATAAATGAAAAATTAAAATCTGAAATTAGTGACAACTGGTGGGATATTGTTGATATACCAAGCCATATTAGAAAAAACGTAATAGACAATATAAAAAGGGAAGTAGATTCAGCCTTTACACAAAGATCAGATGACGAGCTTGATTACACAACCTTTGGTGAACTAGGAGAAATAGTTAGAAAAAATTGGGATAAATTTGGTGACTTATTTAATAGCCAGAAAGGTTTCAATAGAGTGATGAATAGTCTAAATCTTTTAAGGGGCCCAATTGCCCATTGTAGTCCATTAGCGGAGGACGAAATCGTCAGGCTAAAATTAACCGTAAGAGACTGGTTTAGGTTAATGGAATAATGAAAAACTAGCAAATCACTTAAGTGGACTATTTCACAAGAATTTTTGCTGCTTAACCCATCTGTTGTAACGCTAAGACCCAAATATATTTATTGCTATAAATTCTGGCTAAAAATTGGTCCAAAGTAATTGAGTTCTGTTTTTAGAAGCTGTCTTTTCAATGAACGATAAGATGATAATGGGCAAACATATGCCCTTTTACCATAATCTGATTCAGTCACTGGTTTCTTCTATTTTGGTCATGAATACATAAATACTTTAGAAATAATGTTGTTGTAAGGGTTCAAAATCTTAGGAATAGATTAATGTGATTTATTTCGAGAGAATCTTTGTTTAAATACAGACTAAAATATAAACTTAAAGCATCCCCGGGAAGGTGAAGAGCCAAGATCAGACTTTTTCGATGACCATCGCAATTCCCTGCCCAACGCCGATACACATCGTGCAGAGAGCTGTTTTTGCATCAGAATGTTTTATCTGATAAGCCGCCGATGTTACCAGCCTTGCGCCGCTCATCCCAAGCGGATGTCCCAATGCGATGGCTCCGCCCAGGCGGTTAATTCTTTCATCATCATCAGCAAGACCCAATCCCCGCGTGCATCCCAGCGATTGAGCGGCAAAAGCCTCATTCAATTCAATGATATCCATTTGGTCAAGCGTCATTCCGAGATGCGTCAATAATTTCCGGGTTGCGGGGACGGGTCCCATTCCCATAATTCTCGGCTCGACACCGGCTGACATCATTCCCTTGATCTTTGCGATGGGAGACAGATTGTATTTTTTCACCGCAATTTCCGATGCAATAATTAGTGCCGCTGCACCGTCATTCACACCGGATGCATTCCCGGCTGTGATGGATGTCCCTTCTCCAAGAATCGGTCTCAAAGAAGCCAGTTTTTCAAGCGGAGAGAATCTTAGATGTTCATCGTGTTCAAAAATGACAGGATCTTTTTTTCGCTGTGGGATCACCACAGGGACGATTTCTCGAGCTAAGAGTCCTTCTTCCTGAGCTTTTTTGGCTTTTGTTTGACTCCAAAGGGCAAACGCATCTTGATCTTCACGGCTGATATTAAAATCCTTGGCAATATTTTCTGCGGTCTGTATCATGGATTCCGTGCCGTACATTTTATCCAGATTTTTGTTAATGAACCGCCAGCCGATGGTTGTATCAAAAAATTCCTGAGATCGACCAAATGCTGTGTCGGATTTCCCTACAACAAACGGAGCGCGGGTCATGCTTTCCACGCCGCCGGCCACAATGAGATCAGCTTCACCAATTCGGATCGCTCGTGCAGCTGCTCCAATAGCTTCCATTCCTGATCCGCAAAGACGGTTTACGGTAACACCGGGAACACTCACTGGATACCCGGCAAGCAGAAGTCCCATTCTCGCTACATTTCGGTTATCTTCACCGGCTTGGTTTGCACATCCGTAGATGACGTCATCAACATTTTCCCAATCGATATTAGGATTTCTTTCGCGTAATGCTTTCATCGGAATGGCAGCTAGGTCATCGGGTCGAACGGATGATAACGTCCCTGCAAATTTTCCAACAGGAGTACGGATTGCGTCGCAAATATAAACGTGTTTCATAGTTATTTCCTCGGGTCGGCGTCTAAATGTTCTGTGTGATACTTTTCCCAAACTTCGGTCAATTCTTCTTTATTGGCAATAAAGGCGTTGTACAATCCTTCAGAGAGCTTATCTACTTCTTTCTGGGTAATGGCTGTAGAAAACATAGCGGTTCCTGTATTAACCATAATGATATTTTCCTTGTAGAATAAATGGTCAAGGATTTTTGTCATGATCGACTTTTCTTCTTTAAACTGGAAAGCTTCTCTGTATGATTCCGGAACACGTCTTCTCGGATGCAGCCTGAACATAGAGCCGGATCCTGAGATGGACATAGGAACTTCGGCCAGCTCGATAGCTTCCCAGATTTGATCGATGGCTTTTTGGGTCAGTGAATTAAGAGCTGAAATAGCATCCTTGTTAAAATCATTCATGGCCACGTAGCCGGCAGTTGTGGTAATCGGGTTGGCTGAAAACGTCCCTGAATGCGGTAGTTTGAGAGGGGAATTATCAGGATTCATGACATCCATCACATCTGCACGGCCGCCGAATGCCCCCACGGGGAATCCGCCTCCAATCATTTTGCCTAAGGCTGTCAGATCAGGTTTATGGGGATAATTCTCCTGAGCCCCTCCATAATTAGTACGAAAAGTTATGACTTCATCAAACACCATGAGTGAATTATTTTCTCGGGTCCAATTGTAAATGGCTTCTACAAACTCACTTGTGGATTCAAATAATCCTATCCGGTGCGGAATGGGATCAATTAATACGCAGGCTATCTCATCGGCGTATTCGTTCAGGAGATTGATGGTCCTGCTTGTGTCATTGAACGGATACACAATTACATCTTCCAGCACGCCCGGAGGTGTACCAAATGCCAAGGGATTCCGAGTGGGTTTTGCCACATCACCCCAGTTCTCAGGACCGGATACCTGGCTCACTTCAACAAAGTCATACGAGCCGTTATAGGACCCTTCTGCTTTTGCTATCTTATACTTTCCGGTAAAAGCTCTGGCTGTTTTAATCATGGACATAACCGCTTCTGTCCCGGAGTTGACAAATCGGATCTTTTCAAGACTTTCTGCACGGCCGGTCAAATGCTGGGCGTATCGAACTTCTATTTCTGTTGCAAGAGTATAGGCAGACCCTTTTTTAAGCTGTTCGGTGACCGCTTTCACAACAGGCGGGTATGCATGCCCGTGTATCAGGGATGCCATATTATTGGCGAAGTCGATTCGTTTTGTTCCGTCAATATCAGTTACATAACATCCTTGTGCGCCTGCAGCATAATGCGGATAAGGTTTATGAAAGATGGTGTTTCGACTTACACCGCCAGGAAGAACAGTCACAGCATCCGCATAGATATCGGCACTGGTTTTTTGCTTTGTAGGTGACATTATCAAGTTTTCCTTATCGAAGCAGTTTCGGTTCTGTGTGCTCTTGCAGATAGTCAAAGGTAACGCCTGGAGCTAATTCTCTGACGACCAATCCTTTCTCCGTAACATCCATGACAGCAAGATTGGTGTAGATGGTATCCACAACGCCTTTCCCTGTGAGAGGGAATGAACATTCATTGACGATTTTAAATTGACCGTCTTTGGTATTGTGATCCGTGATCACCCAGACATTTTTCACACCGGCGACCAAATCCATTGCTCCGCCAACCGCAGGAATTGCACCCGGTTTTCCGGTGGACCAATTCGCAAGATCGCCATCCTTGGAGACTTGAAGTGCCCCCAACACGGAGTAATCAATGTGTCCGCCGCGGATCATGGTAAAGCTGTCGCTGTGGTGAAAGTAACACGCTCCCTTAACCGCCGTCACAGGTTTTTTCCCTGCATTAATCAATTCCGGGTCTTCCAGTCCGGCTTCCGGTGTGGGACCCATCCCAAGTAAACCATTTTCTGTATGATAGATCACTTCGCGGCCTTCAGGAACATGCCCGGCGACTTTTTCAGGAATGCCGATTCCCAGATTGACATAAACACCGTCCGGGATATCTTGCGCCGCTCTCTGAGCCATTTCATCACGGCTCCAGCCTTTTTTCTCAAATGCGATCATGATGGATACCGCCTTCCTTCTGCAACAAGCTTTGATTCATGTTCCGGGTTCGCAATCTCAACGACTCGCTGGACAAACACACCGGGCGTTACAACGCATTCCGGATCAATGTCGCCGAGTTCAACAATTTCTTTGACTTGAACGATGGCTGTTTTAGCACCCATACACATGATGGGACTGAAATTCCGGGCTGTTTTATTGTAAACGAGATTTCCGTATCGATCCGATTTTAGCGCTTTCACCAATGAAAAATCCGCATAGATCGCATGTTCCATGACGTAAGTCGTTCCATCAAAATCGCGGGTTTCTTTTCCTTCTTCTAACGGCGTTCCCACAGAAGAGGGCGTGAAAAAAGCTGGGATTCCTGCTCCGGCAGATCGAATCCGCTCAGCCAATGTGCCTTGTGGAACGAGTTCCAATTCAATTTCTCCTGCATTGTACAATTCAGGGAAAACGGTTGAGTTTGCCGTCCTTGGGAACGAGCAGATCATTTTACGCACGCGTCGCTGTTCGATCAACGCTGCGAGTCCGATGTTGCCGCTGCCGGTGTTGTTGCTGACGACAGTTAAGTCTTTCGCGCCCTGATCAATCAGAGCATGGATCAACTCAATGGGACTGCCGGCTTCTCCAAATCCGCCGATCATGACCGTCGCACCGTCAAAGATATCAGCGACTGCCTCGGCTGCGGATGGTTTAATTTTATTGATCATAATAGGTCCAATTAATGGGTTGTGGATTCGTTATTTATTCAATCGAGCTTCCAGACTTTCCTGGAGGGTGTTTTCAATCTCGATTAACTCATCTTCATAAAAGTGCTTATCTCCTTCGTATGGGATAAGCTTTTCGATTGTATTCTCTTTTTCATCATATTTCGCCAAGTACACTTTATCAATCCATTCCATATTACGTCCTTCATTAAATTTAAGAACGAATAAGGTTTCTCCCTTGATTTCTGTTGTTCCTATCAGCGAAACCTTTCCGGCTGATGATGTCATCGTAATATATCTTGAAGGCCTGTTCACGGAGGCAAGGGTTCTGTAAACTTTGTTGAACACTTTGTTGATATCCGCCAAAGGCGAAGTAAAGTAATGGTGCTCTCCAGTGGGTCTGGCACAATACATCGAATGAAATCCCATGCCCAACATAGCAAGGATGTTTCCAAGATCAATCCAGTTTTGCGCTGAGCGGTCAACATCGATTTCACCGTTGTCATAGGTGAACAAGCTGATATGATTCATAATCGGGCTTTGACTTTTCAAAGTAACCCCATAGGATTTTAATCTTCTGATAGCCGCAACCGTTGCAGGATTAAGTAATTCTCTTGGTGTTGAAAAGTGTGACATAAAGATTACTTGAACGCCGTTTTCAATAAGATGACGGAAAAGTTCCAGAATCTTTTCGTATTTTTTTGTCAGGATCATTTCAGGATGATACGTTAACACGCGGCTGCCCAGTCGAAGTGTTTTGATATGAAGCAAATCAGGGTCTTCAATCACCGGCAAGGCATAGGCTTTCAATCTTTTGTAGGTGATATACCCGGCATCTCCGCCGGTAATAAGCATATCAGAGATTTCTTTATGCTGTTTCAGATAATCATGAACAGGTGTGATCTCGTTTTGAACAAACATGTCATCGTCCCCTCTAACCTGTGCATGTCTGAAGCAATAAGTACAGAAGGCGAAACATTCCTGTGTCGATTTGTCAAAGATCAGTTGAACCGGCGGATATTTATGCTGGCTTCCTTCCAGAAATTCCAAATCACCACCATCATTGGTAAACCAAGGTTTGTTCAGCAACTGTTTTCCGTCATGCGGGTTGGTGAATCTTTTGATGTACTCATCTACAATATTCTGTTTTTCTTCTTCAGAACCAGCGTCAGTAAACTCCCGGACAGTTTCTTCTGCGATCATTCTCGGCTGAGGGAATGTCAATTGAAAGAGGGAATCTTTTTCAAAGTCTTTCCAGTTGATAGAATTCAGCACATGTTTGGTTGCCATGAAGCGATATATTCGGATAAAAAGTTCTCTTTCATCGGCATAACCCAAGTTAATACCATTTTTTTCCAGTATGTCGATAATTTCGTTGTACCCGTTTAAACCGGAATATCGTGCTTTTTCCGTAAACATTTTTGCAGAGGTATCCATGATCCCGGATGCATTTGGATAACTGCTGTGTAATCTTTTCAACAGACCGATCGGGAGCAAGTTTTCTTTTGCGATGATCTCTTTTGTTTCGTCGGAATAATTGCTTCGGTCTATAATATTGTTAATTGTTAAATCCATATTGAAATCTTTGTTTTGATTAATGATTGTTAGCTTGGTTTACAACCCAAATAAACTGAGCCGTTCCTTCTGAAATATTTGTAAACAGATGTTTCTGAGATGAATAAAAGTAAAAACTGTCACCCTCGTGAATAGTATAAGTGTTTTCACGGAGTTCTACTTGGAAACTCCCTTTCAACACATAAATGAATTCCTGTCTGGGATTGTTCGTAGTCATGATATCTCTTGAATCTCCGTTTTTCTTAAACTCAACGATAAACGGATCCATTTGCTTTAAAGAATCATGGTGAGATAAAAGGAATAAACTAGCCCCTTTTTTGTTGCGTTTTGCAAACTTGCGTTCAGATGCTTTGAGCACAGGATTTTTAATAAAGGTTGCTTTTTCACCGATCAAAATCCCCACAGATGTCTGCAGTGCATCGGCTATCTTTTTCAACGTAAGGATAGATGGAAAGGCTTTCCCCCGTTCTATCTGTGAGATGAGACTGGAGGTAACATTTATACTGTTGGCAAGATCAACCGTCTGAATATTCAGGCTTTCTCTTCGCTTTTTTATTCTTTGACCCATTCTGTGCATAACTAGCAACTTAAATCTGACTTTATAAATTAAATATTATTTAATTCATTAAACAATGTTTTCTTTGATTACTGGTATGAATATTAAGATGTCGCCGAAAGAGAAATTCGAGTTTAACGAATAGGCACAATCAAGTTACTTTTATGACACTTTCAACATCATTAAAAATTTGTTCTACCCGTTTTTGCCAAAGTTCAGCAAAAGATATTTTATCCTCAGTTGTTGCGGTTCCCATTTTGATTTTCTGCATAAGCTGCGGCTGAAGAGGATCAACGGGGATACGAGTCGGATCATAATAAACGTCCACCGTTTCACCGGTGTCTTTTCGTTGAAACCGAATGTTGGAAGGGATATCATCTTGAAATTGCATCAGTCCGTATCGGGCAAATTGACCGCCGATGCCTTTGAATCCGTGATGTTCGGTAGCCCCGGTAATTTGAGTGACGATATTTGCAATAACACCCGTCACGCCGTCATTGATATCTTCTTTAAATGAGACTAAAATCTCACCGCGCTGTGGAAGTCCCTGGGGATATAAAGCTTTCAGTCCTTCACGTGTCATTAAGAAAGCCCCGGCAACGGTCGGGCAGCTGTGTCCGGCGGATTTCACCACATCTAAGTAGTGAAATTCGATGATGCCATTTTCAAACGCACCGAGAAAATGCGCCAGTTTGTCTTGAAGAATGATCGGTTCAATGTCTGAAAAGAATGCAGGATGTTTCATGTGTATTTAACCACCGTAATTATGCTGTTTAAGTAGAAGCGGCTTCATGATCATAAACCGATTAAATTTTATCGATTATCCAGATGATCCATGATACGGATAGAACTGGTGCAAGCAGTCCGATCAAAATTCCGCCGGTCAGAAAATCTTTCATGTCCAGTTTTTCGGATGAATATGCCAACGCATTCGGCGGGGTTGAGATCGGCATGCACATGGCAGAAGAGGCACCGAGTGCAATAGCGACCACGATGTGCGGTTCAAACCCGATGGCAGCGGTTAATCCAATCGGAACTAAAATATTAGTCGCGGCTGTATTGCTCATAAAATTGGAGATGATCGTGGCTGTATAGGCAAACAGAAAGATCAAAATGATCGTGCCGCCCTTTTCCAGGGACAACCCGCCGACCAACCATTCGGCCAATCCGGTTTTTAACACAGCTACACCCAAGGATAATCCCCCGGTCAACAGGATCAAGACTTCCCACGGTAGTTTTCGAAGGTCGTCAACACCGATGATCCGGACGGAAGCGAATAAAGCGATGGGTAAAAAGGACACGACCGGCGTTGGGATGCCGTGGAGAGGACTGGTCAGCCATAATCCGATGGTCAGAATGAGAACGGCTAAGGCCAGTAATTTTTTCCAAAGCGGCAGAATTGCACTTTGATACGAGCTGTCCAAGAGATCACTTAAGTCAATGGTATCCGTTTTCGCAGGATAGTGTTTGATCAGATAGATCCAGGCTAAAATGACCAAAACGATGGCAGGTGGTAATCCGATCATCATCCATTCGGCAAAATTGATAGAGAACACTCCGGATAACGAACCGACGGCGATCGCATTCGGAGGAGAGCCGATAATCGTCCCCATACCGCCTAAGTTGGCTGCAAATGGAACGCCAAGCAGCATGGATTTTGCGAACGGATCTTTTGGATCAAGTTTGGCGATCACCGGCATTAAAACCGCCAGCATCATCACCGTGGTTGCTGTGTTGGACATGAACATCGAAAAGATGAACGTGATGATCATCAATCCCATCAGCACATTGATCGGGCGCGTGCCGAACCAGCCCAGAACATTCCGGGCAATCCAGCGGTCTAATCGAGTTTTGGAAGCCGCGGCTGCGAGGATGAATCCGCCGAAGAACAGCCAAATCAACGGACTGGACCACGGCCGGATGAACATTTCCCAATCTTTGGGACCGGTTGCAAAAACACCATTCGGATTCCCTAAAATAGCGATCTCCAATGCGATGATCACCAATGCGGTGGCAAAAGCAGGAATCGCTTCCGATATCCATAATCCTGCGCCGAATAACATGATGAAAAATGTCCATCGACCGGCTTCAGACAACCCGGCATAATCAGGGACTAAGCTGATCGCCGCCGCCGCAACTAGGCTGAAAAAGATCTTGGTTAAAGCCCTCTGTGAGTTAAACTCTAATTGACTGATTCGTCGTCTTACTTCTCGTCTTGTATCTAGCATAGTGGATAATGATTTTGGTTAATTAACATTTTAATGATTCCAATCCTCATTCAGCATTCCGGTCGCGATTGCAAGTCGAACGATGTTGAGAGCGCGTTTAACAACAGGCGGATCGACCATCTTTGTTCCGATGGAAACGACACCCAAATTTTCTGTTTCAGCTTGTTCAAAGGCTAAAACAATCTCTTTAGCTTTTTCTACTTCTGACTCAAGCGGTGCAAATTCTTCATGGATGGGTTTGATCTGGTATGGATGGATACATCCTTTTCCGTCGAAGCCTAATTGTTTGGCTTCCCGCACGGATTCACGCAGCCCTTTTTCGTCTCCGAAATCCGTGAACACTGCATCGATGGGCTGCAAACCTGCAGCACGAGCGGCATTGACGATCATGCTTCGGGCAAAGAGTGATTCCCTGTCTTTATCGGTTCGCTGGGTTCGGATATCGGCGGTGTAGTCTTCCAATCCGATAGCCAATGCTACATTATTTGGTGACGCTTCAGCGATCTCCAACGCATTCAAAACGCCGCGTGCGGATTCAATGATCGGCATGAGGAACACCGGTTCTGTTCGTCCGCAGGATTTACTGATCTCTGCGATTTTATTATCGACAGCAATGAGTTGATCAGCACTTTCAACTTTCGGGATTAGAATCAGATGCACCGGATGCGGAATGACGAACGTCAAATCTTTTAATCCCGTCTCTCCATGATTAATTCGCATCATTTGCTCAGCACCGTGAAAGTCCAGAGCTCGAAGTGCGTTTCGGATTAAATACCGAGTATCTTCTTTTTCAGCCGGAGACACGGAATCTTCCAGATCAAGAATGACCCCGTCAGGTTTGTATGTGCCCGCGCTCAGCATACGTTTGACTTGATTCCCCGGGACGTAAAGCCGGCTTCGGCGGAGCCTGTCCCTGGAAGTGGGGGATTGTGAATCCGGTGTCATGTCCGGTAACACGTCTTTGTTTAATTTCGGATTCGCCTTTTTCAAAACCGATTCAATGCGGGCAGAAATGACAAAAGATGGAGCATTGTAATCTTCTAACATCAAGTGCCCGGTTTCTACGCTCAATTCGTTACAAACGGCCTTGGCATGGTTTTTTAACAAAGCAGAGTTTGAAATCTCAGTCTCGTTTTGAATATCAATCGTCAGCGCGTCAGAAGAAGGGATGTAGGACACACGAAGGTCGCTGCAAAGGTTGTTTCTTATAGGTCCGGCTTTGAATGTCGTGGTCATGATCTTAATCGGGATTTACACCAAAAAGTATGGTCGGAAAGTTATTTGATCGGCAAAACCCATAGCAATCAATATTAAAGTTCAGAGAGACTTTTATATTCATCCAACGCTTCAGGATTTTTTAATGCATCTGTATTTGTTACCTCTTTACCGCAGAGGATATTTTTCACCGCCAGTTCCACTTTTTTCCCGTTGATCGTATAAGGGATGTCATTGACTTTGATGATCTTTTGAGGGACGTGCCGCGGTGAGCATTGTGTTTTTATAACTGTTCTGACGTTGTGAATAAGATCATCTGAAAGCTGATATCCTGCCGCAAGTTTGAGGAACAGGATCACTCGTTCGTCGTGATTCCAAGGCTGCCCGATCACCAAGCTGTCCACGATTTCGGGCAAGGTCTCGATACTGCGATAGATTTCTGCCGTTCCGATCCGCACACCGCCGGGATTGAGTGTCGCATCACTCCGCCCATGCATTTTAATTCCGCCGTTGGATGTAATCGTAATATAATCTCCATGATGCCAAACACCGGGATATTGGTTGAAATATGCATTTTCATATTTTTTGTTGTTTTCGTCATTCCAGAAGTAGATAGGCATGGAGGGGAAGGCAGTTTTACAGACGAGCTCCCCATTTTGATTGATCAATGAATCCCCGAGTTCGTTAAAAGCATCGACATCCATTCCGAGTCCTGCACACTGGATCTCTCCGCGATAAACCGGTAAGGTCGGATTCCCGAGAACAAAGCATGAGATGATATCCGTTCCTCCGGCAATCGAACTCAGCATGACATCGGTTTTTATATCCCGATATACATAATCGAAACTTTCTTCTGGTAATGGTGAACCTGTAGACAGAATCGCTCTCATGGCTGATAAATCAAAACGGGTTCTCGGTTGAATTCCGGCGGATTCACATGACGCCAAATACTTTGCACTGGTTCCAAAAACTGTTACCCCGAGCGATTCAGCCATCTCCCAAAGTTTGTTCCCATCCGGAAAAAATGGAGATCCGTCATAAAGTACAATGGTAGCCCCGACAGCCAACGATGTCACGAGCCAATTCCACATCATCCAGCCGCAGGTTGTAAAATAGAAGATCGTGTCGTCCCTGCGCAAATCCGTGTGCAATCGAAGCTCTTTCAGATGCTGAAGCAGGGTTCCGCCTGCAGAATGCACAATGGATTTCGGTAGTCCGGTCGTCCCGGATGAATACATGATATATAACGGATGATCAAAAGGAAGCTGTTCAAAATGAATTTCCTCCGATTCTCCTTTGGATAGGAATTCCTCCCACATAATACAATTATCAATTTCGGAGATATTTGCGGGCACTCCATACGGAACAATGACCACTTTTTCTAGATCGGGTAATTGTCGAACGATCTGTTTCAGTTTATCAATGGTTGAGAGTTTTTTCCCGTTATAATAACACCCGTAAGATGAAAAAAGCACCTTAGGTTTAATTTGTGAAAAACGATCCAGTACGCCCTTAATCCCAAAATCGGGGGAGGAAGAACTCCAAACCGCTCCGATAGAGGCTGCCGCCAGCATTATAATAACCGTTTCAGGGATATTCGGCAAGAATCCGGCAACGCGATCTCCCTTTTGAACTCCAAGACTTTTTAACGCAGAAGCTGTTTCAGTAACTTTTTGGTAAAGCTCTCGATATGATAGGGAGTAGGACGCTCCGCTTTCTGAACAGAATATCACCGCGTATTTATCGTCTCGGAAACGAAGAAGATTTTCAGCAAAATTAAGTTGAGCACCTTCAAACCATTTCGCGCCGGGCATCTTATGAACATCATCGACAATTGATGAGTATGATTCGGATGAGATTACATCAAAATACCTCCAGGCGAATTCCCAGAATTCAGTTGGATTTTTTACGGACCATTCATGCAATTCATGGTAATGAGTTAAGTGTAAATGAAGCCGGTCATTGATATATTCAAGAAACTGAGCCATTTGACTATTTTCAGCTTTTTCGGGATTCGGTTTCCATAACGGATGTTTCATCATAATAGACCTACAATCGGTAATTGAAAACTAAGAACATTTATTATTTGAAAACCTTAAATGATTTTGAATTATCAAAATTAATTGGTGATTAAAATAGGAAATCAATAATGAAAAATGCGTAAATTTCAGTCTTTTATTTGGAGAATAAATGATGAAAATAGCTTTTCTTACCGCGGGCGGGATCGCTCCCTGCTTATCAGCCTCAATCGGAGGACTGATCGAAAAATATTCTGAGATCGCTCCTGAAGCCGATATGATTGGATATTTAAACGGGTATCAAGGATTGCTTTTAGGCAATTCCATTCCATTCCCGAAAAATGTAAAAGATCACGTGGAAGATTTATACTCGTTCGGGGGCAGTCCAATTGGAAACAGTCGCGTTAAACTAACCAACATTGAAGATTGTCTAAAACGAGGACTGATTCAAGAAGGAGAAACCCCGTTAAAAGTTGCCGCAGATCAATTAGTAAAAGATCAAGTGGACATCCTGCATACAATCGGCGGAGATGATACAAATACAATGGCCGCAGAGCTGTCTCATTATCTTGAGGAGAATGATTATAATCTCACCGTTGTGGGCATGCCTAAAACAGTGGATAATGATGTGTATCCCATCACACAAACTTTGGGGGCATGGACGGCGGCTGAAAAAGGGGCTGTCTTTTTTGAAAACATTGCCAATGAAAATACAACCAGCACTCGCCAACTCATTATTCATGAAGTGATGGGAAGAAATTGCGGCTGGCTGACAGCAGCCACAGCAAAATCTTATCGCGAACGATTAGAAAAACGCAGTTTTTTCCCAGAGTTGTTATTGGATAAAAAACGTTGGGATATCGATGCAGTCTACATTCCGGAGATGGATTTTAATATGAAGGACGAGATTGAACGTCTTCGCAAGCGGATGGATGAAAAAGATGGTGTGAACATTTTCCTGAGTGAAGGAGCCGGTGTAGATGCTATCGTTCGCGAAATGGAAGAAAATGGTGAAACCGTACCGCGGGATGCGTTCGGACATGTTCGTCTGGATGAGATCAACCCCGGTCAGTGGTTTGCAAAACAATTTGCGAAACAACTTGATGCCGGGAAAACCCTTGTGCAAAAAAGCGGATATTTTGCAAGGTCTGCCGCTGCAAATGGTCAAGATTTGGAATTGATCAAAAAATCAGCATCCCTGGCAGCAAAATTTGCTCTTAAAAAAGAGAATGGAGTTGTTGGAATGGATGATGACAAGATGAGAGAATTATCCCTGATAGACTTCAAAAGAATTAAAGGCGGAAAACCGTTCGATTTTGACCTCGATTGGTTTCAGCAGTTATTAACCGACATTGGTCAACAACAGTAGAAAGGAAATATAGTATGCCGATTCATTATAAAGAGTTGGGGCTCGTGAACACGAGAGAAATGTTTAAAAAAGCGATGGAAGGCGAATATGCCGTTCCTGCGTACAATTTTAATAATATGGAGCAGCTTCAAGCTATTATGCAAGCCTGCGCCGAAACGGGTTCCCCTGTCATTTTACAGGTGTCATCCGGTGCGAGAAAATATGCGAACCAAACGCTGCTGAGGTACATGGCTCAAGGCGCGGTTGAATATGCCAAAGAGCTGGGAGGAAAATTTCCGATTGCAGTTCATTTAGATCATGGTGATACCTTCGAGCTTTGCAAGGAATGTATCGACATGGGATTTTCATCTATAATGATCGATGCCTCTCATCACTCCTTCGAAGACAATATTGCTCTCACAAAAAAAGTAGTGGATTATGCCCATCAATTTGATGTAACCGTTGAGGGAGAATTGGGAATTTTAGCCGGAATCGAAGATGATGTTGTTGCTGAAGAATCTACCTACACCCGCCCGGAAGAAGTGATCGAATTTGTTGAAAGAACAGGCTGTGATTCTCTGGCAATTTCCATCGGGACCTCACACGGCGCATTCAAGTTCACGGCTGAACAATGTACCCGAAATGAAGACGGACAGATGATTCCTCCGCCGCTGAAATTTGATGTTCTTGAAGAGATTGAGAAGAAACTTCCCGGATTTCCAATTGTATTGCACGGATCTTCATCCGTCCCGGAAAATTTGGTAGATACGATCAATCAGCATGGCGGTGAGTTGAAAGAAGCAATCGGCATCCCGGAAGAGCAGCTTCGTCAAGCCGCAATCTCTGCTGTTTGTAAGATCAATATCGATTCAGACGGACGTTTAGCGATGACGGCGGCAATCCGTAAAGTGTTTAATGATTCACCGGATGCTTTTGATCCGAGAAAATATTTAGGCCCGGCACGAGATTCACTGAAGGAATTATACAAGCACAAGATCAAGAACGTTTTGGGCAGTGCCGATCGATATTAATCGAAATTACAATCGAAAAAAGCCCCGACATCGGGGCTTTTTTATTAGGTATGATCCGGATCAATCCGTGATATGGTCTTAGCAATATTTGCTAAATAGACATTGATCTGTTTGAACAAGTCCATGAGCTCAAGATGAACCTCATGCGTGGCAATGGATTTGGTTAATTCTTTCTGAACCCGCTCCATATGCAGTTTTCTGAAATCGGATTCTAAGTCGCGGTATTTCAGATCTTTCATGACGATCTTATTTGCCATGTCAAGATTGAGTTCTGAAAATGCATCGGTCAAACGGCTGACTTGTTTCATCACTTTTGTGTGAAAGGCAACTAACTCTTTTTTCCCTTCGGATGTAAAATCAAATTTGGTTTGTTCTTTTTTCTTCATTAAAGGAACAATATTTTTATCAATCACATCCCCGATACTTTCAAGATCTTTTACGATCGAGGTCATGGCGTATATTTCACTGGTTTGTTTATCATTCAGCTCAGACCGTCCAATTTCGAATAAATACTGAGTCACTTTTTCCTCCAGAAAATCAATTTTGTTCTCTCGCATATGAATACCTTCTGAAAGGGTCAACTCAGGATATTTATGGTCCGGTAAAACATTCTTGCTGAAAAACTGTTTGATGGATGCCTTTAGCATTTTCCGGATCAATTTCACCATGGTTAGAATTTCTGATTGCGCTAATCCGATTGCGATAGAAGGATGGTGGATCTGGCTTTTATCCAAATGCCAAATGACGGGTTGAATGCCTTTTTCAATTTCTATTTCAGGTAAGATCCGGATAACATATTTTGCGAGTATATGTGTAAATGGAAGAAAAACCAATCCTACAATAACGTTGAAGATAGTATGGGCATTCGCAATTTGTCTGGGTGTTTCTGCGGCGAGTTTTTCTAATCCGCTTCCATGAGATGTTGGGGAAATGATACGCACCACATCCGCTAAGTAGGGAATGAAAAAGAAGAATAGAATGACACCGCTTAAATTGAAGAGAATATGCGCTAATGCGACTCGTTTGGCTTCACGTGCCGTCCCGATGCTTGCCAGCCACGCTGTGATACAAGTCCCGACATTCGCACCAAATATCAATGGAATCCCGGCTTCAAGGGTCAGGAGTCCCTGCTGTGCCAACACGATGACAATCCCTGTCAGTGCAGAACTGCTTTGGATCAGCGCTGTAAATCCTGCACCGATCAGCAATCCGATGAACGGGTTCTCCAATCCTTTGATCGAGTCAATAAACGGCTGAAATTCGCGAAGCGGCCTCATCGCATCGGACATGAGTTTCATTCCGAAAAACAGAATTCCAAACCCGAGGATTGCTTCACCAAGGTACTTGTAGGAATCTTTTTTCGAGAACATGGTTAGTGCGAATCCGACAGTGATCATCAGCAGGGCATAATCGGTTAATTTAAATGCGATGAGCTGAGCGGTGATGGTTGTTCCGATATTGGCACCGAGAATAATCCCGATGGACTGCACATAAGTCATCAGTTGCGCCTGGACAAAACTAACCAGCATGACGGTGGTGGCGCTGCTGCTTTGGATCACCATCGTTACAAACGCACCGACGAACATGGCGATCAATCGGTTATGAGTGAGCATGGATAAAATATTTCGCATGCGGTTTCCGGCGGCTTTTTTCATCCCGGCACTCATTTTTTCCATGCCATACAGGAAAAGGGCGAGTCCGCCGAATAATCCCATAATTAAGACCCCCCAATGGATGGGAGAAACTTTCAATCCCGATGCAAAGATCGGAGTAATTAAATTGAGGGTAATAACAATACGTTTCATATTAATCGTTCCATTGATTAAAAGGTAAATGATAAAGACTTGAATTCAAATATTTTGGATCATCTGTAACTTCTTTATTAATCCAGTCAGGCAGATCAAAAGTCTCATCTTCCGTCATCAGTTCAATTTCTGCAAGGATCAGCCCTTCGTTTTTTTCATGAAAGACATCAATGATCCAATCATGTCCGGAGGCAGTTTCCGAATAACGTGTTTTGACAATCGGCGGTTTTTTGCATAGAGACTCAAGGACGGCTAACGCATCGTCGTACGGAATATCGTATTCAAACTCCCGTTTGGATAATGTGGTTAACGATGATTTAAGGGTGAAAACTCCGGATTCATCCATTGTGCGAATCCGTATCGCTGTTTTTTCATCCGAATAAATATATCCCTGACGAATGAGAACACCTTTGCCGGATGAAATCCATGAAGGAGAAACAAGGAACTTCCGTTCAATCTCAATGTGCATGGCTGCGGGCACCAAATTGATAGAAAATGATTGAAACGAGTAACCCCGGATAAAACGGTTCAAGCCCGAATGGATAGTCATGGATGATAAAACTTGTTAGATACCATCCGAGTGAGACTGCGACCGGAAGGACAAGCCACATCAATGCCGGAATGGGTGAAATGGTAAATCGTTGTTTAAAAGTAAATAGGAATGGGAGCAGTAATCCGGGGATGATCAGCGATCCGATCGTATACCAAAGACTTACAACAGAGGGTAAAGTTACCGCCAGAAGAATGGACAGAACGGCAGTGATAATTAAACCATATCGGGTGAGGTCAGCAGGATTGGTTTTCTTTCGAAATGGCCAAAAGATGTCTCTTCCGAATGTGACAGCACTGATCAAGCCGAGCGAATCTATGGTGGACATGATCGTTGAAAGAATTCCAACCAGAAAAATACCATAAAAAAGGGGGGGCAGTAAAAACTGGCCCAATTCCGGGAAGCTGAATAACGGTTCGCAGCCCGGCACAAGGACTCTGGCGTAGAGACCTGCCGTTAATGTCAGCAAATCAAAAACGAACCAAAATCCGATCGAGATCAGGATTCCATTTTTTGCAATATCAGGCGTTTTTGCCGCAGCCGATCGCTGATAAAAACCGGGATCAACAAACGTCCATAAAGCGATGAAAAACCATACAAAAATATATTGGAGAGAATGCCCGCCCGTCGGATTGAGATGTGAATCCGGAAGGTGAGATAAAATGGAAAGGGGTGAGCCGGCTTTCATCCATGCGAAAACGATGAGAAGAATAAATCCGGAGAACATCAGAATGAATTGAAGAATGTCGGTGCGGACGACGGCTCCGAATCCGCCGAACCAAATGTAGATCATGCTGATCATAGTCGCCGACAGCAGCGCCCAGCCAAATGGAAGCCCGAACGTATGCTGAAGCAGAATGCTGATGCTGAGAATATACGGAGCCGGACTTGACAGGAACAGCAGATAGATACCGCTGACCACACCGGGGAATTTACCGTACGTGTGATGGAAATGGTCCGGGATGGAAAGAAGGTTTTTTTCACGAATTTTCGGAGCGATCCAATACGCAAACGCAGCGGAAAAAATGTAATAGGGTAGCCCAAAAATCACCCAAGTTTGAATTCCATATAAAAACGTATTTTCTCCAACTCCGAGAATCCCGCCGTACCAGGTGGCAACCAACGATGCAACAAAACCAGGAAGGCTGATTCGTCTGCCGGCAAGGATGAATTCTTCCTGATCTTTTTCTTTGCGGTTAGCACGGAATAACCCAATGAATATTAAGACAATGACATAAGCGATCAGCACGAGCCAATCCAGGATGTGAAGTGTGTTTGTCATTCGTGCGACCGAAAGACCCAAACGGGTTTTGATGTGTGCAGCGTAAATGAGTCATCCTCAGCCCGATTGCTGATGCCTTGACTCGGATATGTTAATTTTTGATGATCAAGATTATACTGCAATCCGCTCGTGGTGATAATCGCATCCGGCTGAACGGGTAAAATGGATATGGTTTGATTCGGGAAGGATGAAAATGTTTTTTCCCCTGTGACACAATCGATGGTGTAATAATCCGTGACCAGCCGGATCGTTGTTTTACTTATGTACGCAGATTGGATAAACAAGGATGCAAACCCATGATCATCCCGCTCTCCTTGGCTTCCGAGAATCACGATATTTTTTACGTTTTGGTCACAGCACCAAATTACAGCTTTTTCGAGATCGGTGTTTTCTTGACTGGATTGAACGACAGTCTTTATTTGACGAGACGGTTTAGACGAAATTGAATCCATATCTCCAATGATCGCATCCGGCGATTTTCCGTGCGAAACCAATTTATCTGCACTGCCGTCGGTACAGATGATCGTCCCTGCATAGGTTAAAAGTGATAAAGGAATCTCATGCGTCGGAAAACATCCGTTGGCTAAGATCACAACAGATTCAGTCATGAAGATGTCCAGTTTGATGTATACTTTTTTGAATATCCCGAGTTGATTTTTACTCGGAAATCTTTCCGGGTTTGACGTACCGTGTGAACATAATTATGCTGATGGAAATAATCTTTCAGGATACGGGAGACGGGAAGTACCATCGGTGACGGGATCCATTCGTATCGATCCTGTTGTCCGATTTGGATTAATTGTCCTTCAGCGCAGGCCCATGAGAGCTGGTCGAGTGTATGTCTATGGTTTTTCAATTTATCTAATGAATACAATTCTCCTTGCCGAACCGGATCGATGAATAGGAATTGTCTTCCGTAAAATAATCCGGTGTGCAGATAGTTTGGGACGAGCACAACTCCATCTAAGCCCATTCTCCGAGCTGTCCAATAGAATAATTCAAAGATCAATTCACTTATCCCAAGCCCGGGATAATTTTGTCCGGGAAGCTGCGGCCTTCTACGGGAAAACTTTTTTAACGGATGCTGCAACATAAACCATTCCACCAGCAGAAGAGTGAACGGTTTCTTACCGTTTGGGAAATCCATGGTGGTTTTTCGCATGGATAATTCAGCTGACAGATAATTTTCTGATTTGATTGAATGATGGAGAGAAATTCGGTGGATATAGGGATCTTCCGTGTTTAACTGGCAAGTCGGGTTGGGAAGGCCTGCTTGTTTCAACTGTCGGAGAACTCCGAATTTATCTAATACAAAAGTGATCCCTTTATGTGTGAATGTACCCAAAAAACGATCGGTTCCTTTGCTTGTAGACAGATCATGAAAAATATCCTCGCCTGTGAGAGGACCAGTATCTTCATTAACCGTGCGTAAATAAGGCAGTAGATGTTTTGCGATATTCCGATATTTGCGCGGGCGCGGTTTAAGTTGATCATTTATATCCGGAATCATGTTAAAATTTACTGAAGTTCAGGTAAATGATATTTGAGGAATTATGAAATATTTTTCTTTGAAACAATCGAGGAATAGTTTTAATATCGGAAACGAAATATACGAATATCGTTTCCATTGGAAGATAATTACCATACTCAAAAAGAACATATTTTACTGCAGAGTTCGCAAGCTTTACTCGAAGGCGGAATCCGTTCATTTACTGTTGATGCGTTTTCAAAACAGCTTCGGATCAGTAAAAAAACGATCTATAAATATTTTCCTACCAAAGAGATTCTATTAGAAGAAAGCATTGAATATTTTGTAAACCGGATTAACACCAGGATTCAACAGGCAATCCAAATGGAAGAAAATCCTGTCATTCGATTTATTAATATGGCCCAAATTATACTCAGTCATATATCTCATATTTCTGCAGATCGGATGGCTGATTTAAAAATTCAACATCCAAAAGCGTGGATGAAAATAGAAACCTTTCGTTTGAATCAGCAGGATCATGTCAAATCCTTGCTGTTAGACGGGCAGAATAAAGGATTTGTCCGTAAAGACATTCCTCCGGAAAAAACAGCTACGTTATTGATCAACCTGATCAATTCAACCTTCCAGCCGGAGTTTTTTATTCGAAACAATTTCGCTCCGGATGAAGCTATGCGTCTTTTTTTGAATATCATCACTTCCGGATTATTTACGAAAAAAGGAATAAACATCATTAAGAAAGAAATCTAAATATGGTACATCAATTTAGAGATAAAATTATTCATCGAGTCACAAGCCACCCAAAACTGACTGTGCTCCTCTCCCTATTATTCACCCTCTTTTTTGCCAGCGGAATACGTTGGATTGTATTTGATGATGATATGTTGAAAATGTTACCGGATAATATTGAATCCCGCAAAGCGTGGGATGAAGTTCAGGAGAAATTCGGAACCATCGATATGATGCTTATTACATTCGGAAACCGTGGAGAGTCTGCGATAAACAGTAAGGTTTTATCCACTGCATGGGATTTAACCGAAGCATTAGAACAAATTGAAACCGTGGATGAAGTGATCTCAATCGTCAGTACCAATCGAATGGAAAACATCGATGGATTCATGGAGATCAGCGATATGGTGCCGAGTCGTGATTTATCGCAAAGTGAGATAGATGATATTGCCGGTTATTTAGATCGGAACCCTACTATCAAAGATCGTTTAGTCAGCAAACATGGAGATTTCATTAATGTGGTTTTACGACCAAAAGCGTCGATTGATTATCCCAGTCTTGCCGAAGGAGTAAAAGCGATTGGAGACAGTTTGCTGGCGGATTATGAAGTGAATTACGGCGGGGCTCCCTATGTCACCGGAATTATCAGTAGTTTAATTCGTGTGGATATGTTCCTTTTGATGCGGGTTGGATTAATTATCATGATCCTGGTTTTGCTGGTTAATTTCCGGAATGTTCCTGCCGTCGGGATGGTGTTGTCTTTGATTGTTCTTTCGCTGGTTTCGATGATGGGATTTATGGGTTGGGTTGTGCATTTGACCGGTTCTTCAAAGTTTTATATGACCTTAATGAATTCATCGATGCCCATCATCTTGTTAACCATTGCGAACCAAGACAGTATTCATATTCTCACCAAATTTTTAAGAGAAGCGAGAAAGCATCGTGATATCCAAAAATCGGTGGAGATCACCATGCGTTCGTTAATGCTTCCGGTTTTTTTGACATCCGTAACCACATCGGTTGCCTTTTTAATGCTGGTAACAGCCCCGATCGGTCCGATGGTCGGTTATGGGATTACAATTGCATTCGGAGTGGTATGGGCATGGTTTTTATCCGTGACATATTTACCTGCAGTTATCCTGTTGAAAAAATGGGATTTAAGCTCGAATGCACTTTCACGCGCCAGCTATTTTGAACGCATGATCGATTGGTTCGCAAAACGTATTTTACGACATCCAAAGAAGGTTTTGATCGCAGGGATTACCATCGTTTTGATCAGCGCAATCGGGATATCAAAATTGCGAGTGGAAGTCAATATCACATCCTTTTTTAAACCGGGGAACCCGATTCGGCAAAGCATTGAGTTTATCGATAATGAAATGACGGGAACGATGAACATGGTCGTCGATGTCAAAGGGGAGATTAAAGACCCAAAAACTTTGGAAGTTATTGAGAATATTCAGGATCATGTTGAAGGTTATCCAATGGTCAATACAACGATATCGATTGTCGATATTGTCAAGCAAATGCACCGTGTGGTAGAGGATGACAATCCGGAGTATGAAACGATTCCGGAAACACGCGATAAAGTAAATAACCTTTTTACAATGTATTCAATGTCCGGTGACCCGGATGATTTCAGCAGCCTAGTGGATTACAATTACGAGAATGCTGTAATGACGGCCATGATGAAAACCGTTCCGACAAGCGAGATTGTAAAATTCACCCGCTCAGTGGAGAGTTACATTTCTGAGAAAGTTCCAGAAAATATAAAAATGAGAGTGACCGGGTTAATGGCGATCATGAATGATTTTACACAACTGCTGATCCAGTCGTTTATGGTCAGCATGGTTGTATCCATTTTTGCTATTTTTGCCATTGCATGGATCTTTTATAAATCTTTCAAATGGGGTGTTTTGGCGGTTGTTCCGTTATCATCTGCCGTGATCCTGAACTTTGGTTTAATGGGATTTATTGGGATTGATCTCAGTCATATCACGGCGATTTTATCCGCGATCATTATCGGTGTGGGAGTGGATTTTGCCATTCACTACATCGCGCAGTTCCGGAATAATGTAAAAGCAGGGACGGACCTCACCATCATCAGTCGGGAAGTGGTCGATGATGTCGGGTATCCGATCATGCTGGATGCGTTCGCAAATATGTCCTTCGGCGCGTTGGCATTTTCTACATTTTTGCCGTTACAGTTCATGGGCGGATTAATGGTGCTGGCCATGGTTTCCTGTTCGATCGGAACCTTGACAGTTTTGACATCTCTCATCGAACTAAATAAAAAGACTTTGTCCAAAGTTTAATTGCTGTATCAATGTAAATGTTTAACATTGTAAAAGAGGAATAAAATGATTCAGATATCCAATGTGTCAAAAGTGTTTAAGGTGTCTCGAAAACAGCAGAAAGATTTGAGACTACCGACCCGAAAACTCACGGCGGTGGATTGCGTTAGTTTAGAGTGTAAACCCGGGCGAATCTTTGGTCTTTTGGGACCAAACGGCGCCGGAAAAACCACCCTTTTACGGATGATCGCCACCATGCTCAAACCGACGGAAGGACAGATTCTCGTAAACGGATTTGACACACAAACCGATCCGGATAAGGTGCGGGGCGTGATGGGATTCATGTCCAGCAATACAGCGCTATACGACCGGCTGACCGTGGATGAATTGGTGAAGTATTATGCCGATTTGAACGGGATGGATCCAAACAAATTTCATCGGCGAAAGAACGAATTGTACGACCGGCTGGACATGTATGACTATACATCGCGAAGGGTCGCTAAACTGAGTTCTGGGATGAAGCAAAAAGTGTCAATCGTTCGGACGGTCATCCACGACCCGCAGGTGGTGGTGTTTGATGAACCGACGACAGGATTGGATGTGATGACATCCCGGACCATCATTCAGCTGATTCGCTCATGCCGGGATGAAGGCAAAACCGTCATTTTTTCAACGCATCGTATGGGTGAAGCCCAATCCCTGATGGACGATCTGGCAATCATCCACAAAAGTAAATTGTTTTATAACGGAACGAAGTCAGCCTTCGAAGCCCAGATGGAATCGGAATTTTTCGAAGATGAATTCATTCGTTTAACCGGAGAATCGTCATGAAAAAAATTAAGATCATTTTTCTCAAAGAACTGAAAGATATGCTTCGTGACCGCCGTTCCATCTTTTTCATGATCGTTTTTCCGATGGTGATCTTCCCGCTTCTCATCACAGGAATACCGAGCTTTTTCCACAAAGCTGAACAAAAGGAGCGAACCAAGCAACTCAAAGTAACGGTCGTTGGAGCGGAGTTTGCAGCGGACTTATATCAGTTTATGCAGACCAAAGAAGATTTGACAGTGACGAACGAAGCCGATACGACAGGATTGACCGGAAAAATAAAGGATGAAACCATTGATGTGGTTGTGGAAATTCCCGAAACATTTTCACAGGATATTGAATCCATGACACCGGCAAAACTGTCTGTGATCTTTCGATCAGCGGAAGATATGAACTGGCTCCGAAGACGAATGCAAGGTGTCTTTCATGAGTATGATCAAATGGTAATCGGTCAGCGGTTAGATCGTTTTGAAATTCGGCAGGCGGTGTTATCGCCGTTGGACGTCAGTTATCAAAACTTAGCACCGATGAGAGAGCGGGTCGGAAAATTAGCCGGCGGGTTTCTTCCATACTTTTTTGTGTTATCCTGTTTTATGGGGGCGATGATGCCTGCCATTGACTTGGGTGCCGGTGAAAAAGAACGGGGAACACTCGAAACCCTCTTAGCGTCTCCCGCGAACCGGATGGAAATTCTTTTGGGTAAATTCAGTCTCGTGACCTTGTCCGGATTGACGTCGGCCGCATTTGGGATACTCGGTATTTTTATTGCTGTCACGCAATTGCCGATGACCGGTGGAAGCTCAAAAGTGATGGGAGTGATCTTTGACATCGTTCAACCCCAAACCGTTTTTCTGGTTTTCTCGCTCATCATCCCGATCGCTGTGCTGTTTTCGGCAGTACTGATGTCCCTCAGCATCTATGCAAAAACCTTCAAAGAAGCTCAAAGCATAATCGGGCCGCTGAACATTGTGTTTATCGTTCCGGTCATCCTTGGGCTCATCCCTGGGATTGAGCTGAATTACCTGACGGCGATGGTTCCGATTTTGAACATTTCGCTGGTGACAAAAGATGTCATTGCAGGAACGGTGAACGGCTGGTTGTTGGCGGAGGTTTATGTCGTGATGTTTACGATCGCGGCTGCAAGCATGCTCTTTGCCCGACGATGGTTTAATAATGAAAATGTTATCTTTAGAACATAATAAAATTGGAGATTTCTATGAAAAAATTCATATCACTCATGATGTTAACGACCGTGATATTTTCGCAGACCGGTCTTGAAATTGCCGAACAGATCAATACACGAAAAACGCCAAAAGACATGTCCTCGGATTTGACCATGGTCTTAAGAAATAAAAGCGGGCAGACCCGGACGTCGAAGATCCACTCGGTAACAATGGGCGGCGGTGAGAAACAGATCATCTGGTTTTTAGCTCCCGCAGATGATAAAGGCGTCGCTTTCCTCAAAATCGAACATGAAGGGAAAGACGATGAAATGCGGATGTGGCTTCCGGCGTTTAAGAAAGTTCGGCGGATTTCATCCAAGAAAAAAGGCGATTCATTTATGGGCTCGGACATGAGTTATGAAGACATGTCAAACCGTGAATTATCCGACCATAGTTACGAGCGGTTAGCGGATGAAGCATTGGGCGAAACCGAGTGCTACGTCCTTGAGATCACACCGAAAAAAGAGATCAAATCGAATTACAGCAAACACATCGCCTGGGTTGAGAAAACCGACCTCATTCCGCTGAAAGAAGAGTCATACGATGTGAGCGGGAAACTGAAAAAATCGAAGACGTTTGCGTACACCGAGATCAAAGAGTATGTGGTGCCGACGGAAATATTTGTGGAGGACGTTCAGCGGAAACACACGACAAAACTGACGTTTGAATCCATTGAGCTGGATACCGGTGTTGACTCGAACTTATTCCATGAAAAAAGCTTAAAACGACTGCCGAGAAAGTAAAGGAAGGCGAAATGAAGAGACCAACGAAAAGCATGATGTTTGCCGGATTCAGTTTTCTTTTTCCGCTGATTATATCGGCGCAGATTCACTATTCCGGAGATATTCATGTGGAGAAAATGATTCGAATTTCAGATCAATCAGGGATCAACCTGCCGTTTCGGATGGGCGAATTTGGACTCAGCTATACGTATCATAGTTTCGATCTGATCACAGAATCCGAAGCGGAATATCGATGGGATACCGGTGAGCTCGAAGTTGATCTTCATGAAGTTTATTTGGCGTGGTATCCGAGCTGGGGAGAAGTGAAAGTCGGGAAGCAGATCCATGCATGGGGTGCCGCAGACGGGAATAACCCGACGGACAATTTGAACCCGTACAATTATTATTACATGTTCCTTGCCGGGGCTGATCGAAAGATCGGAACTCTGTCCGCTTCGGTGAAAACCTATTGGCGAAACTGGCAGGTTGAAGCGGTGGTCATTCCGGAGCATCATCCGAACCTGCTGCCCTTCGGTGAAACGGACTTTCCAATTGACATGCCGATGGAGCCCGAATCCTACGAGCCGGTGACACGCGAGGTTGAGTTTGGATTCAGAGCACAAACATCAATCTTTGAAAGCGATATTTCTGTTTCATATTTCAACGGACACGATCGCGGATTTAGTCCTGTTCAGAAAAGGGTCGTTCCTAAGTCAGTGTTAGACGGTTCAGAAACGCCTGATTTTTCAATGGGCTTTGAAATCCCATCCCTGTTTGGATATCGGAATACACAAGTATTTGGTTTAGACTTTGTGACATTTATCAATGATTTCACGCTACGGGGAGAAGGAGCATATTTTAGTACTGAAGCAAAAGCAAAAGACATAGAGTCATTTTATACCAGTTCATTGCTTAATCATGTACCAATTTCAATGACAGCTGACTATATTCAATTTGTATTCCAAGCGGAATGGACAAGTTCATTCGATGTGATGTTTTCAGGTCAAATGATTGGGAGTCACACAGTCAATGTCAGCGATAACAGTGAATCACTGGAAGCGGATTGGATGATGATTGAAGGGGCAGGAATATTTGTTCCGTTTAATTTAGAAGACAATTTCCACCCCGGGATGGGCACACCGTTTGCGATGCTTTCCGATCTGGGTGCGATGCTATCAGCCAAAGCAGCCTTGTTTGACGGACGGTTAGACCTCACCACAAACGGATTTTACGATCTGGAAGAAAGCGGATTGATGATCGGCGGAGAGGTATCATACTCACCGGTTGAGAACATGAATCTCACCGCCCGGCTCAGCCGATTCGCCGGAAAAGAAGGCAGCCATTTCTACGATATGGAAGATTTTTCACATGTCAGTTTAGGAGCAACATACAGTTTTTGACCTGATTTCAACTCTCCTGACCAAACCAGCATAATATCATTAGATTTTTAATCATATATAACACAGCCGCTTAGAGCGAAATTCAGGTTTTAGATTCGGCTAAGAATAGAGTAAATTAAAGGGAACGATTTACAAAGAAATCCCGGTATACAACGGTATTCGGGAGGAAGAATGTCCATGATAGACGATGAGAAGCAGGCGCTTGATTGGACTTTTTTTGATCCCATTTTTCACCGAAAAGCAGACCGGGCAAACCATTAGGATGACAAAAAAGGAATGAACACATGGCGACATTGATTTTGCGGGATACGTACAGCGCAATGATAGAAGAAATGGAAGCGCTCGATAAATTAAAGCGAGAAACCGCACAAAAGATCAGGGATGCAGCCGATCACGGCGATCTGAAAGAAAATGCAGAATACCATGCCGCGAGGGAAGAGCAGAGCCTTATCGTGTATAAGAAACAATTGATGCAGTCCCATGCGCCGTTTAAGATCGTTGAGAACGCCGAAATTGATACTGACAGTGTCGAATTCGGAACGAAGGTTGCCATTCTTGAAGAGGGCGATAAAAAGGCTGAAGACTATTGGATTTTAGGTCCCATTGAATTCGATCTGGATATCTATCCGATGATTGTCACCTACCATTCCCCGTTCGGGCAAGCCGTCATCGGGAAAAAAGTCGGTGAATATTTCACGCTGGACATCCAAGGGAAACCGATCAAGTTCACCATCAAATCCATTGAAAAGATATCGTCAGAATAATTGTCAATATCAGGGACGGATTCCCTGCGCGGATTGATCACAGTAGATTAAAATATCGAAACAGCCTGTTCACGCAGGCTGTTTTTCATTTCACATTTTGCTTATATTCTTCATACGGTTTCGACCGGGAATCCATTTCGTTCGGGCAGCGGTCATTCCCCGAATGAACGATCCGTCAACACCAACCATCGATCATAGGGAGTTCCCATGAGTCATTTAAAAGAGATTGCAGGATTTTTAAACCACATCGGCGATCCGATCATTATCGTGAATGAAACATCTGAGCTGATTTATGCCAATTCCGCCTGTGAAAAGCTGTTTGGCTATCCTGAGAACAGCATGGCAGGGATGACGATCAGGCAGCTGATGGCGCCGTCTTCCGGGACAAATCACGAAAATTGGGTCAAGAAATTTATCGAGACTAAAGCTGAAGCCAGGGACATGATGACTCGGGGAGATTTACTCTGTTTGAGTCAATCGGGAACGACCTTCAATGCACGGATCTCGATTGCCACCGCTGTCATCAACGGGACGGTCTGCGGCGTTGGAACCATTCAAGATTTTACCGCGCTGAAAAAAGAGATTGAACACCTTGAAACCAGCTCTTATCAAGACAGCCTTACCGGGCTGTATAATCGGCGGTATCTGGATAAGATCATCGATCCGAGGAGTCGTATTTTGAAAACATGGTCGCGGATCGGCGTGATTTATTTTGATCTCGATCAATTTAAACCGGTGAACGATCAATACGGGCATGACATCGGCGACAGTGTGCTGCGGGCTGTATCCAATCGAATGAAAAGCTGTATCCGGTTTGACGATCTGGTGTTCCGGATCGGCGGGGATGAGTTTTTGGTCTTTCTGAATTTATCTGATGTCGTCAATGCAATGGACACGATGAAACGAATCTCCAAAACAATCCATAAAGTTGTTACCGCACCCATCCAAACGGAACATTTCAACGTTCGGATCGGTTTAAGTGCAGGATACGGGCTATATCCGGATCACGCCGATGATTTGGACGCGTTGATCCAATTGACAGATACAGCCATGTACGCTGCAAAAAAAGCAGGCAAAGATGACGAGGTTGTTCAAAACACATAATCGATCAAACACATTACGGATGGGAATCCTTTTCACCGTTATCACAGGGACCATCCTGAGTTTGACATTTTCTAAAGAGACAGACACCGTGGATAAACAAGACTATAAAAAACTAACGCCAGATGAAGAACGGGTTATCCTTCATAAAGGAACCGAAGCACCGTTCACCGGGACATATAATGATTTTGACAAAAAAGGAGCTTATCACTGTAAGCAATGTGACGCGCTGTTGTACCAATCAGAAGATAAATTCAAATCCTCCTGCGGGTGGCCGAGTTTTGATGACGAAGTAGACGGTGCAGTCAGACGCGAACCCGATGCGGACGGCCGCCGGACGGAAATTTTATGCAATACCTGCGGCGGACATTTAGGTCATGTATTTGAAGGGGAAGGACTCACTGAGAAAAATATTAGGCATTGCGTCAACTCAATTTCGATGACGTTCAAACCGGCGGATCAACCTACGGCGAAAGCCTATTTTGCCGGCGGCTGTTTTTGGGGTGTTGAGTATCTCTTTCAAAGCAAAGACGGAGTGACGTCCGCGGTGTCAGGATACATGGGCGGCTCGCTGGATAACCCGACCTACCGTGAGATCTGCACCGGAACAACGGGACATTTGGAAGTCGTCGAAGTCACGTACAATCCGGGCGTGATAAGTTACGAAGCGCTGACAAAATTCTTTTTTGAGATTCATGATCCAACCCAGAAAAACGGACAGGGACCAGACATTGGTGAGCAGTATTTATCCGCAGTATTTTATCAGAGCGAGACTGAAAAGAACACAGCAGAGCAGTTGATACAAACCTTAAGAGAGCTAGGATACGATGTTGCAACACAACTTCGCCCTGCAGCCATCTTTTGGGAAGCGGAAGATTACCATCAGGATTATTACGAAAAGAAACGGCAAGAACCCTATTGCCACATCTATAAGAAGCGGTTTAAATAATCGGAAATATAAAAAAAGGCAGAACATAAGTTCTGCCTTTTTTGTGGAGGTAATCAGATTCTAAGCTGTTACGTTTTTGGGCGGTTTTACACCGGAAATAATTCCGGCTGCAGCTAAGCATAACACACCGCAAATGATAAAGGCTAACGGGAAATTGCCCATGTCGCCGAGTTTTCCGCCCATAATCGGGCCGAAAATACCGCCGATACCGTAAGCGAGAAAAACCCAGCCGTAATTTTGACCGACAAATTTTGTTCCGAATGTATCCGCCGTGATCGTCGGGAAGAGTGCAAAATTTCCACCGAAATTGAATCCAATCAATGTTGCGCCTAAAAAGAGAAGGGCAGGCGTCCCGGCCATCCACTGGAAGCAGATCACAAACACACCCTGCGTAGCCATCATCAGAATAATGGACTGTTTCCGTCCGAGTTTATCACTAATGGCGCCCCAGGCGATCCGTCCGAATCCGTTAGCAAGAGAAAAGAAAACAGCCATGGCGGTACCGGCAATTCCGGATGCGACGGCTTTTTCGATCCCTGCTGCCTGCAGAGCCTGCATCGGGAAAAGTTTCATCAGACCGATACTCATCAGGCCGGCACTGGCGCCGAATGCAAAGGTGAGTAAGATCATGTAATATTGCGGGGTTTTCAGCATTTGACCGCTGTCAAAATGCACACCGCCGTTTGAGGATGCCGCAGCACTTTCTTCCGGTGGAGTCCAGCCTTCGGGTTTCCAGCCGTCAGCCGGAAAGACCATCCAAAAACTTCCGATAAAAACAGCGATGAAGAAGACAATTCCGTAAATCGTGAAGGTGTTGCTGAGTCCGTAAACTTCGATCAAACTTCCCCAGGTACCGGCAAGTTTGACCCAAAGGGTTGCGCCGAATCCGAATCCGGCAACGGCTAAACCGGTGATCAACCCTTTTTTATCCGGGAACCACCGCATACCGACAGCAATCGGAACGACGTATGCCAATCCGATTCCTGATCCGCCGATAATACCGACGAAGATGAAGATCGACCAGAAATTCGTTCCGCCAAAAAGTCCTGCGAGCAGGTAACCCAACCCGAGAACCACACCGCCTGACATAGCGAGCTTCCGCGGACCGATTTTCGGCATTAACCGTCCGGCGATCACCATCACAATGGCGAATAAAGCCAGCCCGGCAGCAAACACAGCCTGGGTTTCAGTTTTGGTCCAGCCGGCTTCAACCAGCGGTTTGGTAAACACGGACCAGGCATAAATGGCACCCAGACAAAGCTGAATGAGAATCGCGCCGACTACGACGAGCCAGCGGTTGGAGAGCTGTCCTCCGTTATTCATAATAAGAACCTCTTAAGTTTTGATTAAATAGTGGTTTAAATATCAAAAGAAATTTCATGTCTGTCTTTTTCGTATGTCTCTCTGTAGAAATTTTATAACCGGATTATCTTGTCCGAATTTACTCAATTTAACGAATATCAAGGAAAAGGATTTTGACAATGAATTTCTCCGTATATTATTTATCTGAAATTGAAAGGATTCATATGAAATTACTGTACGGCGTGCAGGCCACAGGCAACGGACATATTACCCGATCTCGCATTATGGTGTCGAAGCTGAAAGAAGCCGGACATGATGTACACGTCATTTTCAGCGGCAGGGACAAAGATGATCTCTGGGATGTGGAGTCCTTTCATCCGTTTACCGTATATCGCGGACTGACATTTGCCACAGATAAAGGACGGATCAAGTACATCCAAACTGCCAAAGATATCCGGCTCATCCAGTGGCTGAAGGATGTGAATCAGTTTCCTGTAGACGGGATCGATCTTGTCATCACCGATTTTGAACCGGTCTCAGCCTACATTGCCAAAAAACATGGATTGCCCACGATCGGGATCGGGCATCAATATGCGTTTTCATACGATATCCCGCTTCTCGGGCATAATCCAGTTACGAGATGGATCATGAAAATATTCGGTCCGGCTGAAATTCATATCGGGCTTCATTGGTATCATTTTGATCAGCCGATCTTTCCGCCTGTGATTCCGACGATGCAGCCCGGCGAAGTTGATCCGAAAAAGACACTGGTTTACTTACCGTTTGAAAATCAGTCGGATATGGTCAAGCTCTTGGCGCCATTCAACACTTTTCAATTTCATATCTTTACAGAATATGAGGTTGAGCACGATCATGATCATATCATCGTCAGACCATTGTCCAGAGAAGATTTTCTGAACGAACTCATGACCTGTAAAGGGGTGATCACCAATGCAGGATTTGAACTGCCGAGTGAAGCACTGAGTCTGGGAAAGAAAATTTTGGTCAAACCGCTGAAAGGTCAAATGGAGCAAATGAGCAACATGGAAGCGATGAGACGGCTTGGCTGGGGAATGGGCGTTGAAGTGTTGAGTGCCGACATCATCAGCGAGTGGCTGGATCAGGACGGAATAGACCCGATTGCTTATCCGGATGTAGCTCAGATGATCACGGATTGGATCGGAGACGGGAATTGGACGCAGGAATCCATCGAATCATTATCTGCTGAAGTGTGGAGCGCGTTTCAGTTGCCGCCGATCCGCGGGACACGCTGATATCGATTTTAACGTCTGAGTATAGTTACTTTGTATACCCGATCGATTCGAACGGATTCACCAGCGTCGATGTGATATTTTTCAAGTGTCCGCCGATTCGTTTAAGATATCGTGCATATAAAGCAATCGCGACGGTAACTGAATGTGTTTGGAAGGTCTGATTTCCTTCAATGATCTCATCCACAAACTCATCTGCGATCTTTGATACGTTGTCATTGTACGTCTCAAGTAAGGATTTAGCCACATCGGAATCCTGCGTGTGAATGGCACGGATGGTTTTGTCGAATCGGTGCATGACTTCCTCTTCAATATCCGACAGCTCTTTTGAGACCGATTGAATATCCAGCGGTTCAGGGAGATGGATGGCTAAGTCCAGAATATTTTTTGCGTAATCCCCCAAACGTTCAATATCGACAACCATGTTGATGAGAATCAATCCGTTGACGAGATCGGTAGTATCCTGACTCACACTGTAATGCGTCATGACTTTTCGCCGCACATCCCGATGAAAGTCGTTGATCTCTTTATCCCGTTTTTTTAACGCTTTCAGAATTTTGGTATTTCCGCCGCTGTGTAAATGATTCACGGCCTGAACGAATATTTCGCGTGAAAGCTGTAGCATCTCATAGGATTCCTTCCATGACTGTTCAAGCAGTCCTTCGGATTTCCAGAGATTTAGAATGTCTTTGAATAATGTCATGATTTACCTCACAATGAAAATTAAGAATAACGGGATGAGAAAGAACACCACGATAACGTATAAAATCGGAATGACCCGGTTGCGGATTGCAAGCTCGGCAAACCAGATCGCCATTTTCTCAGGAAGATGCCGAACCTTCGGAATCGGCCAGATCATGATGATCCCGAAAATATTGAAAAAGAGATGCGAAAAGGCCACCGCCAACGGGGCATGCGTCCCTGAAACGAGACTGGCTAAAAGTGCCGTGACTGTCGTGCCGATATTTGCGCCAAGTGTATACGGGAAAATCTGACGCAGATTTAAGATTCCCGCGCCGGCCAGCGGAACGACCAGCGATGTTGTGATCGAACTGCTCTGAACCAGAACCGTAATAAAGACGCCGAAAAACATTGCACGGATCCATGTTTTGAAAATGTGGGAATCAAAAAAGGCTTCGAGTTTGGCGATCACCAAACTCCGGATCATCACGGTCAAATATTTTAAAGATAAGAATAGGAAGATTAATGCGGCGATCAGCAAAAGCCAGTAGGAGTCGATAATATCCTGCTGTTTGAAAAGATCGGAAATGAAATTCACAGCGGGTTTTGTAATCATTTTGATCGGACTTTTGAAGGTAAATGTCCCTGCGCCCATGAAAAAGCCTGTGAACCAATTTGCGGTTTTGCTGATAAATCCGGTGTAGAGCTGAAGGGGGAAAAGAACAATGACCGCCATCACATTGAAAAAATCATGAATAATCGATGCAGAAAATGCACGGCGAAACTCTTGTTTGTTAATGATGTGCCCCAGTGAGACGATCGTATTGGTGATGCTGGTTCCGATATTGGCACCCATGATATACGGAACGGCGGCAGCCACAGCGGTATACGGATCATCTCCGAAGGTCCCGGCAGCGACCATTCCGACCACTAAGGACGTGGTGGTGCTTGAACTTTGGATGAGACTGGTGGCGAGAATCCCGATAAACAGACCGATCAGCGGACCGGCTGTGCTGTTGATCAGTGTTTCGGCAAAGCCTTTTCCCAATCCTTTGAAGGATGAACCGATCATCCCGATGCTGATGAGGAAAACGTAAAGAATGCCAAGAATGGCAACGACTTTGAGCAGGTTTATCCAGCTTTTATAAACGGACGCTCTCGGCTTAAGTTGAAAGGGTAACTTTGTCATATTCTCTCAAATTGAAGATAAGAGATTATGACAAAATCGCTGTGTCAGCCAAATAGAATTTAAAAGGGGGACACTACTGAAAAGATCAGGGATTCATTTCATAGACATCGGTCAGTGAATACACATATTTCTCAAGGATGGTGTCAAATCGTTTCTGGTTTACCATCGGTTTTTTCAGCATCCGTTTGCAGAAATATTTTTGTAAAAACGTACTGCTTGTCTTTGAATAAAGGATTAGCGCATATTTGGAGAAATCACGGACCATAAAATCAAAGATCTGATCCAAAAGATCGGTATCGAGATCATCCATTTTGAATTTTTCGATGATGAGCTGCCCGTACACCACGAGGGTGAAAAGCTCACCTAAATTGAGTAAAAAGTCAAAATCTTTGATCTGTTCTTTGTTCGGTCTGGCAAAAAGCAGGAATTTCTTTAGTGCGGTGATCTGTTTTTTGAAAGTGCGGATGTTAGAAAGGTTAAACTGATTGTAAGCCAATTTATAATCATGGAATTTGATTCGTCCCAACCCTTTTGTAGCACCTTGTTCAAAGAGAAAATCATCATTCACCGGTGCATCCATGCACGGAATCTCCGGGAAAGACTGAGGTTTGAAAAAGTAATTCGCCATAAACTTGATGATCAGCGCCATGTTCACATGGACCGTTCCTTCCAACTTAGGAAGAGCACGGATGTCCCGCGCGGCCATTTCAAAGTACATGTTTTTCTCAAATCCTTTGGCGGCAATCACATCCCAGAGGAGATTGATAACCTCTTCGCCCTGCATCGTCACTTTCATTTTCACGGTCGGGTTGTACAAGAGGTAACGCCGATCCTCTGCCGATGCTGAGCGCATGTAATCCGATGCACGTAACGCAAACAATCTCATTGCCGTCAGACGTGAGTAGGCGTCGACAAATAACTGTTTGATATGCGTAAAGTCCGTAACGGAATGATGGAATAAATTCCGGTGTGCCGCATGGTTCAGTGCTTCATAAAAGGCATGGGTGCAAATCCCGATGGATGCCCATCCCAGATTGTACTTCCCGACATTGACTGTGTTCAGGGACATATCCCAGGCATCACGACCGCGGGCTAAAATATCATCATCGGTGATCGGGTAGTCATTCAATCTGAATTCCGCGACGTAATTCTGAGAATTACAGACATTCTGCACACATTCATAGTTTGGATGAGACGGTTTCACCACAAAGAAAACATATTCATCGGAGTTTTCAAACCGGCCGAATACTGAAACAAGTGCCGCATCATTTCCATTCCCGATATAATACTTGTCGCCATCGGCAAGATAGGTTCCGTCCGGTTGAGGTTTGAGCATCATGTCAGAGGCATAGATGTCTGCGCCATGTTCTTTTTCTGAAAGTCCGAAGGCGAAAATATTTCCGTTTTTCAGCAGCGCTGCTGTCTCCTTTTTCACGGATTCATTTCCACTCATCCAAACCGGGCCCAATCCGAGAATGGTCACCTGCCATGTGTACCAATATGCCAATCCGTAAAATCCAAGAATTTCGTTTAACGCCACATTACGCTGTGTATCCCAGCGGCACGGATCTTCACCGTATTTTCCGTGGGTTAGAAAAGAGGCAAATAGGTTTTCGTCCTTCGCAAATTGGATAAAATCAGCATACCAGGTTCGTTCATGATCGTCTTCTTTGATCTTTGCCTTCCCTTTATTCTCAAACCATTGGACGGTTTTGAGTAAAAGGTCTTGCGTCTTCGGATCAAATTGACTGAAGGTTTCCGTTTTCGGATTTAAAATCATGGGAGTCCTCTAACTTGTTTAAAAAACTCAGCCCCTGGAAAAGGATAAACCAAGGGCTGGTCTTTATTCAACGGAAAACAGCTTAGTTGCGAAGCGGCTTTCCTTTTTTAAGCATGAATCGTATTCTGTCTTGTGACAATGGTTCTGTCGCAAGAGAGAGGAAGGCTTCACGCTCGATATCTAGTAAGTATTGTTCTTCTACTTTTTTGGTCAACCCGGCTTTACCGCCGCCGGTCAGAACGTAAGCGAGTTTTTGCCCGATCTTTTCATCGTGATCAGAAAGCATTCCTTTGGCTTTGAATCCTTTCAGGGCTGATGTCATGGCCAGTCGTCCGCCTGCGCCCGGCAGCTTCAGATCATTTCGATATTCCGGAGGTGTGTATCCGTCGATAATCTCAAGGGCTTTCTGTTTTGCGGCCCAGATCCGATGATCGTTGTTCATGATGATCGTATCGGTTTTCAGCAAATAACCGACGAATTTGGCTTCATCCGCGCTTGTGGCGACTTTTGCAAATCCAATGGTTTCAAACGCTTTCTGAACAATCGGGAAGACATTGATCATCCCGGATTTTCCGCTGTTTTCCATCAGGTTCATGATGAGCCGTAGGTTTCCACCGGCACCGGGAATTAATCCAACACCGACTTCAACCGCACCGATATACAACTCCGCCGCTGTTACGCGATGAGCTGCCGGTCCGATGAATTCAAACCCGCCCCCAAGGCAAAGATTGAACGGAGCAGCAACGACTGGCGCTTTCGAGAACCGGATTCTCTGTGTCAGATCCTGGAAAGCCTTAACCGTATCATTTAATCTGTCCCATTCACCGGCTTCACACATGGATAAGATCGCAGCCAAATTTGCCCCGGCACAGAAATGCTGGCCGTTATGGCCCATCACTAAGGCTTTGTATTTTCCGGCATCCAGCAGGTCCAATCCCAGTGTCATCATATCAATGATCGATCCGTCGATCGGATTCAATGACGGCTGTAAAATAGAGTGAAACTCGACATTGAGAATTCCGTCACCCAGATCAATTAAACTGGCACTCCAGCTCCGCTTGACAAGATTGCCCGCTGATTTCTCAAGAGCTAAATTAATGTTCTTCTCATGGGAAACTTCCGTTTTAATTTCAGCAGAGACCAGATCATAATACGTACGGTTTCCGCCATCGACACCGTAGAAGGATGTCCGTCCGGATGTAAGCATATCCAGCACCGGTTGGGGAACTTTCTTTCCTTCATCAAGCATCCGATTCACAGACCGCTGAACACCGATCGCATCCCAGGTTTCAAACGGACCCAATTCCCAACCGAATCCCCATTTCATCGCGTTGTCAACATTGATGATATCATCGCTGATCTCAGGAACCCGATTCACCGAGTAAAGCAATGTTTTGGAAAGGACTTCCCAAAAGAACTTCCCGGCTTTGTCTTCACTCCAAGCCATGGCAGCGATTTTATCTTTCGTCTGCTGGCGGTCTTTCGCTAAACGGAAACCGTCGAAGCGAACTCGTTTTTGATCCTGATATTCACCGGTATCTAAATTGACGGACAGGATTTTTTTATCTTTGGTTTTCTGATAAAATCCGGCTTTGGTTTTTTGACCCAACCGACCGTCATTGATCAGCGTTGATAAAATATCCGGGATTTGGAACATGTCACGTTCTTCATCATTTTCACCGCGGTCGTAGCTGGTCTGAGCGACATGAGCCAGCGTGTCCAGTCCGACAATGTCTGCTGTCCGGAAGGTTGCACTTTTGGCACGTCCGACTACGGTTCCGGTCAGTTTGTCAACTTCTTCGACGGTCAGTCCCATTTTTTGTGCAATTTGGATGGTTGCCATCATCCCGAATACACCGATCCGGTTCGCGATGAAATTAGGTGTGTCTTTGGCGTGGACAATGCCCTTGCCGAGTGTGTTTTCACCGAATTCAACCATCGTGTCATACACGTCATCAGATGTTTCAGGTCCGCGTACAAGCTCTAAGAGATGCATATATCTCGGCGGATTGAAGAAGTGTGTGATCATGAAACGGGATTTAAGGGGTTCCGGAAGGACAGAGGTCAGATCAGCAAGGGGTATACCTGAAGTATTGGAGGTAATAATGACTGATTCCTTCAGATGAGGGGTCATATTTTGGTATACAATATGCTTGATATCCAGACGCTCTGCTACCGCTTCCAGAACCCAATCTACTTCGTTTAATTTTTCAATATGGTCATCATAATTACACGGGGTAATCAGATTCGCATTTTTAGGTTTGAACAGGGGTGCCGGTTTTAATGAAGTCAGAGTTTTGACTCCGCCCTCGGCTAATTCCTGTGAAATGTCAAATAGCAGGGACGGAATTCCGGCATTGGCCAACTGTCCTGCTAATTGAGCGCCCATCACGCCCGCGCCCAAGACAGCTACTTTTTCAATTTTTTGTGTCATGGTTTGTCCTCCTGATTTTACGATGGACGTTGAATGATCGTCGCGATTCCCTGCCCGCTTCCGATACACATCGTTGCCAGACCGAGTTTAGCGTTTTGCTGTTCTAACACATTCAGCAACGTGGTTAAAATTCTTGCTCCGGAGCAGCCCAGCGGATGACCTAAGGCGATAGCACCGCCGTTGAGATTGACTTTATCTTCCTGGAAACCGCCTTCGCGGATCACGTAAAGGGATTGAGCGGCAAAGGCTTCATTCAATTCAAAGGCATCAATGTCAGTCATCGTTAATCCGGCTTTTTTTAACGCTTTTTCTGTGGCAGGGATCGGCCCCATGCCCATCCGGGTCCAATCGACGCCGGTGACAGCGCGAGAAACAATCTCTGCCCGCGGTGTTAATCCGTGTTCTTCGGCAAATGATTGACTTACCAGCAGAATCGCGGCGGCTCCGATCGAGATCGGACTGCTGGATGCCGGGGTCACGGTTCCGTCCATCGTAAACGCCGGATTCAAGGATTTGATTTTATCAACATCAGGTTCTCTCGGTCCTTCGTCTCTCTCAACGGTTACTTCACCGTACACATCAATCGGGATCAATTCGTTATCAAACTTTCCGTCTGCATAGGCTTTCATCGCTTTTTTGTGAGAGTTGATTGCAAAGGCATCCTGATCTCCCCGGCTGATATTCCCATCATTGGCAAGATTTTCCGCCGTGTCGCCCATTCCGATATAAAATTCTTTTTCCGCCAGTTCCGGATGAAAGTCCGGTGCAAACCCGCCCATCGGAACTGAGAACATATCTTCAACACCAACAGCAATTCCGACATCGATATCACCGGCTTCAATGGCCGTGGACAGTTGATGCAGTGCATCCATGCTGGAGCCGCAGAATCGGTTCACGACTTTTCCGGGGACTTCTTTAGGTAATCCGGCGAGAATGGCAATCGAACGCCCGATGATCATCCCCTGGGGACCTTCTGGAAATGCACATCCGACAACAACATCTTCCACCGTATCAGGCGAAACAGTTGCGTTTCTCTCAAGAAGTCCTTTGACCACTTGAGCGGCTAGATCATCGGCACGAAGTCCGATCATATTCCCGTTTTTAACTCCGATCGGGGAGCGGACAGCATCAATAATAAGTGATTTATTCATAAGTTTCTCCTAATATGGATAGTTTTTTTTCAAATAAGCATGCTCAGCGATTTCACGTTTCAAACCAATAATATCGGTGTGAAGCAAGAGCCGGGCCTGGAATTTCCGTAAGTGATCAATCATATTTTCGGACATATGTCCTTTATAAATTCCGTTCAATCCCGCTAAGGCTTTGTTCAGAAGACGGATCACCATTTCAGCAGAATAGACTTTCGCGATCTTAACGGTAGAGTCGTCGACAGTTCCGGCTTCCATTCCAACTTGTACCCGCTTGACGACACTTTCAGCGGTGTAAATGTCCGTGAAAATATCTGCAAGGATTTCAGTCAGCTGCTGCTCGTGTTTCAAATCCTGGCCGTACTCACTCAGTGCTTCATGGAAAAGGAAGAGGGCCAGTCGTTTCCCGGTTTCGATAGAATCTGCTTCATCGCTGAGTAATCCGCCGTCCGTTGGAGGAGGAGCGGCAAGAAAATCATCCACTACGTTTGCTGCATCCCGAATGCCGAGCTCTTCCAGCAGGGTTTTCTTCATCATGTATCCTGTGATGATCTGGCGGTTGATTTCGTTGGTTCCTTCCCAAATACGATCAATACGTGTATCACGGAAAGCACCGGCGATATGATATTCTTCAATGAAACCGTATCCGCCGAGAACCTGAATACCTGTATCAGTGCAGAGGAAAAATGATTCGCTTCCAAAGACTTTCGTCATCGATAATTCAATCGCATATTTTTCCATCGCTTCACCGACATGGATGTGATATTCAGGATCGGATTTGTCGATCGTGTTTATTTCATCCTGGACCATGCCGATCGTCCGGTAGATCATGGTATCGGCGGCATAGGTTCGAACGATCATATCGGCGACTTTTCCGCGGATCGCATCAAAATGAGCAATGGGCTGCCCGAACTGCCGGCGTTCCAGTGCATATTGAACTGCAGAATTGATGACCTCTTTACATCCACCGAGATCGGCCGCGGCCAGTTTGAATCGACCAAGATTCAGTGCATTGAAGGCGATCTTTGCACCTTTCCCGACTTTGTACAACACATTTTCAGCCGGGATTTTGCAATCGGTAAATGTCAGAGATGTTGTGGATGATCCTTTCATCCCCATTTTCTTTTCTTCAGCTCCAATCTCAAATCCAGGTGTGCCGCGATCGACTAAAAAGGCAGTGAATTTGTCTCCGTCCACTTGAGCAAATACGGTAAATACTTCTGCCCACGATCCGTTGGTAATAAAGATTTTCTCTCCATTTAATATATAGTGTTTCCCATCTTCGGTAAGGATAGCTTTTGTCTTCCCGGATAATGCATCTGATCCAGCTGAGGGTTCGGTAAGCCCGTATGCCCCGAGCCATTTCCCGGCGACGAGGTTCGGTAGGTATTTTGCTTTTTGCTCATCGGTCCCGAACCAGACAATCGGCAGGGTGCCGATTCCTGTATTCGCAGAATACGTTGCCGTGAAAGAGGCACAAAATCCTGTGGATAGCGCTTCAGCAACGATGGCGGAAGTGATTTTATCCATCTCCATTCCGCCGTATTTTTCCGGGACGTCCAACCCAACCAGCCCCAGTTCTCCAAGTTCTTCCATGAGTTGAAGGCTGAGTTCTTTGTTAAATTTTTCGATGTCTTCTTTGTTGGCAAGGATTCGATCTCGTGCAAATTCCTTCACCATCATATCAATATCCTGATGTTCTTCAGAGAAGTTTTCTCTGGAAAACACATTTGATTCAGAAAGGGGAGTGATTAAAAATTGCCCTCCGGTCTGAATGCTTGTTTTATCATTCATAGCAAGCCCTTTATTTTTTAGACTTTTTTTTCAATCCGGCTAAAATAAAATCAGTGATCGTTTGAATGTAGTGTCTCGGTGTCAGATTGTTCATATCAAACAGCGTGAACCAGATCATTCCTTCAATGTTGATCATGATTGATAACGCAGTCGTCTCAATATCGATGTTTTTAAACTCGTTGTTCTTTTTTCCTTGTTCAAGGATCTTCTGGATGAGATGAAGAAATTCAGAATACACTACTTGTAGCTTGTTGTTGAAGTCTTCATCACGGCCGGATAAGGACCAAAATTCCAATAATGCTTTAAACACGACGGGGTCTGTTTCGTATTGTGTTATAAAGAATTGGAAGAGGTCTTTAAGTTCATCTGTCGCCGATCGTCCGTCTTCGACGATGTGGTTTAGAACAGCGCTGTACCGTATCACCCAATAATTTACCAGATCGAGGTAAACGTCTTTTTTGGATTTGTAATACCAGTATATCGCGCCTTTACTCATTCCGGATTCATCGACGATATCATCGATTCGACTATTGTCATACCCTTTTTTAACAAGAACCCGCATGGCAGCATGCAGGATTTGTTCTTTACGTTTTTGTTGTTTTTCTTGATTCATATGATTAATAAACCGACTGGTCGGTCTATTTTACAAACAAAGACAACTAAGGCACAAGAAAAAAGAAAAAGAAAAGAACAAAAGTAAATTTGAATCCAATCGAAAAAGATATACTTGAAGATAATCGGTGTATTTATCCTGAATCAATGTAAATTTCTCGCTTGAAAAACGAGAAACAAACCATGATTCAACTTAAAAAATCCCATTCACTTTTTTCTTTAGTGATATTGGCTGCCACGATAATAGGCTGCTATGTTCCGTTGAATACAAGTCATCGGAATCGGGCTGAGATCACTGCGGAGGAACTAGAGAACCACATTACTTATTTAGCGTCGGATTCACTTCAGGGACGAAAACCCGGTACGGAAGGGTGTCGATTGGCAGCTGAGTATATTTTAAATGATATTTCACAAAACGGGCTGACTGCCGAATATCAGTCTTTTGAAGTGGTAATCGGCGTTGAGCTGGGTGAAGGCAATCAACTCGTGTATCAAGATGAACCGCTGCAGCTTAATGTTGATTATACTCCGCTGGCGTTTTCATCCAGTGATACACTCACATCCGACATCATGTTTTGCGGATACGGGTTTGACATTGAAACAGATTCCATCACATGGCAGGATTATTCAGAAGTCGATGTAACCGGGAAATGGGCAATGATTTTGCGCGGGGAACCGAAAGATGAAGATGTGTTTATCCAAAACAGTTCTCTACAAAAAAAGGTTTTAGTCGCGAGGGATAACGGCGCTGCCGGTGTGATCTTTGTTTCCGGTGGAGATTTTGATGCCAAAGATGAGTTGATCCCGTTGATCCAATCTCCGGGGCAAGCTGAATCGGGCATTCCGCTGGTTCACGTGAAGCGGCCAATGGCGGATAAGATACTGAAGTCGAATGAACGTACCATTGCTGAGATCGAAGCATCATTGATTGAAAACCAACAACCGGCCAGCTTTGTACTTGATCAATCGGTTACCGCCATAACAAATATTTTCAAGAAAAAAGTTACAACACAAAACGTGGTGGGGATTCTTGAGGGGTTTGATCCTGTATTGAAAGATGAATTTGTCGTGATCGGAGCACATTATGATCATCTGGGATTTGGAGGTCCTCATTCCGGATCGCGCGAAGTGGATACTCTTGTGATTCATAACGGCGCGGATGACAATGCGTCCGGAGTTGCCGGGATTTTGGAGATCATCGAAAAATTAAGTCTTGGGGAAACCCGTCCAAAGCGGAGTGTTGTTTTTATTGCTTTTACCGCTGAAGAGATGGGCGTGATCGGATCCAAGTACTTTACGGCGAATCCGCTGATTGATCTGAAAAACGTGAATGTGATGATGAATCTGGATATGATCGGCCGTTTTAATGACAGCACCAAAACTCTTTCGGTCGGCGGAACCGGAACGGCAGCCGAGTTTACCGACAAACTGGAACCGACAGCAGAAAAATATGGAATAAGCGTGGAGTTATCTCCGGGAGGTGTAGGACCGTCTGATCATTCCAGTTTTTATCTTGAAGATATTCCCGTACTCTTTTTCTTTACGGGCATTCATGAAGATTATCACACATCGAGAGATGATGTCGAACTAATTAACGCAGCCGGACAGAAAACGGTATCCGATTATGTGTATGATTTAGCATTAACCTTTGCGAATGAAGAATCTCGACTGACGTTCAAAGAGTCCGGACCGAGAGTGAATCCGTCGGGGCGCAGACGGTTCAAAGTGACATTAGGGATCATGCCCGATGTCACATCCTCTGAAAGTGACGGGCTGCGAATTGACGGTGTGATACCGGTCCGGCCGGCAGATATTGCCGGGTTGAAAAAAGGCGATGTGATTATTGCGATGGACGGAAAATCTATAAACGGGATTTATGAATATATGCATCGTTTATCAGATTTTAAGTCCGGGCAAAGGATTACCGTCACGGTACGGCGCGGAGATGAAAATGTGATGGTCATCGTCGAATTTTAAGAATAAGAATTGAGAAAGAATACAGAGAAAGGATTAGTGATGAAAAATCAAATCGTCTTTTGGGCATTAGCCGTATTAATTACATTATCATCCGTTGTGTATCAACGGAAAACCGGCCCGACATATCCAATCAAAGGGGCTGTTGAAATCGCCGGAAAGGAAGTAGTGTACAAATTATTGCGAAGTCATAATTCTACCGATGATGCCATGATGACCATTGAAGCAGGGAGTGCCGATATACATGGAGAATTTGATTATCGTCGTTACCGAAGTCACGATGATTGGCAAACGATACAAATTCCGAATGAAGACGGTGTGCTCACTTTAGCGATCCCGAAACAACCTCCGGCGGGTAAAGTGATGTATCGCGTCCGATTAATGGATGGCGAAGAAAATTGCTATGAATTAACGGAAGAACCGGTAATCATCCGATTCAAAGGTCCTGTTCCTGCTGCAGTTTTGATCCCGCATATTTTACTGATGTTTACATCCATGTTGTTTGCAAACAGAGCCGGGATTGAAGCTATTGCCAAATATGAACGGCAATTTAAATATGCTTTAATTACGATTATTACGTTGGGTTTGGGTGGATTGGTGATGGGACCGATCGTTCAAAAATATGCTTTTGATGCCTATTGGACAGGCTGGCCTTTTGGGCATGATCTGACCGATAATAAATCCGCAGCTGCGTTTCTTATGTGGGTGATTGCGATCTGGCGTTTAAAAAAATCACCGGAAACAGCATGGAAGTGGGTCCTCGTTGCTGCGATCGTACAGCTATCAGTGTATCTTATTCCGCATAGCGTTCTGGGTTCGGAACTAGACTATACCGCATTAGAATCACAGCAGTAAGGAGATAGAATGAAGAAATTTACATTTTTCCTTGTCGGAATTAATTTCATTACATTGGCGGCTCATTTCTCTCGTGCAGGGATGGGATTATTATCATTGGTCGTGTTAGTTCTACCGTTTGTTCTTTTATATAAAAAAAGGATATCGCTGCAGATTATTCAAGCTGTGATGATTCTTGCAGGGATTGAATGGATTAGAACCACTTTTAATTATATTGCAACGCGAATGGACGCAGGCGAACCTTGGTTTCGACTGCTGATTATTTTAAGTGTTGTATCAATGGCTTGTTTCTATACGGTGTATTTATTAGGCTGCCAGTCCATGAAAAAAAACTACGAATAAATAATCAAACCCTTATAAAAAAATAATATAAAAAGACATTTTTCTCTTGATTAGAACTGAACGTTCGTCCTAATTTTCGACCGTCAATTCGAAAAATCAACTTAACGATCGAATAAAAATGGCAACGGACAGAAAAAAAGCAGAAAAAGAAGCAAGAAAAAAACTGATCATCCAGAGTGCCTTAGCGGTATTCAAAGAAAAAGGATTAGAGCATGCAACGATGGATGAAATTGCATCGCATGCCGATTTTGGGAAAGCCACCCTTTATTATTACTTCAAATCAAAAGAAGAGATTTTTAATACGATCTTACTTTTCGGATGGCAAAATTTATGGGAGGGAATAGAAGACCATCTCTTTGAGACAAAATCCCCGAGAAAAACATTTGTTGCGATTTTAAAAGCCATTGCCGAAATGGTCAATCAGGATCGCCCTTTATATGAATTTCTTTTTTTTGCACCCCAAACTTTATCGACCTCAAACGACCAACGCCCCGCCTGGAAACCCTATCAAGAAAAACTATACAATACCCTCTTAAAGTTAATTGAAGATGCAATGTCTATTAACGAATTCCCAAGTATGAACAGTCAACTTGTTCTAAAAGCACTTGGGGGTGTCTTTCACGGTATGGTTTTCTGGGGCGCAGGTCATAGCAATATTACAGAGAATGAAATTGAAGAATTTATTGAGACCTTTATTAAAACGCACGACTAACCTTTCCAAAACTTATCTTTCCCTATTATGGCTTACCCCTTTATTGCTTTCTGCTGAAAACTTTATGATAAAAGGTCATGTCGTGGATGCGGAATCCGGTGTCCCATTATCGTTTGCTAACATATATTTTTATCAAACCGATATTGGTTGTATTACCGATCTGAACGGCGACTTTGTTTTACAAGAAATTCCTTTTAAATCGGGAGAGTTAATTGTTTCCATCATCGGCTATCAAACGATAAAACAAGAAATCGATTTTCCTGTTGAACGCCCACTGACATTTTCATTGGAAAAAGAATTAATTGAAATGTCTTCGATTGTAGTAACCGGGACAAGAACAGAACGATTATTGAAGGATGTTCCGATCACAACTCAAGTGATCAAGGGAGAGAAACTTCAACGGATGGGCGCACAGGATGTATCCAGTATATTAAATGAAGTGACCGGAATTGCGGTTGTCGAAAATCAGTTTGGGACCGGAGTTGAAATTGGCGGATTTGATGCCGATCATATTTTAGTGATGATCGACGGTATGCGGATGATTGGAAGAACGAATGGCCAATTGGATATCTCTCAAATCGCAGTGGATCAAATTGAACGGATCGAAGTGGTAAAAGGAGCAGTATCTGCCATCTATGGAAGTGAGGCTATGGGCGGTGTTGTCAACATCATCACGAAACAACCCAAAAGCGAATTTTCATCTTCATTCTATGGCGATCTGGGCAGTTTCAGACGGTTGAATAGCAGTGTATCTGTAACAGGCGGAATGTATGATTGGGTATCCAAATTCAATGCAGGAGTTAGAACTTACGGCGGTGACGCAGTAGATGGGAACAGCTTATGGGAAGACGGAAGCAAATATAACAAATATAATGCGGGATTTCGTCTTGAAAACAATTCATTTGCGTGGGCAACAATCCGCTATGCAAATGACTCATTCTGGGAAAAGCAAGAATTGAATATTGAGAATGTGTTTACAGATATTTCAGATAATATTCGCTCAATGAACCGATTTGAATTGGAAATTAATCGAGATAAACTGCTGATTAAACCCAGCCTTGAAATATCGCATTATAATCATTTGTATGAGCAATTTGTAGCCTCCTCTAATTTTAAACGAAAAAGTGATCGTACCATTGATGACCGATTAAATTTAGATCTTTTCTTTCAATATCAGTTTAAACGGCATCAATTGAACGGGGGGGTTGGGTTCGTGAATGAATCGATCGAATCAGACAGAATTACAAGCGGGTCATCGGAATCAAATCTGCTTTATGCATTTACGCAGGATGATTGGGAAATCAGTGACAAATTCACTCTTTTAAACGGGATTCGTCTGGATGAACACTCTCAGTATGGCTCACATGTTTCCCCTAAAATTGCATTAATGTATAAACCGGACTTAGTATCCAGAATACGATGGTCTTTTGGCCGTGGATTCAGAGCCCCGAGTTTCAAAGAACTCTATTTATTTTTTCAAATACCACAAGCCGGGTATCACATCGATGGAGACCCTAATTTGAAACCAGAGATTTCTTCAAGTGTATCCATGGATGTAGAACGCTGGGACTCCGGATCATATCACGGCAGAATCAGTTTTTTCTATAATCAAATCCGCAACTTAATTGATTATGTTCCGAATGGACATGATGAAGACTCAAACCTTGAAAAATGGATCACAGCAAATATTTCAAAAGCCCGCACTATGGGTGTGGATTTGGATTTGAAATGGTTTTTGACCTCAAATATTGAATGGTCCATCGGTTATGGATATTTGGATTCTTGGGATGTTGATAACGAGAGCCCGATCAATTTGAAAGCAAAACATAAATTAAATCAGACCATTAACGTCAGTCTCCCTTATAATATCGCTTGGAATCTTCGGGCACAATTTATCGGGGAAAGGTACTATGGTGAAGAAAGCGTTATCGAAGGTGAGCTCATCGAACAATGGATAGATGACTATACTCTTTTCCATACAAATATCAGCATGCCGGTCATGAATTATTTCACCATGAATGCCGGAATAAAAAATATTACCGATGTCTATGATGAGACATGGGGACCAATGCCGGGACGAGAATGGTATCTCGGATTTTCAATCAAAACAACAAAAGAATAGAGGACAGAGTAAATGAAGACACTATGGATTACCCTAATAAGCCTGATGTTATTTACGATCGCTTGCGAAGATAAAAAACAAGAAGAAGATGCCGGGTATGATACGTATACCACGATCAATGTTAAATCACCTGATGTTGCGGAATATTTTACGTTTGCCACCAACTCCGGCACAACAACGTCCGGCGGTGATTATGACGTAAAGTTTTATGCAATACAATGGCAACCTGCGGAAGGTGCACCGACGATTTATGATCCAAGATTAGCCGTCGGAGAAAATGCAAGTATCGCTGTTGTGAATGCAGAAAGTTTAGATGATGCTACAGAAATACCGGACGCATCAGCATTTGTGGAAGGATTTAACACGGAAGAAAGCAATTGGTATTATACTACAGATTCTCATCTTGTGATGCCGCACGATTATGTCTACGTCGTCAACACTGCAGACGGCAAATATCCCGCTTTTGAAATCATGAGTTATTATGATGACATTGGTGTTTCAGGGGTTTTTGTTATTCAATGGACTTATTTGAATAACTAATCTCTTTTTTAGTATCGTCCGGTGGTCGACCTCACCGCCGGGCGATATGTGTTTTATTCTATACAATATTCCTCATTCTTATCGCCATAGTTTCAGTAAATTCACATTGATATTTCACGAGAATTATCCGCGTGACAGATATGGTCTTAATGATTGACAATTACGATTCATTCACATACAACCTATACCAGCAGATTGAAACCATTGGTTTCGAAACCAACGTTGTTTTGAATGATCAAATAACGATCGAAGAGATTCATGACTTATCTCCGGATCGCATTGTGATCTCTCCCGGCCCAAGAGAGCCCAAAGATTCGGGGATCAGCAATGAGGTTATCCGTGTTTTTTATAAATCCATCCCTATCTTTGGTGTGTGTCTTGGCATGCAATGCATTGGAGAAGTATTTGGCTCTAAAATTCGAAAAGCGTTTCGACCAACACATGGCAAAACCCGAGAAATATTTCATCAACAAAAAGGAATGTTTTCATCACTGCCGAATCCGTTAAACGTTGCTTTATATCATTCACTGGCCATTGATTCTGTCCCGAAGGATTTTGAATTGGAAGCAGAAGATAAAGATGGAGAGATTATGGCTATTCGTCATCATAAATTTCCGTTATCCGGTGTGCAATTCCATCCGGAATCTTTTATGACAGAAGCAGGAACACAATTGATGAGGAATATTCTGAATGAATAAGAATCACCTTCCTCCTGTAAATATTCTATCTGTGTTTCAACACCTTTCCCGATCCAGATTAAATCCGGCTATGACTTGGAGTCAATCAGCATCTGGTTGGAAAAGAATTCTTGCTTATCACCCCTCAGAGACGTTTATCCATTATTGCGGAGATAAGAAGAACAAGGTAAAAGAATTTTATGAAAAACATACAGGAAAGTTGTTTGTCGGGTACATCTCTTACGATATGGGAAGAGAGTTGCTAGGCGTTGCATCAAGACATTCTGCTATAAAAACCCCGGATATTTGTTTCTCTGTGTATGATAATTGGATAGAGTTTCGTGATGATGCAACGATTATCCATTCGGATGACAAACACTTTATAAAAGAGTTAGAAGATATCATAACCGACCTGAAACCGATGAGTGCCCAAGACGAACCTATAGACTTAATTCCTAAACTCGATCGTCAGAAATATGGAAAGAGATTCAAAAATATCATTCAATATATTTTACATGGTGATATTTATCAGGTGAATTTTACTCATCAGCTGGTCGGAACCACAGACCGAAAACCTGAAGAATTATTCCTGTATTTGTTGAAAAAAAATCCAGTGGATTTTGCAACGTTCATTCCATTGGATAATGGTGCGGTATTGAGCTTGTCACCGGAAAGATTCATAAAAATCGAAAACCGTAGAATAAGCACAGAACCGATTAAAGGAACGCGTCCCAGATCAGACCAATTTGATGAAAGAATGAAACAAGATTTATTAGAAAGTCGTAAAGAAGAAGCAGAACTGTTCATGATAACAGACCTCCTTCGAAATGATCTTGGGAAAATTTGTGAAATCGGGACGGTGCAAGTCACTGAGAAAAAAGGGTTGAAGAAACTTCCCTCTGTTTGGCATACATTCTCTACCGTATCCGGAATGCTGCGAAAAGATGTATCCCCAATGGATGCTCTTTTATCCATGTCTCCCGGCGGATCAATAACCGGATGTCCAAAAAAACGAGCCGTGGAGATCATTGATGAGCTGGAGCAGGAAAGGCGCGGAGTTTACACTGGTTCGATCGGTGTGATCTATCCAAATGGTGATTTGGATATGAACATTGCTATAAGGACCGTAATGCAGGAGGGGAATAAGATATCCTTGGGAATCGGTGGGGGAATTACACTAGATTCTAATGAAGAGGATGAGTATCAGGAAACCTTTGCAAAAGCCTCTTCGTTTACAAGTGAGATAAACCGTTAGAAAATATTATTGGAGTGAGTAATGCAACTGATGATTAACAATAAAATGGTGGAAGAAAAAGAAGCCATGGTCAATATATTTTCTGATGCTGTGATGTATGGCGCTGGTGTATTTGAAACCATGAGGACAACCAAACATCGGTCAGTATTTGGATTAGAAGACCATTTACAGCGTCTTTTTTCGTCTGCGGAACAAATAGAACTCCCGTTAAAATATTCGATGGATGATGTTCGAAAAATGATTTTGACTGTCGTGGATCGATCAGATAGTGACCTTCAGCGGCTAAAAGTTGTTGTGACACCGGACGACTGTATTGTGATTTCATCTAAAATGGAAGAAAATCCGAAAGTAGATAATGGAGTGAAGGTGATGAGTGTGGTGCAGCAGAGATCATTACCCTCAGTGAAATCTTTGTCGTATCTCGAATGCTACTTAAGTTACAACAAAGCAAGAAGAAACGGGTTTTTTGAAGCGTTACTCATTAATGAGAAACATGAGGTTTATGAAGGTTCACGCTCAAACCTGTTTTGGTTTTCGGATGGGATCCTTCACACACGGGAAGGGGAAGTTTTGCCTGGAATTACTCGAAAAATGATCATCGATATCTCTCCGTATCCCGTCAAATATCAAACAATAACCCTGGATGAATTAAAAACTAAGAAAGAAGTATTTCAGACAGGGAGTGTGTCCGGTATCGTCCCAATCATACAAATAGATGATACCGTTATCGGAGATGGGAAACCTGGCGAACAGACAAAAGAATTAATTCAGATTTACGATAAACTATTGGATTAATTCTTTAATTACTGATCTACTCTAAACTTCATTATACCGAAAACATTCCACAAGGTGGTCATTGATCATTCCTGCGGCCTGCATGAATGCGTAGCAGATCGTGGTCCCGACGAACTTAAATCCGTGTTTTTTTAACGCGGCACTCATTGCATCAGATTCCTCAGATCGTGTAGGAATTTCATCAAGTGTTTTCCATTGATTGACGATCGTTTCACCGCCTGTGAATTGCCAGATGAAGGCATCAAAGGTACCGAATTCTTTTTGGACAGCTAAAAACGCTTGAGCATTTGATATGGTGGATCTGATTTTTAATTTATTCCGGATAATTTCAGGATTAAGTATCAGTTCATTGATTTTGTTTTCTGTGTACTTCGATATTTTCGCTGGATCGAATTGGTCAAAAGCGTTGCGGAATCCTTCTCGTTTTTTGAGGATAATCGCCCAGCTTAACCCGGCCTGAAATGAGTCCAAAACTATAAATTCAAACAGTTTCTGATCATCATGAACCGGAACGCCCCATTCATCATCGTGATACGCAATCATTTTGGTATTATTACCGGGCCAGGGACACCGATGTTTTTGTGAGATTCCTGTCATGCTTTCACCTTAAAAATTCGGACCGCTGTGTTTGCCGGTAATTTTATTTTTCAGGACGTCGAACGCTTCATCCACCGTGTCACAAATGGTAAATAATTTTAAATCGTTTTTACTAATGGTTCCGATTTCAACCAGGTAATCCCAATTAATAATGGTAGACCAAAATTCTTTTCCGTAAAGAATGATCGGGATGGATTTATGAATTTTCTCTGTTTGGATGAGAGTCAGTAACTCCATCAATTCATCCAACGTTCCGAATCCACCGGGGAAGGCAACCAGCGCTTTGGCTAAGTACGCCATCCAGAACTTTCTCATGAAGAAGTAATGAAACTGTAGGTTTAAATCCGGAGTGATCCATTGATTACCGGACTGTTCAAACGGAAGGGTGATGTTTAATCCGATTGATAATCCTTTCGCTTCGGAAGCCCCTCTATTTGTGGCTTCCATTATTCCCGGACCGCCGCCGGATGTAATGATATATCGATGCTTCTTGTTCTTAAGTTTTTTGCTCCATTTTGTCAGTCGGTAAGCTAGTTCACGCGCCTCTTCATAATAACGGCTCAACTCAATATTATGCTCAAGCGTTGCTCGTTGTTTTTCAGAGATGGATTTACCTGCTTTTTTGAGTACTGATTCTGCCTGCTTTTTTGAATGAATCCTTGCAGATCCGAAAAATACGATGGTGTCTTCAATATGATTTCGGTTAAATCTCTGTTGCGGACCTAAATATTCAGAAGTCAGCCGAATGGTTCGCGCTTCCGGGCTGTTTAGAAAATCTTTGTCAGAATAAAATCTATTTTTCTTTTTTTCTTTTGTCATGATAATCCCTAAAAATTGTACACCTAATTTAAGAATATTCATTCCTCCAAATGAAATGAATTAGAAACCAGCTTGTTTTTCATATCCCGAAATACCTAGGTTATTACGATGCGAATATTCCCTATCACAATCGTTTTGATCATCCTGATCACGGCATGTGTCCCCAATCCGTCAGTTATCACTGATACCCTTGAAGATATCCCCCAGCTTCCCGATTCAGTCTCAACCCCTTTTTCTCAGGGATTAATGACAGAATATGATGTATGGATGTTCTTGAACCAATCTCCGTCCTTGAGTGAAATTGTCATAACATTAGGCGAACCGGATTCTGTTTGGGTGGATGAAGATCTTGAATTCAGAATACTGTATTATTATATCCCTGCATTAAAAGATTATAACAGCGTTGAAGTGGATATAAAATCAAACCAAACAACCGGGTTTGAGTGGGATTAATGAACACCTCCAAACAGACGGGATTTGTTATCAAAGTCTCTTTCAATGATATATTTTGATTGAGTAAACTTTAAGCAGGATATGAGCAATAAAACGACGATTATCGCCCCCTCGCTTCTATCGGCTGACTTTTCCGATCTGTATTCTGCTGTCAAAATATGTGAGCAAGGCGGAGCAGAATACATCCATATTGATGTGATGGATAATCATTTCGTTCCCAATTTGACGATCGGTCCTTTGGTTGTTCGATCACTTCGCCAACACACTGACCGATTTTTGGACGTTCATTTAATGGTGACTAATCCGGAAAAATTGGTAGAACCCTTTGCACGCGCAGGTGCAGACGGGATCACCTTTCATATAGAAGCGGCTGATAATCCGGATGAAGTGATCGATCTGATTCGTGCCGCAGGGAAGCAAGTAGGGATATCGATCAAACCTAAAACACCTATCGACGAGATTGAACCGTATTTGGAAAAAGTGGATATGATTTTGATCATGAGTGTTGAACCCGGGTTCGGAGGGCAGGGATATCTCACCGGATCCACAGAACGTGTTATGCAGATTAAACAGAGGTTGGTTGAGCTATGTCTGCAAGATCGTGTGCTGATACAAGTGGATGGCGGGATCAAACTCAGTAATGCCAAAGAAGTCTCCGATGCCGGGGCAGATATTTTAGTCGCCGGATCAGCTGTCTATGGAACGGAAAACCCAATTGAATCTATTCAGAAATTCTTAGAAATAACCCATTAACCCCTTTATTAAATTATGAGAAGCTATAACGATCTTTCAGAATTCGATTTATGGTCCAAGGAAGATAAGGATCTGTTTTTGGTCAATGTGATCAAAGGATTGGTCATGGACGGCGTCCGTAATGCCAACTCCGGTCATACCGGAGGTGCGATGAGTTCTGCTGATTTTGCCACAATTTTATTTACAGAATTCCTGAATTTTGATCCGGATGACCCAAATTGGTTTGACCGGGATCGTTTCGTGCTTTCAGCAGGACATGAATCCATGCTTCTCTACTCGCTGCTGACCCTCAACGGATGGCTGACCATTAACGATCTGAAAAACTTCCGCCAATTACACAGTAAAACTCCGGGACATCCGGAAGTCGAATTCCCCGGAGTGGAAGCGACGACCGGTCCGTTAGGGCAAGGTGTCGGAATGGCCGTCGGAATGGCCTTAGCCGAATCAATGTTGCGGCATCAAATGGAGTTTCTCGGGGAAGAAAGCAATTTTGTGGATCACTTCACTTACGTCCTTGCCGGTGATGGTGACTTGCAGGAGCCTATCGCACTCGGCGCTGCTGCCATTGCAGGTCATTTGGGATTGTCACGGCTGATTTTATATTATGATGCCAATGAAAAACAAATCTCCGGACATACAAACCGTTCGGATTCAACAAACTATGCAACGGTGTTTGAAGGATTCGGCTGGCATGTTCAGGACATTGACGGACATGATCATGAGACTATTCGAGATGCCATCCAGAAGGCACAGGTCATCGATCGTCCGAGTATCATCATTGGACGAACCACCATGGCATTCGGATCAGCTGGAATGGAAGGGGATCACAACACACACGGCTCACCCCTGCCCCAAGATGAAATTGATGCGACAAAAGAGAAATTAGGATTAGCGCCCGAATCGTTTTATCTCCCGGAGGAAGCGAAAGCATATTTCCGAGCTCGGTTTGAAAATCTTCAGGAAAACATATCCAAGTGGAAGACCCAATTAGAATGGGCAAAAACGGATATTGATTTCAAGCAGCGATGGGCATCCGTGATGGAAGGAATTCCGGGTGATTTAACCTTACCCGAGTTTGATGAGCAAACACCGTTAGCAACACGAAAAACCTTCGGGATCGTGTTGGAAAAATTAGCGGAACAACTCCCGCACCTTGTTGGCGGATCTGCTGATTTGGAACCGTCAAATCATACAGGCGGGTTTGCGAAAACATGGGGTGATTTTAACCGAGATGACCGTAAAGGCCGTAATCTTGCGTTTGGCGTTCGTGAATTTCCGATGGGCGCAATTATGAATGGGATGGCACTTCACGGCGGAATGATCCCGTTTGGCGGAACCTTTGCCGTCTTTTCAGATTATGTCCGCCCGGCCGTTCGATTAAGCGCACTCCAAAAATTACCGGTGATCTATGAATTCACCCATGATTCATTTTATGTCGGGGAAGACGGTCCGACCCATCAGCCGGTCGAGCATTTGATGGCATTGAGGGCTATCCCGAACCTGTATACATTCCGCCCGGCAGATGCAAAAGAAACCGCCGCGTGTTTTAAAATTGCAGTAGAGTCTAAATCAGTTCCGACCGCATTGATGCTGAGTCGTCAAAGTCTTCCTGTTCTGCCGTTGTCGTTAGAAAATATTGAAGCCGGAGTCCGCAAAGGAGCATATTCGGTTTTGGACTGCGATGACAGACCGGAGATCATTTTAATTGCCACCGGATCGGAAGTGGCTCTTGCCATGGAAGTGGCTTCAAACATGACCGATAAACAAGTTCGAGTGGTTAGTATGCCGTCGATGGAATTGTTTGATGCTCAATCCAAAGAATATCGGAAGGCATTAATTCCGATGAGGGGCTGTCTTGCTGTTTCCATCGAAGCAGGGATTACACGCGGATGGGAAAAATATACCGGTCCGAACGGGGTCAATATCGGACTGGATCGATTCGGTGCATCGGCTCCAGCCGGCGATCTTGCAAAAGAATTTGGATTCACCGTTGAGCAGGTTGAAGCAAAAATCCGTCAACACATTTCAAACTTAAGGTAATCAGAATGAAAATAGTTTTAGCAACCGATCATGCGGGCTTTCATTTAAAAGAAACCGTCAAAGAACATTTAGAAAAAGAAGGATATGAAATTCAGGATTTCGGTGCATATTCCTATGACCGAGAAGATGATTACCCTGATTTTATTCTTCCTGCGGCACATGCAGTAGCAGGAAATCCTGATAACCGTGGATTTATCTTCGGCGGATCAGGGCAGGGCGAAGCAATGGCAGCCAATCGTGTAAAAGGTGTACGGGCAGCCGTATTTTATGATGGCCCGGAGGAAATTGTGAAACTCTCACGGCAGCATAATGGTGCAAATGTTTTATCTTTTGGCGCAAGATTCATCTCGCCGGGAAAAGTCATAGAAATGATTGATATGTGGCTGAAGATCCCGTTTGAAGGCGACCGCCACGAAAGACGGATTAAGAAGCTGGATTTATAGATTGATCACGGTTTTTTCCCAATCGGAAATGGATAGTAACTGATTTTTTAAGAAAGGCTCAATTTGATTTACTAATCGCGATCTCAACGTAATGATCAAATGACCTTTAAATTCTGTTCCTATTTTTTTTAGCGCCGGTAAAAAGCCCTCACCGTTAAATTCTAAAAGCCCCACCTCATCGATGATCAAATAATCAGAATCGACCGATTGGGTGATTTGACCGCATCCCCATTCAATGACATCAGGATAAAAGAAAAATTTACCGACTTGGATCGGAGTATCCATATCGTTCATCGTATTCAATTGTTTTGATTCGTTTGTTGCAATCCGCCTTAGAGTGTGATACCAATGGTCAGGCTCAAGAATAATTTTTTCAGAGATCACGCCGTCTACCGTTTGACCTATATTGTTAATTTCATCAACGAGTTGAGATAACCATTGAGATTTTCCGGAACCCGAACCTCCGATTAGCACGGTTAATGAAGGAGCTGTTCTTTCCCGGAGTTGATCGAGCAACTGTGATTGTTTCATACGACGATGCGTTGAAGGATGATCGTTCATTAATTCAATGAGCTGAATAACATCATTTAAAATATGAACGATCAAATCCATGATATGGTGTAATGTTCGTTTTTGTTTCCAATGAACGCTGAAGTCTGTTGTTCTTGCAGATAAAATCGTACGAATCTGCGGTATCGTTTGGTTTGACATTTCATATAATGTATGAAAATGTTTGATTCCGAGTTTGGTAAAAACAAAAGATACTTTACTACTGTTCAGATTGACGGTCATCACTTGAAACAACAGAAACACGGCAATCCCGCGTAATGACATCATGACCATGCTGATCAACTGTTTACTGCTGTATTTGAATATCCACAGAGATGAATCCGGCACACCGGTAAAAAGTGGAACAAGAATGACTAAAAGTGCGATGATAATCCAAAATGAAACAAATTTCAGCGGACGGAGTGTGTCACGATCAAATAACAGAGATACGGTTAAAATGAAAATCATCACATAAATCGGAGACGTTTTTAAAAAAAATAAACTGAGAAATATCAGTACAGCACACCAAAAACGAGATGACGCAGTGATGGATTTAGCGATCATTCGTTACCTGCAATTTTGATTGAATAAACCATGCAAAACCTGCTCCGCCCAGTCCAAACAAAAAATGAACAGCGATGTATAAACCCAATACCCAATAACCAGCACCGAAACCGAATTGATTTGAAAATCCCTCTGCCATACTGAGTATTACAGGGATAAAATCCGCACCGAATAAAATGGTTTTAACTGCAAGTGTTTGAATAAGTGGTGCTAATGAAACGGCAACCCCTGAAACAAGAAATCCCAACATATTGGTCGAAAAGATCGTTAAGATTATCTCTAGCAAAAAGCCTTCAAACATTATCCCGATAAAGGGTCCGAGTTTTACGGTTGAGAGACTCATGACCTTGATCACCCCAGCTACGATGGCCATCATTAACGTGCTGCCTTTTTGCGGATGGATGGTTCGTGCGATGAGAATAATGATCATCCCTGTTGCGGATAAGATCGAACCTGAAAATGGGATTTTCATTAAATGCAGTAAAGACCCGAGTGTGGCTTCCATTAAGCCCCACAGCGTTCCGAATACAGCGATATAGGTGAGTGATTTATTCATCGTGTGAAATTCGAGATTATTCTCGATACGTTTGATAATATAATCTGCTTTAATATGAGATCATATTATTAAGATTACATTGAATACAATAAGGAGTACAAACTATTTTTTCTGAAATACGGTATCTGTTTTGGGTGTAAAACAGCAGTATCCGATTGCATCACATTCTTTCTTCATTTGTTTCCATTCGTCTGCAGGGATATGTTCAAGCGCTGTCGGGAACAACACGGTGTCTTCGAGCATGATATGTTCTTTTAATCCCTTTTGTATTTTTTTCATGGCTCGCAAGGCACTTTTTTTAAACGATAAAAAGTCCATCGTATGAATACCGTATAGAAGGTTTTCCAGTTTTCTTTTTTTCACCCTGAGGGAGTCATGCTGGGCGCGGATTTCATTCCCCGGTGCAAAGACTTTGAGTCGGTAAAGTCGTCTGATAATCACATTTTCTTCACGGATATGGTGCCGTTCTGATCGTAACAAATGATCAACGAGATAGCGGAATTTTTCAGAAACTTGAGGGTTGTCAGCTAAAGAAGTCATCGGTTTAATTTCTTTCGCCAAATCACCCAACTCCTCGAGAAACGCGTAAATACGAGCATGTTCTAAGATCATCGTCCGAATAACATGTTTGGTCGGCAAGGAATCAAAAAGCCGAAGATCATCTGTGTGAGCGTGTAAACTCGGCATCGTGCAATCGCATACTTTCAATGTGATTTTATCCTTTCATTTATCGTGATACCGTTATAAATCTAAAACGGATTTGTGGAGCTTCAAATCTTTTTTATTGATTGAAATTTCTTTAAATCATTGATTAAAACTTTCACCTTTTCACACACTAAGTCGGATGCTTATTTTTACCTACATTACATATTATAAAATAACAACAATTCAGCATCATGATCCCTACAGAAATCATCAAAAAGAAAAGAGCAGGTCACACATTATCCAAGACAGAGCTGCAATCCTTTTTAAACAATTATGTCAGCGGAACCATTCCCGACTATCAAATGTCTGCATTATTAATGGCGATATTTTTTCAGGGGATGGGAGATGAAGAAATATCATACTTTGTAGAGATCATGCTGAATTCCGGTCGCCGAATGGATTTCTCCCATCTTGATACCTTTCCGGCAGATAAACACAGTACGGGCGGCGTCGGCGATAAAGTATCGATTGTTTTAGGTCCGCTTCTGGCTTCGGCGGGTTTAGCGATTCCGATGATCAGCGGGCGGAGTTTAGGGCATACCGGCGGGACACTTGATAAACTGGAAACGATCCCTGGATTTCAAGTGGATATCCCGCTTGATGAATTTGCAAGACTGACTGAATCAGTCGGTATTGCCATGATCGGTCAAACCAAAGATATTTGCCCAGCTGACCGTAAAATGTATTCGCTCAGAGATGTCACCGCTACGGTTGAATCCATTCCCCTGATTTGCGGTTCCATTATGAGTAAGAAAATTGCTGAAGGCATTCGAGGATTGGTTTTGGATGTTAAAGTCGGAAACGGTGCATTCATGAAAACGCTGCAAGAAGCACACGACTTGGGTAGCCGATTAAAACAGATCGGTGAAAACTTTAGCGTAATGACTGATGTTGTATATTCTAGCATGGATCAGCCTTTGGGCAAGTATGCCGGCTTGTGGTGTGAAGTTATGGAATCTGTGCAATGTCTGCAAGACGAAGGACCCACCGATACGATGGATTTGACCTATGAATTGGGAGCGAAACTATTGATCCAATCCGGGATGACATCAACTCGAGAAGAATCAATCGACGTCCAGAAAGAACTGATCCGATCAGGGAAAGCCATGGATAAATTCCTAGAAATGGTCGAAGCTCAGAATGGTGATCCAAACTGTTTTACGGATAGTCAATTGCATTCACCTCAATTCTCTGTCGAGATCCATGCGGAGGAAACTGGGGTGATCCAATCCATAAATACATATCAAATCGGACTTGCAACCGTCGAATTAGGATGCGGAAGAAAGAAGGCGTCGGATCAAATTGATCAAAGTGCAGGGATTCAGTTTTATAAAAAGACCGGAGATCACGTAGAAAAAGGAGAACCGATTTTTCGAGCATTTTGTTCAGATGCAACTTCCTTGGAAAACGGGAAACAGATGTTGAAATCCGTTGTAGACATTGCTGATCGACCTGCCGTTCATCAACTCTTTTTAAACTAATCGGAGGAGGACATGGAAAAGATATTGAAAAAATTATCATCAGCAGACTCTAAAATTATTATTGAGGGCGTTCAAGAGATTTCTGGCTCAGTCCAAAATGGAGTTGATCCCAATGAAATCCCTATCATTTTTGATGCGTTGACTTCGCTGTTTTATATCGACACGTTTGATCGGAAAGAATTAGCGTATGCTGTGGAGTTGGCTCAGAAAACCACAGCATCTTTGGGACCGCAGATCATTCCCTTCATCATTGAAAAGATTCACGATACCGATCTTCGTTCCGAGCTGCTCTTTGCTCAAACTTGCGGGTTAATGGGTCCTTCAGCAATCAAACCGCTATTGGAAGTGTTTACAGAAAAACATGATTCCGTTGACACTGCGTTTGCATTGTATGCATTTGGAAAAATCAAATCTCCTGAAATTCAAATTGCTTTGCCGGTGATTTTGCAATCGATCAAAAGCCCGAAAAAAGAAACAGAAGACACAGCAGTTCGCGCATTGGGTAAAGTCTGTGAGAGTTTGAATCCAAACAACATTTCAGATGAGGATAAAGAAAAGATTTTCGAAACCTTTATCCGAAAATGTCAGCATTCAAATCATGTGATCCGATCAAAGGCGATCAGAGGTCTTGGAAAGTTCATCCGTTTTAATTTCAGCGATGATGTTCAGCGTAATGAAATACGAACCATCGTGCAAAATGTATTTGGGTTAGCAGACAGCAGAGATCGTGATCCGGCTTATTTAGTCAGACGAGAAGCACAGGAAATTTTAGATACACTATTTGTGTAGGGGGCAGGATTTCGTCGGACTGGTTCCTGAGATAAAAATCTCTGTCTCTGTTGGGCAGGATGATGTTGGTATATTCTTTGAAACGGAACAGATATCCATCGAAACGATTCCTTTGGGTACATCAAAATCTTTTTTCGGATGATCTTGGATTTTATGGGCTTCCCGCATGAATCTTGCCCAGGCCGGTAATGCAGCATACGTCCCCGATTGACCTTTCCCGAGGCTGATCGAATAATCATCAACGCCAAACCAAACGCCTGCTGCTAAGTAGGGCGAAAATCCGACGAACCACGCATCGCTGAATCCTTGAGTTGTTCCGGTTTTCCCTGCCGCGGGATGATAGAAAAGGTATTTCCAACGGGCACTCCCCCCGGTCCCGCGATCTACAACTGTTTGCAATAAATTGGTCATTAAGTAAGCGGTTTCTTGACTCAGCACTTCTTCCTGCTCAGGATAATATTCCCGGATTGTATTCCCGAAACGATCTTCAATCTTGGTGATAGCATACGGTTTAGAGTACACCCCTTTGTTGGCAAACGTCGCGTAGGCAGCCGTGATTTCAAGCGGATAAACCTCTGATGTTCCGAGAGCGATAGCGTCCACCGCACGGACATCCGTCGTAATTCCGAGTCGGTTCGAGGTTTTTTTCACTTCCAGCGCAGGGACTAATTCCTGGATCATTCTCACGGAGATCAGATTCAGCGAACGTCTCAGTCCTTCTCTCAAGGTGGTTAATCCACCGGTGCTTTCATCATAATTGCGCGGCATCCATTTCACCCATTCTCCGGTTGCATTCTGCACATTCAAAACAACAGGCTGGTTCAGTAATTGTTTTGTGACAGGATAGCCATTATCGATGACTGCGGTATAAACGAAGGGCTTGAAAACGGATCCGGGTTGACGCGCACCTTGAGTTACACGGTTATACTGATCGTGGTAGTCAGGACGGCCGCCGACCATGGCAAGGATTTGCCCGGTGGATGGATCAATGGCAACAAAGGCTGCTTGGACAAGAAGCTGTTTCCGGAGATCTTTATAAAGCGGTAATTCACCTTCCATCATCATTTTCACCGTATCCTCAGGGAATATCCCAAAGTATCCCAGTCGGGAGAACTCGTCCTCATCGTTAAAAACCCGTTGGTTGAAGGCATCTTGGTTTTTGTCTACCGAACGCAAGAGCATCTCTTCTGCAATGGATTGAAGTCGGGAATCGAGTGTGGTATAGATTTTGAGTCCGTCACGATAGATGTTGATATCAAGGGTTTCATCTTCTTTTTCCAGAAACCGACGGACGTATTCGGTAAAGTAGGGAGCTTTCCCCGATAGCGGTTCTTCTAGAACGCTGTCTAAACTTCGGCTTCGATACTCCGCATAGTCATCTTGGGAGAGATAATGCTGATCGCGCATTAAGCGCAGAACGATATTTCTACGAGTGGTCGCTTTTTCCTTATGACGAATGGGTGAATAATGTGCCGGTGAAGGAAGAACACCAACAAGTAATGCCGCCTCATCCGGTGTGATCTGACTGATATCTTTTCCGAAGAACCGCTTAGCGGCTGCCTGAACACCGTAAGTCCCATGTCCGAAATGAACGGTATTAATGTACATTTCAAGAATCTCATCTTTGGTATACGTCCGTTCAATTTGGATCGCCGTGATCACCTCTTTAATCTTCCGCGTGATACTGTCTTCAAACCCGATTGATTTGTACAAATTCCGAGCCAGCTGCTGAGTGAGTGTACTGAATCCCTGACGGTAACTGAGAGAGAGAACGTTGATGACAATGGCACGGGCAACACTTCGCAGAGACAACCCCCAGTGATCGTAGAACCGCCGGTCTTCCGACGCGATAACAGCGTGTTTCATATGATCAGGGATACTGTCCAGCTCTACAAAAACCCGTTTCTGTAGAAATAATTCGTGCAGGACTTCTCCATCCCTGGAATAAATACGAGAGACAAGATCAGGATCATAATTCTCAAGCTGTTCAAGGGACGGCAGATCCTGAGCAAGAACAATCAGATAAATTAAAAGAAGAACTCCCGCTCCAAGTGTGATCCACAACGAATGGAAGAAGATGGTTATCCGATTGATTTCTGCCAGTTTAGACATAATGAAAATTACGGAGGTTAAACGGAAAAACCACTAATGAGGTTCCCGGAATATTCATGAATAAAATATACTTAGCTTGAGTATGGTTTTCACGAAACCGGTCAATAATATTATCCCAATAGTTGGAGATGAATATTGAAAGGTGATAAATTAGAACAATCTATATTCAACGTACACTTATGATAAAATATTTAAATCTGATTCTTGGACTTACATTCATTCTGCGGGCTGATGTTTCGCAGAACCCTGAAGCATTGCTGGACTCTGCACTGAGTCAGATGCATTCCAATCCGCAGAAAGCATTGAATTTCGGATATCAAATCCTTGAAAATGACGGAGTTGTTCCGGACACAATTATTGCATCAACCCAAATGACTATCGGAGCTATCTTGAATGAGCAGGGATTACCGACCCAGGCATTAGAATACTATGTCAGCTCATTGGAAATCTATTCCCGGATTGAGCATTATTCATCTCGAGTGGGTTGGCATTTGATTGATATGGGGAATATTTACTTTCATCAGGGATTGTATGAAGATGCCGTTGAAAAATATCAATCCGCATTTGAAAAATTCCAGCAAATTGATCTTTTATATGCTCAAGCCACAGCACTAAATAATTTAGGTTTGGTAAGTATTGCAAAAGGTGAGTATGATGAAGCGATGTCTTTGTTCTTTAAAGCTTTGGATATCCGGCAGAGGTATGAAAACGAGCCTTACTTAATTTTGCATTCTTATAAATATATCGGGGACTTGTACGACCTTCAAGGGAATGATGAAAAAGCAATGGACTTTTATCAAAAGATCATCCAAATGAATATTTCTTCGGGAGAAGGAAATATTAAGGGTTTGTCATATGAATCCATCGGCGATATCTACGTGAAGTTCGGAGATACCGATAGAGCATTAACAAACTACATCAATGCTGAAAAAGATTTCACTCAAGATTTAAATCCAAAATATTTGGTGCTGCTGTATCTGAAGATTGCTGATATATATCAGGAAATTCAAGCTGACTCCGCACAGGTTTATCTAAAGAAAGCGTTGAAACAAGCAGAACAATACGGCCTGATCGGTTTAAGTATTGCGACCTTAGAGAAGATCATTGCATACTATGAATCGTTGAACGAATCTGAGAGAACCCTACCTTATTACCGCCAGTTAGATAAATTACGCCAAACCCGATTTGATGCGGAGTTAAGTAAATCCATCAGAAAGGTAGAAGCCCAGTTAGAACTTTCAGAGCATAAGAATAAGCTGGAAGAAAAGGAAGCTCGCCTAGGACAAATAACCATAATGCGGAATATTGCTGTGATCATCATTTTTCTGTTAGTCATATCTTTATGGTCGTTTTACCGATATTATTTACATAAAAAGAAAACAAATCGTTTACTGGCCCAACAGCAAGAAGATATTCACCAAAAGGAGCTGGACCTCGAACATTTAAAAGTTGAACAAGCTGAAAATGAGTTTAAAATAAAGAAGCAGGAGCTTGTTTCTAAGATCATGTTTTTACAGCAAAAAAATGATGAAACTTCCAATGTGCAAAAGAAACTGAAAAAGAGCATTAAGCAAGTAAAAACAAAAAAGAAACGTGAGCAGTTGGATTCGGCTATATCAGCATTGGAAGACATGGAAAAATCCAATACAGGATGGCGTGAGTATGAAGAAAAGTGCCTGACACAGTATCCTGAATTGTATCAAACATTATCGGAAAAATATCCAAACCTGACAACGATGGATAAAAGAATTTGTGCTTATGTACTAATAGATTTAGAAACAAAAGAAATGGCGATGCTGATCGGAAAGACGGTTAGAGCTGCTGAGAATATTCGATTCCGACTACGGAAAAAAATGGACATCCCCAAAATGTACAGCTTAATGGAGTTTCTGCATAAAATTGTTGAGGCACCGAACGAAAAGGTTCAATAGAGTATCATAAAGTAACAATCTGTCGTCTCAATTTACGACAGACACCATTCAAATTGACTATTTTTCATTTGAGTAATATTGAGTAATGCTTTTTCATTATTTTATATAGTATATTAACCCAATTGTTTGAATCTATTCAATCAAAAAACAACAAGGAGAGAGTTATGGCGAAAAAGTTAATAGTATTACTTACGATTATTTTTACATGTACAACATTGTTATTTGCAGGTACTTATAGCGGTGGTTCAGGAACGAGCGGTGCCCCGTATCAGATTGCTACAACTGCAGATTTGATTGAACTGTCGAATACAGCTGCTGACTGGGTTGCTGGAAAATATTTCGAACAGACCGCAAATATTGCATTCGATCCCAATGAGCAATTAGTAGATTGGGATGGTGATGGAACTGCAGATTGGGATGCAGAAGACCAACTAGGATTCTCAAGAATTGGAAATGGATCGAATGAATTCAAAGGAAATTATGATGGAAATGAAAAATCATTATCTAACATCTATATGAATCGTAGTGGCTCATCAAATGGAATATTTGGACAAACACGGGATGCTACAATTCAAGACCTCACTATAATTAATGCAGATGTAAATTTTTTTTCAGATAGTTATAAAGCAGGTATTTTTGTTGGAAATTGTATACGGTCAACCGTTAATAATATTGTTGTATCGGGCGGAAGCATAACTGCATCTGAAGGAGTTAATGGTACAGTTGGAGCTGTGGCAGGTTATATCTATGGAGCTACTTTTCAAAACTGTACCTCAAGTGCTTCTGTTACATATGATGGTACTGGGTATTCAATTGGTGGATTTGTCGGAGCTGCATTTGAGACAGGTACACCGTGGCATTTGATCCAAAATTGTAGTGCTTCAGGAAATGTTACAATTACAGGAAGTGCACAACGATTCGGTGGATTTGCAGGTACACTATCTAGTAGTGGTGGAGTAACTAGGCAATGCTATGCGAATAATACTATATCTGCTTCCAGTGCAACAGTTGGGGGTGGATTTGTGGGGTATCTTAGCGAGTCCATCTATAATTGTTATGCAACAGGTGATATAAGTGCTAGTTCTTGGGTCGGAGGTTTTGTTGGTACAATTTATAGTAATCCTGAAGATTGCTATTCTACGGGTAAACCTACTGGCAGTTCTTGGGTAGGTGGATTTTGTGGTTATAATAACGGCGGGAGTTCTACAAATTGTTTTTGGAATACTACAACATCCGAGAGATCAAATGCGACGGGGGCTGGAACATTAAACGGAACAACTGGTAAAATCACCGCAGAAATGCAAGATTATACAACTTTCACCAACGCAGGTTGGGACTTTGAAGTAGAGACAACAAACGGAAGCAATAATTACTGGGATATAGATTTAACCGGAACAATCAATAGCGGTTACCCCTTCTTATCCTGGCAGAATGGAGAGGATACATCTCTTCCCGTAGAACTTTCTTCTTTTACAGCGAATACCACAAGAGAAGACGAGATAGAACTTGTTTGGGTTACAGAGAGTGAGATCGAGAACATAGGCTTCATTCTAGAGAGAAGAGAAACAAACGAAGAGAGCTGGAGAGAGATCGCAAGTTACCTAACAGAATCCACTTTACAGGGACAAGGGAGTGTAACGTATCGTACAGAGTACAGGTATACAGATAATACAGTAGAACCGAATACCCAATATGACTATAGACTCGCTGATGTAAGTTACACAGGAGAGAAGACGTATCATGCTGTTACGGTATTAGGGATAGAAGCACAGAGCTTCCCTGAAGCATTCCGCTTACAACCTGCATACCCCAATCCTTTCAACCCAACGACAACGATTCAATATGAGTTGATCAATGATGGACAGGTCACCCTCAAGATCTATGACATACAGGGAAGAGAAGTAACGACGCTTATAAACCAACACAGACAGAGTGGATTTCACACAGCGCAATGGAATGCAGATACCCACTCAAGCGGAACTTACTTCATTCAACTCACTCAAGGGAATAACACTACTGTACAGAAGATCATTCTCCTAAAATAAACAAAGTATCAAGATAAAGACTAAAGCCCGGTTCATAATGGATCGGGCTTTTTAATACATATAAATCCTACAATGATCATTGTCTCAAAACAAGCCATAGTCTCATTTTTTGTCACACAGAATTATGAAAATTGTGAATTTTATCATCACTTTTCATTTGAGTATAAATGAGTAATGGTTTTAAATAATATCTGTATTATTTTAATACTGTGACTTGCATAATATTCACTTAAAACAAGGAGAGGGCCATGACTAAAAAGTTAATATTGTTACTTGCGATTATTTTTATGGGTATAGCCTTGTTATCTGCCGGTACTTATAGCGGAGGTTCAGGAACAAGCGGGGATCCGTATCAGATCGCAACCACAGCAGATCTGATTGAATTATCAAACACAAGTACAGATTGGGTGTCCGGTACTTATATTAACCAAACTGCCAATATTGCTTTTGATGCCAATGAGCAAAATGTCGACTGGGATGGCGATGGTAGTGCTGATTGGGACTCAAGCGATGACGACGGATTTTTACCAATGGGTACTTACTCTGACCCATTTCTGGCCACATATGATGGTCAAGGGAACACCATAAGTAATCTGTATATTAATAGAGTAACCGCCGCTTATGTGGGATTAATTGGGTATGCATCGGGAGGTACTTACGATGTTGGACCAACAATTCAGAATTTGGGCCTTATTAATACAACAATTACTGCAGAAGACTATATTGGCTCACTAGTGGGGACAGCAAAGAATGCAACTATTAGTGATTGTTATAGTATAGATTTGAATATTACAGGAAGAGAATGTTGCTCACAAACTATTGGTGGACTGATTGGATCGAACTCCGGACAAAGGTTCACACCCATGTGGTCAACAATCAGTAATTGCTATACGACAGGAGTAATAAATGCAGGCGCTTCAAATGGTACTTCAACTATAGGTGGTTTAGTTGGCTATCTTGGTGAATATGGGAAAATCCAGAAATCTTATAGTTATGTTAGTGTTACTGCCACTGGGGATTGCGTTGGTGGTCTAGTTGGCAAAATGAGATATTCCAATTGTACCGTTGAAAATTCTTACAGTCATGGCTCAGTAAATGGAGATGGTCAAGTTGGTGGTTTAGTTGGTAGAATGCAATCTGATAATTCATCTACTAGCTTATATATTAATAATTGTTACAGCACAGGGATAGTCACTGGAACTTCATATGTTGGTGGACTTGTTGGGGATAAATACTATACTGCTTACAAATGTTACACTAACAATTCTTTTTGGGATACTCAAACTTCTGGTACTGAAACAGGAATAGGCTCTGGTAGTGCTACTGGAATTACTGGCAAAACCACGTCTGCAATGAAAACCCAGTCGGTATTTTCCGATGCTGGATGGGACTTTACTAGTGTGTGGGAAATGATAGGAACTAACTATCCGAAACTGCGTAATGTAGATGATTCGACCCTCCCCGTTGAACTATCATCTTTCACCGCGAATACAACAAGAGAAGGTGAGATTGAACTCAATTGGGTCACAGAGAGCGAGATTGAAAACATTGGTTTCATTATCGAGCGTAAAGAAACGAATACAGAGAACTGGACAGAGATCGCAAGTTACCTAACAGATGTATCTTTACAAGGACAAGGCAGTGTAACGTATCGTACAGAGTATAGCTATACAGATAACACAGTAGAAGAGAATAAACAGTATGATTACCGTTTAGCAGATGTAAGTTATTCAGGAGAGAAGACGTATCACTCCGTAACGGTATTAGCTGTAGAAACAATACCAGTTCCCAAGTCATTTACATTACACCCTGCTTATCCGAATCCGTTCAACCCGACGACAACGATTCGATATGAACTAATAACAGATGGACATGTCACACTTACGATCTATGACATGATGGGAAGAGAAGTAACGACACTTATCAACCAGCATAGACAAACAGGCTTTCATACCGCTCAATGGAATGCAGAGAATATGTCCTCAGGAACATATTTGATTAAACTCACTCAAGGAGAGAACACCTCTACTCAGAAGATCATTCTCCTCAAGTAAACAAAGACTAAAGTTAAAAGATAAAAGCCCGATTCAAATGGATTGGGCTTTTTTAATACATATAAATCCCACAATGATCATTGTCTCAAAACAAGCCATAGTCTCGTTTTTTGTCACACAGAATTATGAAAATTGTGAATTTCATCACTTTTTTACAGTTGAGTAATTATGAGTAATGCTTTTTCATTATTTTATATAGTATATTAACCAAGTCGTTTGAATTCGTTCAATCAATAAACAACAAGGAGAGGGTAAATGATGAAAAAGTTAACAGCATCATTATTTGTATTATTTATTCTTTTCACAAATGCATTCGCAGGTACATACAGTGGTGGGGATGGCTCTTCTGCTGAAACTTCCTATCAAATTGCAACTAAGGCTGACCTTCTGGAATTATCCAATACATCAGGAGATTGGGAGAGCGGGATTTTTTTTAAACAAACAACTGATATTATATTTTCCACAGCTGACTTTGAAAGTGGTGGAGACTATTATAATGGTGGAGCTGGTTTCCCTCGGATTACAGGAACGTTTGCGGCTACTTTTGATGGTCAGAACAAGACGATTAGCAATTTATATATCAATACGTCACAGGGATCTACTGCATTAGGATTGTTTAATATTCTTTCTGGAACTATACAAAACCTAACAGTCTCTGGGATGACGTTAATATGTACAGCCGGAAGTAGTAGGTATGATGGTGTGGGTATGCTTGTCGGTTATTGTAATGGTGGGACACTCAATAACGTGCACATTTCGGGTGGAAGTATCACAAATACAAACGCTGCAACTTATTATGGAGTAACGGGTACATTAGCAGGTACTATAAAGAATGCAACGATTACATACTGCACTTCTTCCGCGTCAGTCACAGGTTCACAAATTTTCACAGGAGGATTAATTGGATCCGGTTGGGGAGGGACGAATTCTATTTCATACTGTATGGCTTCAGGCAATGTTACAAGTACAGGTTCAAGGGTAGGGGGACTCTACGGAGGTCCGAATAGTAATGGAACGGAAGTATGGACCTCGTGTTATGCGACAGGAGATGTAACTGGCACCACTTGTGGCGGCTTAGTTGGTTTTATTTTCTCGAATCAGACCTTCAACGATTGTTACGCTAGGGGAAATGTAACTCTTAGTAGTGGTGCTTCAGTTTCAATAGGTGGATTTTATGGACAAGAGATGTCCCCGACCGTTGCTTTTAATAGATGTTATTCTACAGGAAGTGTACCTGCTGGGAAGGGGGGATTTGGATCAACTACTGACGACGGAATAACCTTTAGCAATTGTTTTTGGAACACCACCACATCAAGCGCTACAAATGGATGCTATAACACAACTCCCGATGGGTTAACTGGTATTACAACAGGGGAGATGCAAATTCAAACAACGTTTACTGAGGCAAGCTGGGATTTCTCTACAAAATGGACTATTAATGCAAGCTTGAACAATGGGTATCCGTATTTGATTTGGGCAGAAGGATATGACGCTACTCTCCCTGTCGAACTGTCTTCCTTCATAGCGAATACAACAAGAGAAGGTGAGATCGAACTGAATTGGATTACAGAGAGTGAAATTGAGAACATTGGTTTCATTATAGAGCGTAAAGAGACGAATACTGAAGATTGGACAGAGATCGCTAGCTACCTGACAGAATCCTCTTTACAGGGACAAGGAAGTGTAACGTATCGTACAGAGTACAGGTATACAGATAATAAAGTAGAACCGAACACCCAATATGACTATAGACTTGCTGATGTAAGTTACTCGGGAGAGAAGACGTATCATGCAGTCACAGTATTAGGAGTAGAAACAAACCCTGTTCCTAAATCATTTACATTACACCCTGCTTATCCTAATCCGTTCAACCCGGTAGCAACCATTAACTATGAGTTGATTACGGCTGGGAATGTCACGCTTACAGTTTATGACATGGCTGGAAGAGAAATTGCAACTCTTGTTAACCAATACAGATCGGTTGGATATCACACAGCAAGATGGAATGCAGATACCCACTCAAGCGGAACTTACTTCATTCAACTCACTCAAGGGAATAACACCACTGTACAAAAGATCGTTCTTTTGAAGTAAACCAAGGAATATGATAAAGAAAAAGCCCCGAGTTATCGGGGCTTTTTCTATTATAGAATAAAATAACTTAAGAGTGAATCAACTTTTCGGCGACTTTCGAAGATTTTTCTTTGATCGTTTTGTGAATGGAATTTCCGTGGGAATCCATGGTTACGACGGCTCGAAAATCTTCAACTTCGATCACCCACATGGCTTCAGGTACGCCAAACTCTTCTAGTTTGATCACGTCACGGACTTTCTTAACAGATTGTGCCTGAATCGTTGCAGCACCGCCCACAGCATGTAAGTAAACACCACCGTGTTCTTGTAAAGCGGCAAGTGTTTTTTCACCCATTCCGCCTTTTCCCATGACAGCACGAAGTTTATATTCTTTCATAACATCGCCTTGGTACGGTTCTTCACGGATGGATGTCGTCGGTCCTGCGGCAACAAAGATCCATTCACTATCTTTTTTTGAAACAACCGGACCGCAATGATAGATTACGGTGCCTTCCAAAAGTTCACGAACTTCATCCGGAGTTTCTTCGATCATCCATACATGGGCTGCATCCCTGCCGGTAACCATTGTTCCGGTCAAAGATACTTCGTCTCCGATCTTCAAAGCACGGATCTGATCTTCTGTGACAGGAAGTTGTAATTTAATCATAGGTCACCTCCGTTTCATTGATGATCATGGTATGCCGGCGGTCTGCCCAGCACATATAGGCAATCGAAACAAAAAAGGATGCCGGCAAACGGTGTACTGAACCGAGCTTAACGGCAAGGACGGTCGTTTTCCCTCCAAAACCCATAGGTCCGATTCCCAACGTATTTAGATCATCGAATAGTCGACTTTCAATAGCAGCAAGTTCAGAATCAGGATTTGTATCTGACAGTTTACGGAACAATTGTTTTTTCGCGGTCAGCATGCCGGAGGCTCGATCACCACCAATCCCGATTCCAAGGATGCCGGGTGCACAACCAAGTCCCTGAGCATCATTTACAGCATCGATCACACATTTGTACACACCTTCCATATTCCGACCGGCTTTTAACCGACTGTCCGGCAATTTATATTGAGCAGAGACGTTTTCACTTCCGCCGCCTTTCAACGCAAGCTGAATTTTAATAGCCGGTTCATCCCATTCTTCAAAGTGAATATACGGTGCCATTGTACCGGTATTATCTCCTGAATTCTTTCCGGTAACTGAATCAACAGCATTCGGACGTAAGTAAGCTTTTTCGGTTGCGATTTTTGTAGCTTCGATGATCACTTTCTTTACGGCATTCATTGAAACACCAACCGGAAGGGTGACATAGTGAATATTGCTTCCGGTATCTTGGCAGATAGGCGTGCTGTTCTCTTTTGCGGCTTCAGCATTTCGGATCATGAAATCCAAAACAGAGGCGGCAGGGCTGCCTTTTTCTTCATTGTCCCGTCCGTCTGCCATGGCTTGTAAAACATCGTTTGGCAGTTGAGTAGACGTCATCCGAATCAATTCAACCACTCCGTCTCGGAGTCGGTTAGCGTCGAATTGAAAACTCATACAATCCTCCTTTCTTATGGGTGAAAAAGAAATTTACTCGATCGTCCAAGTATCTCCGCTGTTCAGCAGAGAGGTCAGATCTCCCTTTTTGTTGATGGAAGTTGCTTGATCAATTTGATCAATTAACATATCTTCATAGACCGGTTCGTCTACCGCATAGATCACACCGACAGGCGTTGGAAGATCTTCACGGTAAGTAAAGTGACTCAGGATAGATGCGATGATCCAATCCTTTTCATTATGAATAAGAACATCACTCTCACTCCATTGCTCGCCGATCTTAATCACTTTCGGTCTGTTTTTTGAAAGGAAGATACCTTTATCTCGGTTTTTTCCGAAGATCATGGGTTTCCCATGCTCCAGTTTTAGAATATTTTCGTCTCTGACTTCCTTATTGGTCAAATGACTGTAAGCGCCATCATTGAAGATCACACAGTTTTGGTAGATCTCAAGAAAGGACGTCCCATGATGGTTTTCAGCACGACGGATCAATTCTCGGAGATGTTTTCCGTCCACATCAATAGATCGAGCAACAAAAGTGGCTTGTGAACCTAAAGCAAGTGCCGGTGGGTTGAACGGACGATCTAACGATCCCATGGGAGTTGATTTAGAAATTTTTCCTATTTCGGATGTCGGAGAATATTGCCCCTTTGTCAATCCATAAATTCGGTTGTTGAACAAAAGAATATTGACATCGATATTTCTTCTCAGGATGTGAATGGTGTGATTACCACCGATAGATAAACCGTCCCCATCTCCGGTAACAATCCAAACGGAAAGATCAGGGTTAGCAATTTTCACGCCGGAAGCAATCGCGGTTGCACGGCCATGGATTGTGTGAAATCCGTATGTATTCATATAATACGGAAAACGGCTTGAACAACCGATCCCGGAGATGAACACAATATCTTCTTTCTTCACACCGATTTCAGGAAGTGTTTTCTGAATTTGAGATAAAATGGCGTAATCTCCGCATCCCGGGCACCAGCGGACCATTTGATTGGATGCAAAATCTTTGCGTGTGTACTTTACTTCGTTTGTTTGTGTTTCAGTCATGAGATTTTTTCCAATTCTTTAATGATTGCTTCCTGGATCTGTTTAGCTTTATAGGGTTTTGCGCGAACCAGATTCAACCCAGCAGTGTCGATCAAGTATGTGGCTCGGATCAGCAAGGATAATTGTCCTGAATTTACTTCAGGGATAAGAACCGATTTAAATCGAGATAGAATACCTTTCAGATCTTTGGGTAAAGGATTGATCCATCGAAGGTGGGCATGCCCAACCGACTTTCCTTCTTTCACAAGTCGGGATACCGCAGAACGTGAGGCCCCAAATGAACTTCCCCAGCTTAACACAAGGACATCTCCACTTTGTTCTCCATATACATAAGTTTGTTCAATTTCACTTTGAATATGCTCAACACGTTCGGCTCTAAAATTTACCATTTTCATATGATTATCTGATTCGTAATTCACGGCACCGGTTTCAAAATTTTTCTCTAGTCCGCCGATACGGTGCTCTAAACCTTTCGTCCCGGGGATAGCCCAAGGCCTTGCCAAAGTGGTTTGATCCCTGTTTACAGGATTAAATGGTTCCCCGCTATGATTTTCGGCCACAAATGAAGGTTTGAATTTCGGAAGATCTTTCGGATCAGGAATTTTCCATGGTTCAGTTCCGTTAGCAAGATACCCATCTGTCAGAACAAAAACAGGCATCATGTATTTAACCGCGATGCGGCATGCTTCATACGTTGCATAGAAACAATCTCCGGGAGTTGAAGCAGCGATAACAGGAATCGGAGCTTCACCGTTTCGACCGTAAAGAGCTTGGAAGAGATCCGTCTGTTCCATTTTTGTCGGTAATCCGGTGCTGGGTCCTCCACGCATAACATTGACGATAACAAGCGGAATCTCAGCCATGACTGCCAACCCTAAAGCTTCAGACTTTAATGCCACCCCCGGACCGGATGTAGCGGTGACCACTAAATTTCCGGCATAAGCCGCTCCGATGGCTGATGCGATACCGGCGATCTCATCTTCCGCCTGAAATGTCTTGATGCCGAAATGTTTCCATTCAGACAGAGCATGTAAGACATCACTGGCGGGAGTGATCGGATATCCTCCGTAAAAAAGATTCATCCCGGAGCGTTCAGCCGCTGCGACAAATCCAAGGGCTGTTGCATAATTACCGTGAATGTTTCGGTAGGTGCCTGCGGGGAGTTTTGCTTTCCCAACAAGATATTGTGTATTTAAAATACGAGTCGTAGATCCATAGTTAAATCCTGCATTTAAAGCACGAACATTGGCGTCTACCATAATAGGTTTTTTGGCAAATTTTTCTTTGAGCCATTTGATGGTCGGTTCGATTGGACGGTTGAACATCCAAAAGAGGATTCCCAGTGCAAGCAGGTTTTTTGTACGCTCTACCGACTTCAAAGGGATGTCCAAAGATGAACATGCATTTTGAACAAGTTTACTCATTTCAACAGGATATAAAGTGTAATTCCCTTTTAGCGAACCATCCGTCAGCGGATTGGTTTCATACTCAGCCAATTTTAAATTTTTCGGAGTGAATGCATTTTCATTCACGATAATAATCCCTCCGGAAATGAGTTCTGGTAAATGAACTTTTAATGCGGCTGGATTCATTGCAACCAAAACATCCGGGCGATCTCCGGGTGTATGAATATCAATGGAACCGAAATGAAGCTGAAATGCACTGACGCCGGCAAGCGTCCCTGCAGGAGCGCGAATTTCAGCTGGATAATCCGGCAAGGTGCTTAGATCATTTCCGACAATGGCAGTTGTTTCAGAGAAACGTCCGCCCGTAAGCTGCATCCCGTCTCCGGAATCACCTGCAAATCGAATAATGGCGTGATCAACTTCTTTAGTAGTGTGGGTTTGTTTTGACATATAATAGCCTTATGATGCTCTGTCCGGGTGCAAAGGCAAAACGAAATCGATTAGCCGGCACGCTTGCGACAAAAGAAAAAATGATGATATGAGTAAAGATTCATTTCTTAACATGTAGTACGAATACGATCATTAAATTTACCATAATGAATAAAACGAATGCAATATATGGTTGGTTCCTTGAAAAGGAAAATTCTAAACATTTTATCCTGTAAATTGAATAAATCGAATGAATAAAAATAACTTTTTAGTTTTTAGTTTTCCGTCGTAAACTCTAGTGGAGGTTGATATGAAAGAACAACTTGACCCCAGACAATTATCTTTATACCCGGAGTTATCGAAAGATCCTTCCGCTCCTTCGATCACGACCCTGCCGGAATTTGACCGTGCGCTGAATAACTTGATCAAAATGAGCGATATTGGTGCGTTCATCCAGTTAAACATCCAGGGGATCGAACGGCAGTACACATTGAATTTACCGGATTATGGCATTCCGAATGATTTCCTTCGGAGCGATACCATTCAAGGATCGGTGACCATTCCCTTATTCCCAAATGATATCGTGCAGAAGTTGAAAAAGATTTCGTATGAAGTAAAATCTTTCTTCAATACAAAGAATTCCTTCCGAACCTCCTTTGGATATTTCCTGTTTCGATCGCATTTTACAATGTGGAAACATTATCTAGATGAAATGAAGAAAAACATTCAGGATGTTTTGTATCAGGAGTTAGGTCACGGTGTATACGGAAAATTATTTCTCGAGCATGCAGAAAAAGGGTATCAGGTTTTCAAAAACGCAGCCGATATCACGGCTCCCTGGGAATTTCGTGAAAGGATATTGTTAAAAGATCTTGAGGTGAAAAGAAAACTTTTTATCGACAATCATGCCAGAAAAAATGATCTCACACCGACCGACATTGATTTTCCGTTTGATATGATTGCTTTAAAGACACTCCATATCCCTGTGACACTTCAAAGTTATATTCAGCATATTCAGATATCTTCGGTGTTTAAAACGATCCATCTTGAAGATCTAGCCAAAGAAAAAATTGACTCGATTGACGATATAAAAAACCTGATCAATAGATTATAACATTATTCTCTTATCGCGATATCATGCTATCGTGATCTCTGCCAATCGGAATCTTTCAAGTGCAAGTGTAATTCTCTAAGCAGATCTCCCAACGGACATCTTAAAATAACAAGATCCTGTCGTGTTCCGGTTGAATCCGTTACGTAATCCGGGATCGTAGTTTTGGTTCGGAAGCCCATTCGTTTAAATGCCTTAATCGCGGAAGATTGCGGTTTCATAATCTTTGCAACAACATCATCCAGTTGATAAGACACAGCGATAAAATACAATTCACGGGCAAGTACCATTCCCAATCCTTTACGCTGAAACGGTTTGGCAACAATGATTCGAATTTCCCCGAAGTGAGATTTCCAACCGCGATCATCACGCTCTAACGATCCTTCTGCAATGATCTCGTCGTCATAGAGCGCAACTACCCGATCTACAAACAGACTGGCTTTGATTCGTTTTCGTGCAAATTCTGGTTGGGTTACATCGACACGTAAATATTTACGGTCATCAAAAGGAAGTTGATTAAAGAAGGTTGTCGATTTTTCGATATCCTTTTTTGCCAGAGAGCGGATCTGCACTTGTGTATCATCTTTTAAAGTAACGGTCTTTTTCATTTATCACTCCCAATGTTTTATCAAACATACATCAAAAAATGTGAAATGTCAAATTGGGGCGAAAAGAATCCGAAAACCAGCAGTTGAATTAATCCCCGGGAATCTCATGGATAATGATATCTTTCAATTGACGCTTTGGAACATGATGGACATTCTCAGCATCCCGCCAGTACTTAATATCGTTACCGGGTTCTATTGGATCAAGAACGACTTTTTCAATAGGTTTCCCTAAAGCAAGAACAAAATGAATTTCATAATGATCTGGAATTTCCAGAGCTTTCCGTAAGATTGGTTTATTAATGGCAGCGATAATACACCCGCCTAATCCAATTTCAGTCGCACCGAGCATTATGCTTTGCGCTGCGATACCGACATCATGCGCGATCCATCGGCTGTTTACGGCCGTATCTTCTAACAGGATAATATAACCCGTTGGCCGCTCACCGACTTTAGGCCCTCCCCAATTTTTTATATATCCTGCCCAGCCAAGACAGGGGAAAATGTCAGCATTAATTTGTGAATCATTGGATACATAATACCGAATGGGCTGTAGATTCTTTGCGGAGGCAGACAAACGCCCGAGATCGACGAGATGCATCAATGAGGAAATTTCAACGGATTTCTTTTCATCGAACCTTCGATAACTTCTTGTTGTTAGGACAAGGTCTTTTAGCTTCATTTTTGTTCCCCTGCGTTTGTTTAAAATTATACAGAAATAACAATTGAAATGGATAAAATTTCAATTCGACAGCTGACATTTTTTACATCAAAATGTCTGGCTTATTGACTTGGTTTTGATGCATGATGTAATTTCCGCGTCTTCAAATGAACAGTTCACGACCATTTCATATTATTTTTCGCCCCATAACTGCGTTTATTGCCAGTGTAGTATTTGCATCCCTCGTTGCATTTTACGGGATCCTTTTGCATTGGCCGCAAAACGAGAACCAATCAAGAGTAAAAGTCCGGATCAGCGAAGGAGATTCGCTGATGGATATTAGCAATAGCCTTGCAAAAAAAAGGATCATTACAAATGAAACGGTTTTTATTTGGGCAGTAAAACTTTTGGGTTATGAAACCAAAATTCCTGCAGGAAGATTTACAATTGAAACAGCGAAATCTAATTATGAGATTATACAGGAATTAAAATTTGGATCTCCTCAATTGATCAAAATAACACTTTATGAGGGATGGACTTCAAAAAAAATGATTTCAGAATTGGCGGAAAAAGTCCAGGTAGATAAATCGCGGTTAGATCATTTATTTAATGACGGTTATTATGCAAAAAAACTCGGGATTCAAGCCGAATCATTTGAAGGATTTCTCTTTCCCGAAACGTATTATTTTTTTGAAGGGGAATCCCCTGAAAACATTTTATTAAAACTTGTGAATGAATATAAAGATACAATCCGGGATACAGTTTTGAATCGCTCTCCGGAAATGGAAATGACTGAACTGGAGATCATCACACTTGCTTCTATCATTGAGGGAGAAGCTCTGCATGACAGCGAGCGTCCGGTGATTTCAGCCGTATATCACAATCGGCTGAATAAAGGGATGAAACTGCAGGCAGATCCAACCATTCAATATATTATTGATGACGGCCCCAGAAGGCTGCTGAATAAGGATCTGCGAGTTGATTCCCCGTATAATACGTATTTAAACAATGGGCTTCCGCCGGGACCCATTAACAATCCCGGAGCCGCATCGATCCTTGCAGCAATGCATCCATCGGAAGACGATTTTTTATATTTTGTTGCAAAGGGGGACGGATATCATACGTTCAGCCGGACTCAAAAAGAACATAACCGGGCAAAAAAACAATTTCAAACTGTAAGAAGACGGGCTCGCCAAAAATAGGATGATCAATTGAAACAATTGAATAAAACTCAAAAATCTTCAGTCCTGGCTGTCAAAGGCCCGGTGCTGATCTTTGCAGGGGCAGGCAGCGGAAAAACCCGTGTATTGACACATAAAATCCATTATTTAATTGATAAGGGAATATATCAACCGGAAGAAATCCTTGCCGTAACCTTTACAAATAAAGCGGCGACCGAAATGAAAACCCGTGTTGAATCTCTGTTAAAGCAGCCGGGGATAAAACTGAACATCGGTACTTTTCACGCCATTTGTGCCCGATTACTCAGAAAAGAGATTCATCATTTAGGGTATTCAAACAGCTTTGCGATTTATGATACGAAAGATCAGCAGGATTTACTCAAGATCATCCTGACGGATAGGAATCTTTTGAAAGATTCCACCACCGTGCGAACCGCAAGATCCCAGATCAGCTATTTTAAGAATTTGATGTTAAGTCCAGATGAGGTCAAAACCAAAGCCAGAACAATCAAAGAAAAAGATCTTGCTGAAGTTTACCGCGTGTATCAGATGGATTTAAAAAAGAATGATGCTGTGGATTTTGATGACCTTTTATTGCTTCCGATTGAGATATTTAAGAAAAAACCAGGTGTTTTAGCGCGGTATCGAAAAGCATGGAAGTATATTCTCGTTGATGAATATCAGGACACAAACCGTCCTCAGTTTACGCTGATTTCAACTTTAGCAGAAAAACATCGGCAGATCTGTGTTGTCGGCGACGATGACCAATCCATCTATGGCTGGAGAGGAGCTGATGTCCGGAACATTCTGGATTTTAAGAAAGTGTTTACCGACTGCTCCGTATTCAAACTGGAAGATAACTATCGATCAACACAGCAAATTTTGAATGCCGCTTCAGCGGTGGTGCAGCATAACATCCACCGGGAGGAAAAAACCCTGAACGCCGTCCGTGGGGAAGGTGAAAAGCTGGCCGTGTTCGAAACGGTGGACGAAATGGAAGAAGCGGATGCCATCGTTTCTGCGTTGGAGAAAGAGATCAAAACGAAGAAACGCACATTCAATCAATTTGCCGTTTTATATCGAACCAATGCACAGTCACGTGCACTTGAAGACAGTTTTCGGCGTCAGGGGATTCCATACAATATTGTCGGCGGAATTCGATTCTATGAACGGAAAGAGATCAAAGATATCTTAGCCTACATGCGGTTGATCGTCAATCTGAAAGATACAATTTCACTTCGGAGAGTCATCAATTTCCCGCCCAGAGGTATCGGACAAAAAACTATCACAAAATGCGCCAATCAAGCTGAAGACACCAAGTCGGAACTGCTGGATGTTTTAGCCGACCCGGCTGCAATGGGCATCCGCGGGAAACAAGCAAACTCTCTGATGTCTTTTTACGGGATCATCAAAAAATACAGCGAACTTGTTGAAAAACTGAGTGCGAATGAATTGGTTCGATCTTTGGTTGAAGAAGCTGAAATTTTAAACCACTACAAATATTCGGACAATCCTGAAGACCGGGACAGATATCAAAACATGGTAGAACTTCTGAACAGTATTGATGTCTTTGTCTCTCGAAACGCGGATGGAAAATTACGTGATTTTCTGGAAGAGGTGACGCTGCTGAGTGCCATCGATCACTGGAATGACGATGATAATCGCGTGACGTTAATGACCCTTCACTCCGCAAAAGGATTGGAATTCCCCGTTGTCTTTATTGCCGGATTGGAAGACGGATTGTTCCCGCTGTATTCGGCGTTCAACAATCCTACGCTGTTGGAAGAAGAACGACGGCTCTTTTATGTGGGGTTGACCCGCGCTGAAGAAAAAGTATATTTGATGTACGCCACCCAGCGTCGTAAAATGGGAATCGATTATGATGTTGGACTTGTGTCGCGCTTCCTTCGTGAAATTCCGGTTGAGCAGCTTGAACAGATCAAATTTGAGTCCGCGTTGACTCGAAGAGTGGTTACCCGACGATCAGGAAAGAAAAAGGTCAAGATCAAACGGAGTATCACCAGTTTTGATGATTTCAAAATCGGTGATTACGTCGAACATGCGATGTTCGGTATTGGAATGATCAAAGCCTTAAGCGGCAGTGGTGAGAATCAGCGGGTCGGTGTTGTATTTAACGACGGTACACGAAAGAAGCTGATCGTTAAATATGCCAACCTGAAAAAAGTATAACTCTTCGCTTTTGGGCAGATCAGATGCCCAAGTGCACTTTCTGATAATTCTCCCCTGAAAATTTACATAATAGTCTTTACATGTACCAAAAATGTGTTGTAATTTCTTTGAGACTCATTCTCATTAATAGGATATCATATGGAACATCAATCAACACTTTCACATGTTCTGAAACAGGAACAACTTCGCTACACCAAACAGCGACAAGCGGTTTGGGATGAAGTAAAATCCAATGATCAGCATCGTGATGCCGATCAAATTTATATCGCAATTCGTCAAAAAGGGGTTTCCGTGTCACGGGCGACCGTATATCGGACCATCGACGTTTTAGCCAAATATAACCTGATCAATAGAATTGATATCGGTGACGGGAGAAGCCGTTATGAACACGTGTTAAACTCTGACCACCATGATCATTTGATTTGTTCTGAATGCGGTGAGATTCTCGAGTTCGTCAATGAAGAGATTGAAACGCTTCAGCATAAAATTGCAGAAACATTGCAATTCAAATTAGAAGACCACATCCATCAATTGATTGGTGTTTGCCGCACGTGTCAGACAAAAAACGGCGGGTAATTTATGTGGGGAAAAGGAAAGCAGAATCGGACTGAGATCAACAATCAATCATCAAAATTAAGTGATCTGAAATCAGGGGATAAAGCCAAGATCATTGAAATTGGTGGCAGCGAACAGTTTCGTATCCGGTTAATGGAAATGGGATTATTGATTGATGACGTTGTCAAAATGGAAAAATTAGCGCCGCTTCAAGATCCGATCGAATTTATTATAAAAGGATATCATTTAACCCTCCGCAGAAAAGATGCAGAAAAAATTGCGGTGGAAATTTTATCGAATGAAATAGAATCGTAATCAATAGTTTTTAATGATGAGTTCAATTCATATTGCAATAGCCGGAAATCCAAACAGCGGGAAAACAACGATCTTCAATGCATTGACCGGCGCGAGACAGCGTGTCGGAAATTGGCCCGGTGTGACGGTAGAACGAAAAGAAGGGACCATGATAACCAACGGAAAAAAACGGACGGTTGTCGATTTGCCCGGGACCTATTCTCTCGCTTCGTATTCTGTTGAAGAAAAGGTCGCACGTCAATATATTCTCGAAGAGAAACCTCACGTCGTTGTGGATGTGGTTGATGCGTCTAACCTGAATAGAAACCTGTATTTAACCACACAGTTAATTGAAACGGGCGCTCCGTTGGTTATTGCCATGAATATGATGGATATGGCTGATGAAAAAGGACTCGAAATCGATTCAAAAACACTGAGCACGTTGTTAGGCGCTCCGGTTATCCCTGTGGTGGGTCGAACAAAAGAAGGGATTGCCGAACTAAAGGCTGCAATCGAAAATGTGATCAGCCAATCTGCGGAAAGCCGCAGCATTCACATCCCTTACCCGCAGGAGATTGAAGAGGAGATCGCAAATGTTTCTGCATCTCTTCAGACGATGTCAGCCGATGATGAACGCCCAAGATGGAGGGCGATCAAATTATTAAGCCGCGATGAAACAACGAACGAAAAGATCCTGCAGATTGACGGAGGTCACTCCTTGTTGGATCGGGTAGAAACATCGATCCAAAAGATTGAATCAATTTATAATGATTCAATCAACGCGGTGATCTCACACGCACGTTACGGGTTTATCCAAGGTGCAATTCGAGAATGTGTAACCGAAACCATCCAGACCTCAAAGGATTACAGTCGAGAAATTGATAAACTTCTCACGAACCGCTGGCTTGGTTTGCCTGTGTTTGCCATGATGATGTGGCTCATGTTCAAAATGACATACGATATCGGCGGGTATCCCATGGAATGGATCGACTCAGGTGTGGTTTGGCTCATGGAATTTTTCTCCCGCCTGCTCCCGGAAAGTATGTTTGCCAGTTTATTGATTGACGGCGTCATCGGAGGGGTTGGATCGATCGCCGTATTTTTACCCAATATTTTTATCCTCTTCTTCATGATCGCTGTCTTTGAAGATTCCGGTTATATGGCCAGAGTCGCGTTTATCATGGATCGCGTCATGCATACGATCGGGCTGCATGGAAAAGCGTTCATCCCGATGATCATGGGATTCGGGTGCAACGTCCCTGCGATTATGGGGACACGAATTCTTGAAACCCGAAGAGATCGTATTCTCACTATTTTGCTGAACCCGTTCATGAGCTGTTCGGCACGATTCCCCGTTTATGTTTTAGTGACAGGAGCTTTTTTCCCGGATCATGCCGCAACCGTGATCTTTGGGCTCTATGCTTTTGGTATTGTCGCTGCCATCGGATCCGGAAAATTATTCAGCAAATCGATTTTAAAAGGGATGTCCAAACCGTTTGTGATGGAATTGCCGCCTTATCAACGTCCGACACTGCGATCCATTCTTTTGCATACTTGGGAACGCGGATTTGTTTTCATCCAGAAAATGGGTACGGTGATTCTCGTCGGGTCGATCATCATTTGGGCGCTTGGATATTTTCCGAGAGAGGTGGAGTTATCAAGAAACTATATCGCTGAGAAAGACAGGATATCTTCAGAATACGATCTAAAACAAACCCATATTGATGTTCTATTTCATGAATCAGTCGAAAAAGGAAAAACTCAATATATTTCAGAGATGATCCCGTTTGAAAATAGTAAGACGTTCACAGATCTGTCTGCTCAGCATGATTCACTCACAGCAAATTTATATCAGGAAAAAGAATCCGCTTTATCGGATATTCGGTTTCAGGAAATGGCTGAGACCATGGAGAATAAATGGATCGGTCGGATCGGGAAATGGATTGAACCGGTTATTGCTCCACTTGGATTTTCCTGGCGGGAAGGCATCGCTTTGACTACCGGATTTGTCGCCAAAGAGATCGTTGTATCTACATACGGTGTTTTGTTTGGTGTAGGTGCAGATGCCGATAATGAAAATGCCGGAGTGATAGATCGGCTGCGTCAATCCGGAATGAGTCCGTTGATCGCGTTCGGGTTTTTGATCTTTACCTTATTGTATACACCGTGTCTCGCGACCGTTGCAGCGATCAAACGGGAAACAGGCAGTTGGAAGTATACATTGATCTCTATTGCTTATTCGCTCGCCCTGGCCTGGGTTTTGGCATTTGGCATTTATCAGATCGGGAGCGCAGTCGGATAATGGATGTATTCATTGTTTCTTTGATTGTCAGCATCGCTGTCTTTATTACGATACGGTATTTGTTGAAATTATTTTCTCAACAGAAATATTCGTCAGAGGTTTGCCCCGGATGCGCTGAGACTTGCGGGATGGAAGGGAAAGAAAAGGATTAGAACAGAGGAGAAATCTGTTATTAGAAATTCCCCCTTATTAAAGGCGGTGCAGGGGAATATTAAAGAGAAACGGTCGACTCGCCCCAAATACAAAAAAACAACCAAGCCGGGGATGATATATATTATTAGTCATACCTTCTATGCTGGATAAATCACACATAAGCAACAACTGATAACAATAAGAAAGCAATAATGAACAATTTTACAGATATAAACTTAAATGACGGAATAAAAAAGGCAATCATGGAATTAGGTTTTGAAAAACCAACTCCGATCCAAGTTAAAACAATTCCTCATTTACTTTCTTCAGCTCAGGATGTTATTGCCTCCGCCGAAACAGGAACAGGCAAAACCGCTGCGTTTGGACTTCCGTCTATTCATTTGACAAACATAGATAATAAAACACCTCAAACCTTGGTGTTATGCCCGACGAGAGAATTGTGTATTCAAATAGCGCGAGATTTGGCCAACTATTCAAAATACATTGAGGGAATAAATATTGCTGCAGTTTATGGCGGAGCGAGTATCGATACGCAGATAAGAAAATTAAATCGTGGCGCACATATAGTCATTGGCACACCAGGGAGAACGAAAGACCTGATTAACCGAAACAAGTTGTTTATCGGGAATGTAGAGCGTCTAATCCTTGATGAAGCAGATGAAATGCTGTCCATGGGATTTAAAGAAGACCTTGATGATATTTTATCGAAGACGCCACAGGAGAAGCAAACCCTTTTGTTTTCAGCAACCTTATCAAATAGAATCGTTGCCATGACAAAAGAGTATATGAATGATCCTTTAGAAATATCGGTGGCACATGTTAATAAAGGAGCAGATAATGTAAGACATGTCTTTTATATGGTTCACGTGAAAGACCGCTACGAAGTTCTGAAACGCATTGCCGATAGTAATCCCGATATTTATGGAATCGTATTTTGCCGTACCCGCAAGGAGACCAAAGAAGTCGCCAATAAACTGATGCACGACGGCTACAATGCAGATGCGATTCACGGTGATTTATCGCAGACACAGCGTGATGAAGTGATGGTTAAATTCAGAAGACGCCGACTGCAAATGCTGGTGGCGACAGATGTTGCTGCACGGGGGCTGGATGTCAGCAGTCTTACTCACGTTGTCAACTATAATTTACCGGATGATTCTGAAGTATATATTCACCGCAGCGGAAGAACAGGAAGAGCGGGAAAAAGCGGCGAGTCGATTGCAATTATTCACACACGAGAGATTAGAAAGATTAAAGATATTGAGAGAATTTCCGGGATATCCTTTAAAAAAGAACTTGTGCCAAATGGAAGAGATATTTGCCAGAAACAATTATTTTCGCTCATCGATAAAATAGAAAAAACAGAAGTGGATGAAACTCAAATCGAACCGTTTTTACCGTCCGTGTACGAAAAACTCGAATGGCTTGACAGAGAACAACTCATTAAGCATTTTGTATCTGCGGAGTTCAATCGGTTTTTAGCCTATTACAAAAATGCCAGGGATATCAATGTTGTCAGAGGAAAAAATCAAGATCGGAAACGAAGTAAAGAAGAAAGACGTAAAACATCATTTGCAAAGTTGTTTATTAACGTTGGCTCGAAAAATCGATTGAATCCCATTAAGTTAATGGGATTGATAAATAAGGCATTAGGATCAAAAAAAGCTGTGATTGGTAAAATTGAGATTTTAAAATCATTTTCATTTTTTGAAGTAGAAGACAAGGTGAAAGACCACCTGATCAAGACCTTGAAGAAAGAAAATTACGACGGAATTCCGTTGTTGGTTGAAATTTCAAAAGGAACGACAAAAACATTTTCATCCTCAAAACGAAAATTTTCAGATAAACGAAGCGAAAGCAAAAATAAATTTCGCAAGAAACGGAAAGATCGCAATAAAAAAGATCGTCGAAGATAAAATATGAGAAAAAATAGTTTCAGAAATATCGCCATCATTGCTCACGTTGATCATGGCAAAACCACACTGGTTGATGGAATGTTAAAACAAAGCGGAACATTTCATGTTTATCAGGAAGTGGAAGACCGAGTCATGGACTCAATGGATTTGGAAAAAGAGCGCGGGATTACCATTACAGCAAAAAATACCGCCGTTCACTATAATGATGTCAAAATTAACATAATGGACACCCCCGGCCACGCGGATTTTGGCGGAGAAGTCGAACGAAGTATGAATCTTGTCGATGGGGCTTTACTCTTGGTAGATTCCAGCGAAGGACCGTTGCCGCAGACCCGATTTGTTCTGAAGAAAGCATTAGACAAAGACCTCCCAATCATCCTTGTGATAAACAAAATTGATCGTTCGGATGCCCGTGTGGAAGAAGTTGTGAACGAAGTGTATGATTTATTCATAGACTTAGAAGCAACCGATGAACAAATTGAATTTCCAATTCTTTATACCAATTCCAAAATAGGTGTAGCACATAATGAGCTGGATGATGATTCAGACAGTCTGAAGCCATTATTTGATACTATTTTAAGGAATATCCCGGGACCCGCCGCAGATGATAATCATATTCCGCAATTTCTCGTGACCAATTTGGCTTACGATTCATTCGTTGGGCAGGTAGCAATCGGGCGCTTAAATAACGGTACGCTGGAAATGAATAAAACATACGCACTGTGCGGAAAAAACGGGATTGTGCATGACCAAAAGTTTTCAGCATTATATACGTTTAAAGGTTTGGAAAAAATAAAAGTTGAAAAACTTGAGGCGGGAGATATTATCGCTGTAGCCGGTATAGAAAATATCACTATCGGAGATACAATTTCTTCCAATGAGTCTCCACAGCCTTTACCACGGATTCAAATTGATGAACCGACCGTTTCGATGCTTTTTTATGTGAACAATAGTCCGTTTGCCGGGACAGAAGGGAAATACCTGACAACCCGACATCTCAAAGACAGACTTGAAAGAGAAATATTGAGCAACGTGTCGTTACAGGTTTTACCCACGGAACAAACCTATATTTTTGAAGTGCGGGGCCGCGGAGAACTTCAAATGGCTGTGCTGATAGAGACCATGCGCCGGGAAGGGTATGAGTTTATGGTGTCAAAACCGCAAGTGATCACTCATGAAGAAAATGGCAAAACGATGGAACCGATGGAAAATGTGTATCTAGATATTCCCGAGGATAAAGTTGGAATTGTTACAGAAAAACTGTCCGTACGCAAAGGAAGAATGACCAACCTGGTCAATCACGGACATGGGCGAGTATCTTTGGAATTTTCAATACCATCCAGAGGATTGATTGGGTTTCGGAGTCAGTTTTTGACGGATACACAAGGTGCCGGAATTATGAACAAATTGTTTGCCGGTTACGCTCCGTGGTTCGGCAGGATCCCTCAAAGAATCAGCGGTGCGTTAGTCGCAGATCGTGATGGAAGAGTGACGACATACGCCAGCGTCGGGATGGCAGATCGGGGAGAATTATTTATCAGTAACGGAACGGAAGTGTATGACGGCATGATTATCGGAGAGCGAAACCGCACCGAAGATTTGACGGTGAATATCACGCGTGAGAAAAAACTGACAAACATGCGTGCTGCCGGTTCAGATAATACAGTAACGCTTCGACCCCCCAGACTTTTATCATTAGATCAGTCGATTGAGTTTATTGCTGAAGATGAATTGGTAGAGGTAACACCCAAAACCATCCGATTGCGCAAAATGGAATTAGACCGAAATAAACGAAATTCCCAGCGGAAAAAAGAAAAATATGCCGAAAAATAATGGCGTAATCAATGCAGATAAGTGAACGTTAAAAGGTGTAAAGAAACCGGGTTCAATAATTAATAATTAACAATTTAGAATTTAGAATTATTCCATTGTTATTGTCATGCTGAGAGAGGGACGAACGAAGCATCTCAAGTATGATTGAATTTGAATAGTTTCATTGAAAAAAGCTGTACTTAAAGTGCCAAAGAAAAATGGTGCTATCATCACGGTCACGATTTACCAGGAAAAATGATCCTCTGGTTATTTCATTAGAAATGAAATCTGAGAAATGCTTCGATTAAATTTGTGTTTGCGGGTTTTAAAATTTAGCAGCTTTTAGAAAGGAAGAAATCCTTGTAAGTAGAATGATCATATTGTAGTTTCAACAGTATTTAGTTGTAAGAAAATTCAATCTATATAATATTGAATTATGGAGTTTATATGTGTGAAATAAAAATGTATTTCAAATATCGAGGTATCGATATAGGTACGAGCAATAGATTATTCTATAGAGGGCTTAATAACCCCAAAAAGGATGTAATATTTTACCAATCAGAAACAACCACAGGAGTCCATCATGAATCTTGATCAATTTACCAACTTATATCCCGTATTAAAAACACTTCGATTTGAATTAAAGCCGGTAGGTGAAACTGCTGACTATATTGAGGATTTCAAATCACAGTTTCTAAAAGATATCGTTATCCAAGATGAAAAAAGAGCAGAAGATTATAAAGTCATTAAGGAACTTATTGATGACTATCATCGGGCTTACATTGAGGAAAAATTAACAAATCCATGCGATCTAAAAACGGGTGAATTGTTCATCACTGAAGAAGATTTTGAAAATGCCTTCTCATGTTTTGAAGATTATAAACGAAATCCTAAAGAAGAAGACGCTAAGCAAAAATGGATTAACACTCAAACAAGTCTTCGGAAAAGTTTGGTGAAAGCATTTTCAGGGAATGCACGATTATTCAGCAAGGAACTGATTCAAGTAGATCTCCCGGAATGGTGTAAGGAAAACGGAGTTGAAGAAGAATACAATGACATTTTGAACGGATTTAAAAAGTTTACGACCTATTTTGTTGGTTTCCATGAAAATCGAAAAAATATGTATTCTGCTGAGGAACAGAGTACTGCCATATCCTTCAGACTGATGAATGAAAACTTGCCCAAATTTTTCTCAAATTGCATTCAGTTTAGACAATTGAGAAACAAATATCATGATTTAGATGTTAAAGTTTCTTCGGAATTACTCGATAAACTTGACGTTGAAAATATCGATCAGATATTTCAACCATCATTCTTTACCAAGGTGTTTACCCAAAAAGGGATTGACCTATTTAACGAATGTTTAGGTGGCAAGACCAAAGAAAGCGGTGAAAAAGTTCAGGGTTTGAATGAAATCTTCAATCTATACCGTCAGCAAAACGATATAAAGAAAAGAGAACTCCCGAATTTCAGCATCCTTTATAAACAAATATTAAGTGATAGAGAAACAAACTCCTTTATCCCGGATGCATTTGAAAGCGATAAGGAACTATTAGATACTCTTGAAGAAGTAATCAATACAATGGGCAGTGAAGACGGTGTCCTTGCTAAGTTAGAAGAGTCAATTGAGCATCTTAAGGATTGCGATCTTGAGAAAACTTATATCAAAGCCGGTATAAACCTAACGAGCATATCACAGGAGATATATAAGAACTACGCTGTGATAAAAAATGCAGTTTATTATCATGCTGAAACTGTTTTATTCAAAACACCTTCTAATGGCAAAGTGTCCGAAATTTTAGAAGACAAGAGAAAGAAATTTGCTAACAATCAGGATATTTTTTCTATTTGTGAATTGGAAACGATGCTGAAACAATATGCAGAATCATTAGATGATGACCATGAAGAAAAGCAACTGATTCTTAAGCAAGATCAACCCATCTTAAATCACTTTATTCATGTGATCGGGAATATCAGATCGGATGATAAGATTCAATTCAATCAGTCCATAGAAGATGTAAAAGGACTGCTCGTTTTAGACGAATTAAACCGGGGTGAAAAAGGTGCAGACCAAAAGCAGATGATTCAGAAGGTATTAGATAACTACCTTGCAATCATCCATGCGGTAAAACCTCTTCATTTAGTCAAGGGAAGGAAACCTCTTGAAATTGCTGATATCGATTTTGGATTTTATACCGAGTTTCGAGACATATTTGAAATGTGTGAATCATTGATTGTTAGTGTTTACAATAAAACACGAAATCACTTAACAAAAAAGCCCTTCTCTACGGATAAGATTAAAATCAATTTCAATAATCCGACATTCCTCTTTGGATGGGATATAAATAAAGCACGTGGGAATAATGCAAATATCCTAAGAAAAGACGGAATGTATTATTTAGCAATCATGCACCCCGGTCATTATAACATTTTTGATCAACTCTCCAAGTGTGACAATGAACCTGCTTATGAAAAGATCAATTACAAATTAGTATCCGGGATAAACAAGATGCTTCCGAAGGTGTTCTTCTCAAAAAAGGGTATAGAGAATTTTGATCCACCGAAGGAAATATTGGAAATATATAAAAATGGAGAGCATAAAAAAGGAGATTCATTCAACCTAAAAAGTTGCCACAAACTGATTGATTTCTTTAAAGCAAATGTCAGTAAGTACAAAGTTAATCCCAATGACGATTACGGATGGGAAGTCTTTAATTTTCATTTCTCTCCTACAGAGTCTTATGAAGACATCAGTTATTTCTACAAAGAAATGGAAGTGCAGGCTTACAAATTGTGGTTTACTTCGATATCAGAGTCTTATATCAATCAATGTGTGGACGAAGGTCAGCTGTTCCTATTCCAAATCTATAATAAGGACTTTTCACCCTATTCTAAAGGAAAACCCAATCTGCACACCTTGTATTGGAAGTCACTTTTTGATCCGGAAAATTTGAGAGATGTGGTTGTTAAACTCAATGGTGAAGCTGAAATGTTTTACCGGAAACATTCCATCAAAAAGAGTGATCGGATCATTCACACTAAATATGAATCGATTAAGAATAAAAATGAAAACAATCCTAAGACAGAAAGCACATTTGAATACGATATCGTAAAAGATAAACGATATACTGTTGATAAATTTCACTTTCATGTACCTATCACATTGAATTTCAAAGCATCAGGTGTAAGCCGGTTTAATGATCAGATAAACAAACACCTATCAGAATCTCATGACACTTATGTAATCGGGATTGATCGAGGTGAACGTCATCTGCTGTACTATACTGTCATTGATCCAAATGGGCTTATTATTGAGCAAGGTTCGTTCAATACCATTCATACTGACCAAAATTATGATGTCGATTATCGGCAGAAGTTAGATCAGAAAGAAAAAGAACGGGAACAAGCAAGAAAGTCATGGACGTCGGTTGAGAATATTAAGGAATTAAAGGCCGGTTATCTGTCTCATGTTATACATCAACTTACAACATTGATTCTGAAATATAATGCCATTGTGTGCCTTGAGGATCTGAATTTCGGGTTCAAACGCGGTCGGTTTAAAGTTGAGAAACAAGTGTATCAAAAATTTGAGAAAGCACTCATTGATAAATTGAATTATTTGGTACTCAAAGATGCCGAAGCGGATATGTCGGGTCATTGCCTTAAAGCGTATCAGCTAACTGCACCGTTTGATAGTTTTAAAAGACTCGGTAAACAAACCGGGATATTATTCTATGTCCCTGCTTCTTACACCTCAAAGATAGATCCTGTAACCGGGTATATGAATTTCCTGTTTACTCGATATGAAAGTCTATTCAAATCCAAACGGTTTTTTGAATCGATGGATGCGATTCGATTTAACACAAAAAAGGGTTATTTTGAATTTTCATTCGATTACAGAAAAACTAATCCTGACAGGGATTTCACAGGATATCAAACAAAATGGACAGTATGTACACACGGTGAAGTCAGATATAAAAACATCCGAAATGCACATGGGAATTGGGAGTCTGTAAAGGTCAATGTAACTCAAGAGATCATTGCTTTGCTTGAGCAATATAAAATTGGATATCTCAGTGGAAATGATCTGCGTATGCTGATCGGTACAGTGAAAAACAGCAGTTTTTATAAAGACCTTTACAAGTTACTTTCGCTGACAGTTTCTTTAAGACATAGCCGAACCGGGACGGAGGAAGATTTCATCCTTTCTCCTGTTGCAGATGAGTATGGAAATTTCTTTGACAGTCGAATGGTATCGGAAAATCTACCAAAAGACGCAGATGCAAATGGTGCTTATCATATTGCACTCAAAGGTTTGTGGAATATTCAGCAAATAAAAAAATGGGATGGAAATAGCAACTTGAATCTCGCGATGAAGAATGTGGATTGGTTTTCGTTTGCTTGTCATAAACCGTATAAAAAATAGTTGGAGATAGGCATGGAATCATTCATGCCCATATCCTACCTCAACGATTTTATTTTTTGTCCGCGGTCGATCTATTTTCATCAGTGTTTTGGAAAAGTCCATAAACGGCTTTACCATTCAACTGATCAGACAGATGGACTGAATGCTCATAAAACAATTGATAACAAATCTTACTCCTCGTCCTCATCGGTATTACAGGGAATTGAAGTATATTGTGAAAAATACCGTATCGCAGGAAAAATCGACATCTATGATGTTGATAAAAAATGTTTGTCAGAACGTAAGAAAAAAATAAAAGTAGTATATGATGGCTATGTCTTTCAATTATACGCTCAATATTTTTGTTTAACAGAAATGGGCTATAAAGTTGATAAACTCAGACTATACAGCATGGATGATAATCAAATATATCCGGTTGTTACACCTGAATACAATTCAATCATGTTTAAGAAATTTGAATCGTTGATTGAAAAAATGTCAAACTATTCATTAAAAGACAAATTTGAGGTTAATGCTAATAAATGCCACCATTGTATTTATCACCCAATTTGTGATGTTTCCAAATGTTAACTGCTCCGGACTTTAAAGAAAAACAGATCGTTTTTGCGATTTTGAGTCATGGAGAACAATTGAGTTTTAAAAATGACAATGTTATTATCAGAGACAGGAAGGGAATTAAACATCAGTCAAGTTGTTATCGGTTATTTGCACTCATAATAGTAGGACACATAACTATCACATCCGGGTTATTGATGCGATCAAAGAAATTCGGGTTTTCAATTATTCTATTGTCTCATGGATTAGCACCATATGGTATGTGGATGGCACAAGCTGAAGGCAATGTACTATTGAGACAAAAACAATATGATTATAATATACCGGACATTGCTAAATATTTAGTTGAAAGAAAAATTGAACAACAAATAAATACATTAAAAACAATCCGGCAAAAATCTGAAGAACAAAAAAATGCCATAGAACATTTGGTTAAGTATCAAAGTCGTATAAATATATCCCCCGTTTCGATTCAAGACCTATTGGGTTTAGAAGGGATGGCTTCCAAAATATATTTTAAGAATTATTTTGGGGATATCGGATGGAATGGTCGAAAGCCAAGAACAAAAGTGGATCTTCCAAATGTTCTTTTAGACATTGGCTATACACAACTTTTTTATTTGATGGAGGTGTTACTTAATCTATACGGGTTTGATATTTTTAAAGGATTTTATCATCAAATATTTTATCAAAGAAAATCATTGGTCTGTGACATGGTTGAACCATTCAGACCGTGGGTTGATCGTAGGATTAGAAAGGCATTTCGGCTAAATCAAATTCATGAAGACGATTTCTTAAAAAAGAATGATCAATACTTTATATTTGGAGAAAAGGCAAAACCATATTTGGCATTTTTATTGAAAAACTTATTAAAACAAAAAAATACCATGTTTTATTTTGTTCAATCTTTCTATCGTGCTTTTATGCAAGGGAAACCTATTGATGAGTATCCAGGAATAAAATTGGAGTAGATATGTTAATTGTCACCTATGATATCAAAAATGATAAACTGCGAACAAGATTTTCTAACTTTTTAAAAAAGTTTGGCTACAGATTACAATATTCGGTTTTTCAAATTCGTAATAGCAAACGGCTATTAAATGTAATCATTTCTGAGATTACGGGAGAATTTGAATCTCAATTTGATCAGCATGACAGTATTATTATTTTCAATATGAGTCAGCAATGCAAAATTACAAAATTTGGCTATGCTAAAAATGAAGATGGAGATCTGATTATTATTTCTTAAACTATAACCAAACAAAATGAAGTTTTATTGATAACTACAAATGTAGGTCTTAATGATGATATTTGGACAAAAAATGCAGAATAAAAATTGTATTGCATTGTCATTCTCTGTCGAGAAACATTTATCATTTTGCTCGCCAGCTGTCTAAGACTTCATATAAATTTCTACTGTTGTAGATATGGTGGGACAACGTGGTACGGCATTCAGTCTAAGACTTCATATAAATTTCTACTGTTGTAGATCGCTATATACACAAGAGAACTAAATGGTCTAAGACTTCATATAAATTTCTACTGTTGTAGATTTGTCATAAGTT
>CAYQZV010000002.1:0-83740 GCA_964422145.1 uncultured bacterium | reverse complement strand
GTCTAAGACTTCATATAAATTTCTACTGTTGTAGATTTGTCATAAGTTTCTTTGTTGTGGTAAGTCTAAGACTTCATATAAATTTCTACTGTTGTAGATATGGATATTGCCAATGATTTTTAGTTCAGTCTAAGACTTCATATAAATTTCTACTGTTGTAGATTCCGCATATCTTTTTACTATTCCGACGTGTCTAAGACTTCATATAAATTTCTACTGTTGTAGATTTGATACTTGGAATATTTCACCACAGGGTCTAAGACTTCATATAAATTTCTACTGTTGTAGATTTTTGGCCAGCTTCCGTACGGAATTGATTGTCTAAGACTTCATATAAATTTCTACTGTTGTAGATAGGGAGTGATGGAGTGATGTCTTTGACGGTCTAAGACTTCATATAAATTTCTACTGTTGTAGATCATAGACGAATCTCTTGTTCTTTTTATCGTCTAAGACTTCATATAAATTTCTACTGTTGTAGATTCCCGTTGAGATATTGGCAATTGATACGTCTAAGACTTCATATAAATTTCTACTGTTGTAGATATTGACTTTCAATGTTTGTTCCTGTAGTCTAAGACTTCATATAAATTTCTACTGTTGTAGATTCTTCTGTATCTGACCATCACTGTACCAGTCTAAGACTTCATATAAATTTCTACTGTTGTAGATTCAATGGAATCCATCGTCCGAATGAGGTCTAAGACTTCATATAAATTTCTACTGTTGTAGATATGGTTGATGCGATGAACAAGATCTCGTCTAAGACTTCATATAAATTTCTACTGTTGTAGATAACTCGGCTTTCTGCTGCATCTTGAAGTCTAAGACTTCATATAAATTTCTACTGTTGTAGATGGCATGAGCAACTGCCCTTCAAACGTTGTCTAAGACTTCATATAAATTTCTACTGTTGTAGATTTTCTAAGGAGTGTTTGAACTACTTCTTTCGTCTAAGACTTCATATAAATTTCTACTGTTGTAGATTTATATGCGGCCGGACACCGCCGAAATGTCTAAGACTTCATATAAATTTCTACTGTTGTAGATAGTCATGATGGAGGGTAACACGAGACACGTCTAAGACTTCATATAAATTTCTACTGTTGTAGATATAATCTCCATACTTTTTAGTAGAATTGTCTAAGACTTCATATAAATTTCTACTGTTGTAGATTGATTTTAACTTTCTCTTTACGCAGTTTGTCTAAGACTTCATATAAATTTCTACTGTTGTAGATAGGGAGTGAGGGAGTTATATCTTTGACGGGTCTAAGACTTCATATAAATTTCTACTGTTGTAGATTATTGACTCTCAGGCTTCTCTACATAAACGTCTAAGACTTCATATAAATTTCTACTGTTGTAGATCAGATTCAGTATCAGAATAGGCTTTCTGGTCTAAGACTTCATATAAATTTCTACTGTTGTAGATAACCAGTCGCTTAACTTGCCGGGTATTGTCTAAGACTTCATATAAATTTCTACTGTTGTAGATCTCCACTTGTGTTTCATTTCAATCCTGGTCTAAGACTTCATATAAATTTCTACTGTTGTAGATATTCCCCGCCCAATGTAATCTTCAACAGTCTAAGACTTCATATAAATTTCTACTGTTGTAGATAAACATTTTTGTTAGAAAAAGAAAAAGCCCAACAGCTGATTTCCAAGACCGCAGGGTATAATTCCCCTTGGTGGAAATCAACTGTTAAGGCTGTCAAAAAGTATTAATAAGCCAAGCAGCGACTCCTCAGAACCGCCAGGTATAATTCCCTTGGCTGGAAGTCTGCTGCAATGGCTATGTAAAAGTTATTAAATACTGTCTTTATACAGCAAGGATTATTTAATAAACATATTGGGAAAAAGAACAGCCTTTCTCGTCGATCCGGCATTAGCAAGCCGGGGATTAAAAAGACTGTTTTTTTGTTTATAATATAATACATATTGTTAACAATATTGTTAATTATGTATATTTAATATATGATAGAACAAGTCAAACCGCAAAATGTGAAAATATTATTTACGGTGGATAATGTTGCGGAGCGCCGAAATATTTCTTCTGCGTCTGCGAGAGTATATTGTTCACGTAAAGTAAAACGCGGAGATTTTATCCGATTAAAGAATAATCTGTACATTCTCAAAACCGATTGGGACAAACAGATATGGACAGAACAATTAAAAATTGCCAACAGAATTCAAGTTCCGTCCTATATCTCTTTATTTACCGCGTTGGCATTTTATGAATTGACAACCCAAGTCCCGATGGGGCGGATAGAATCGGTTGCCCAGACCAGAACCTATTCAAAAATCATTGAGGAAGCGGAATTTACCTATACAACGGTAGCCCCTCGTCTGTATTTTGGTTTTACTAAGAAGGATGGTTTGTTTATTGCTGAACCCGAAAAAGCCTTGGCAGATTGTGTTTATCTCTGCTCATTTGGGAAATATGCATTGGATTTTACGGCTTTGGATTTGACAAAGATAAATAAAAATAAGTTTGATTCATTCTTAAATAAGTATCCGGATAACACACAAAAGTGGTGGGGAAAAAATGGAGACATTTAAACAACATGAACAGTTTGAAATGCAAGTGCTTTCAGATTTAAAAAGTTCAAGAATCCTTGAAAAACTTGTTTTTGGCGGCGGGACGATGATTCGTTTGTGTCATGAATTGAACAGGTATTCTGTTGATCTTGACTTCTATCTAAAAAATAAGCAAGACAAAAATCACATGATAAAGCAATTAAAAGAAGTTTTCGAATCATCCTACACAATTAGAGATTTACAACAAAAACGAGAGACAATCTTGTTAGAAATTTCTTCAGCAAATTTCCCGAGGAAATTAAAAATAGAGATAAATACAACATATCAATATTCAGACGTCGAGCAGACGATTGCTTGGTCAAAATATTCAAATAAACAAGTATTGGTCACGTCCATATCCATGAAAAAAATGATGGCGTTAAAAATAAAGGCTCTGTTAGATAGAAAAGAGATCAGAGATGCATTTGATATAGAGTTTTTAATTCGCCGGGGGATTAGCGTTATCGCCGGTAGTGAAACCATTCAGAATATGATAATGATTATTTCAGCGTTTAAACCGGCAGATTATAAAGTTAAACTTGGTTCAATTCTATCTTTAGAAGATCGTCAATATTACAATGAAAATGGATTCAAGTTTTTACTGGAGCACTTAAATTATTCTGTAAACATAAAAAACATTAAGTAGCTATCGGAGAACTCGGAAAAAGAACCGGGTTCAATAATTAATAATTAAAAATTTAGAATATAGAATTTAGAATTATTCCATTGTTTTTGTCATGCTGAGAGAGGGACGACCGAAGCATCTCAAGCATGATTGAATTTGAATAGTTTCATTGGAAAAAGCTGCACTTGAGATCTTTAGCAGCCGAAATGCCTGTCCTCCGAAGTATATTGAAGGAGGAAAATGAAGGCTCGCCTTCTCCCTATAAATCGGGATCAGGATGACAGAAAAGAGTTTAGGAGCAAAAATATTATCACGTATTGGAAGGTGTGATCTCCTGTAAATAACAAAAGGAAAGAATTCCGGGAATTGTTTTGGATTCGAGAGTGCTTACATAAATTCTAAAATTGTACGTCGTCAAAACCATGTAACAAAATCATCGAGCTTCAAAGATCTCCATTTTCTTAATCTCCTAAAAACCGTATGATAGATTCTGCAGGAACCGTATGGGTAGATCCGTATCTTATTGTATTTCGTTTTTCGATAAACACCGGTCCGTCATAAGGGAACTGCACACCGTCGGGTTTTTCAAGGTGCGATTCATCCGGAGATAGAGCCCAATAGGAATCCGCCGATACCGACCGAGCAATCCCAACCCATTCATAATTCGGGATACCGTCCCGGATCGCAAAGATAGGGGCTCCGCTTAATCCGTAATTAAAATTAGCATCGATCAAAAACGATTCAGGATTAAACCGCTGAGGTTTACTGACCATTCCGCTTGTGATCATTTTATTTCCGATCGGATATCCGATAATATACACAAAGTTTCCGGATTTTAAATCTTTCGCTTTCCCGATTTCCACCTGGAGCTGCGGCAGGAAGAGTGTTTCATCCGGCCGGATATTGAGTTCATATAGGGCAAGGTCAGATTTTCGATCGAAAGCCGTTTGAATGAGATCTTCGTCATGAGTAATTTCCGGGAGATAGAATTTCTCACGAAGTTTGACGGCAATGCTGTAAAGAATCGGTACGGTTTTCAACGGCGGATCGTCAGGATAGTACGTATAGATCGTATCCGGGAAATCACCGATATGTGCACAGGTCAGAAGCCGGACATATTTGGAATCGGATGAGATCACCGTCGCTGTGCCCGTCCCGGATTCGGTAAAGATGTCCGTTTCGCGGGTTAATTCTTTTGCTGATGACTGTGAAAGTGTTTGTGTTGTGATGAGCTGATCTTCTGCGAAATAATAGACTTCGAAATAAGCAATGTATCCGATTTTCACAATGGACTGAGAAAGGTGATTCAGCGCAGCATCATCATTCAGCGGCGGGAATCCAAAATCATAATCTCCATCCCTTAATTGAATTTCTGTCGAAGAGACGTTTGGCGTTGGACTGCAGGAAAGAAAAAGAAAAACCAGAGTGAATAAAACGGAATGTGTTTTAAAAACCATGATCATTCTTTCGATGTGAGGTGCTTTTTCTCCATCAACAGGATTTTTCCGGGTAAGATTTTGATATGAATGAATCCGTTAGATTCATATAATCGAATCGCTTTTTCGTTTTTTGGATTCACTTTTAATCGAAGAGATTCATATCCGTTGCTAATCGTTTTTTGAATAACATGATCGATCAGAACCTTCCCGAGCCCTTTTCCGCGAAAGCCTCTATCCAGGTAGACATGAAACAGGATCGCGGTTTTTTGTCCGATGGGAAGAGAAAGACTGAAATATCCGATGATCCAATTCTGCTGTTTTAATACGTAAGATACCGTGTCATCTCCCGAATAAGCCAGGTTTGCCCATTGTCTAAAATCAAACGGATACCGCATTCTCGGATCCGTAAAGTTCAAATCCTGCGGATTGGAGAACCAAGATTTCATACAAGATGTTAAAATCTTCCTATGCTTAGGGTTTGCATAACTAATACGATCGAGTGTAATCTTGTTGGTCATCTTTTGTTGGAATTTACAATAATCGGAATGAGAATGAGTTAACTATTTTAGGAGAATGATGAGATGAAGGAAATTACACCGATCCATCGATTCAAAGAAGGAGAGACGATTCAGGGATTTTATCTTTGTGTCGAAAAACATTTGCGCCATACCCGATCGGGAGATTTGTATTTGGATCTGCTGTTTCGAGACCGCACCGGACAGATCCAGGCAAAAGTGTGGGATAAAGTAGAGCAGTACACCGATAAATTTTCCTCTGGAGATCCTGTCGCGGTGAAAGGGATTGTGGATTCGTACCGAGAAAAAATCCAATTGACGGTAACACGGATCAACAGAGCTTCGGTTCAGTCTTACGGCCGTTACGGGTACGATCCTTCGCTGATCATCCCCACCTCGAAATATGATCCGAACAAAATGTGGAAGGATGTCACTCAAACAATTCGTTCCATGAAAAATACACATCTCCGGAAGTTGGTCGGGCGAATTTACCGCGACCATAAAGACAGGATCATCGTTCATCCCGCCAGTGTATACATGCATCATAATTACCGCTCAGGATATTTAGAGCATATTCTATCAATGGTGAAAGTCGGCGAGATGCTTTCAAAGCATTATTCCGTTGACAAAGATTTAGTGGCGGCAGGGATTTTACTTCACGATATCGGGAAGCTTCAGGAAATTGATGAAGGATTAGAATCCAATTACACCGATGAAGGAAATTTTATCGGGCATATTGTTTTGAGTCGGGATATTGTTCGGGATGAAATAAAAAATCTCGGTAACTTCCCGAAAGAAATTCAATACAAATTAGAGCATATGATCCTGGCTCATCAGGGGAAATATGAGTGGCAGAGCCCGAAACGCCCGGCATTCCCGGAAGCGTATTTACTGCACATGATTGATGACATCGATGCAAAAATGAACCTGATGGAGAAAGTGATCAGCGAGGATACAGAAGAAGGAAATTGGACATCCCGCAAAAATATTTTCAGGACACCGCTATATAAAAACCATGACAAAAAATGAACTCACCCGACTGGTCCGCGCTGCGATGTTTTCGGCATTGGCGATTGGGCTGGGCTATGCATTATTGATGATCCCGAATGTTGAGTTGATGACATTGATCATTTTCATCTCCGGGATTATGCTGGGAGTAAAATGGGGGATGTTAGTCGGTGCATTCAGCGAAGCGATTTTCTCGATCGCAAATCCGTTTGGTTCCGGGCTGATCTTTCCGCCATTACTTATCGCTCAGATCACCGGGATGATGATGGTTGGATTATCGGGTGGAATCCTTCGCCGTGTGTTTTTTCAATCGGTTTACACTCCGTTTAAGATTGGTTTAGCCGGATTTTTTGGTTTTATCCTTACGTTCATTTTTGATTCCTTGACTACATTAAGTTATCCGGTCAGTGCCGGATTTGATACGGTTCAAACATGGGGATTGTATCTTTCAGGGATTGGATTCACTCTCTTACATCAGATATCAAACGTTTTTGTTTTTTCCATCGGACTTCCGCTTATCATGAAATTCTTGGTAAAAGAAAGTTTTACGCAAAACGAATATTCTGTGGGACTTGAAGAATGAAGTTTATTCGGTTTTTATTTCCATTATTCGTCGTATCGTTCTTGGGACAAACCCTAAATGCCGAGGGAAATTCAACTCCGGAAATATTCCAATATGAATGGAGCGGGCAATACGGTCATATCTCTGATCACGGTCAAGTGATCTGGAATCAAGATTGGATGAGCGGACCGTTGGTTATCGATGGTGCCTGGACACATTTTCCTTTTAGATACGGTCCGGGGGTTTTTAATCAAAAAACTTCATTCAAGCTTACGATTCCCGAAGAAGAAACCTTCCCAGATTCGCTGATCGTCAAAAACCATTTTGATTATATCCGCGGGGATTATTTGTTTGATCAGCTTGAAGCCAATGCGGTATTCGCAAATGAAACAAGAAAGATCCGACTTAACGGATTTAAACGAACGTTTGCCGGGGCGTATAACCAGTATTCCAATCCAACCTATGCCAGTGCATCACCCAATCAGCAGACGTATCGTATTGATTATCAGTCCAAAACCGGCACGGAATATATTAATGCTTCTGTCGCAATGGCGGTAACCCATACCGGCATCCCGGACACTCTTGGATCGGCTGTATTTCAAGATCGTTTTTTAACGGCTGGCCTCCATTGGAAAAAATATGTTGAACATGGGACTTTTGATATCCATGTATCCTCTTTCTCTCAAAAGATGTACACATCGTTATCGTTAAATAAAACCCGAATGCATCTGCAGCATCCGTATTTGAATATCCGATTTTCGCGAAACGAATCAAGATGGATTTCCGGGTTTGGCGTTAAAGCCCAAGGACGCAGCACTTATGACCATTCGGAACTAGAGAGTTTGATTTGGATGGACGGATATCTTTTCGGGAAATACAATCGGCTTACGTGGGAAGGCGGACTCGGTCTCACTGCAGTTGGCAGTCCGTATTTCAGTGGCGAATTTGAAGTAGATCTTTCAAGAAACCGCTGGACGAATACATTGAATTATAAACAGAATTTGCAGGGAGCTCATCCATTATATAGCGGCTCAATTCCGTTAGAAGATCAGAACAAATATTGGATACAGAAAAAGGTATGTGCTGATATTCATCGATCATTCAAATCCGGGTGGTTTCGTACAAACATGCAATGGTCTGCATTGGATATCTCTAAAACCAATGATTGGCTGGATTCGTTTTCTGCATCTGTGGGAACAGGATGGACAATTTGGAGAGGATGGGAGATTGACGGCTATCTGTCTTCCCGATATAAGTTGAATGAGTTGACCGATGGTGCAAAAAACAAAATCTCGACTTCCTTTACCGTTAATGAAATGTTATTCAAAGGGAATATGGATGCATCGATGAAGCTATCCATGGATGGATGGATGAACCGTCAAGGAAAAACATCAATCCATCCGGTCTATGGCGCTCCCTATATTATAAATGATGGAACCATACTCCCCGATGTTTGGCTGGCAAATTTAGAAATAAAAGCCGTGATTTCATCCATGACCATCACATGGACGGTGCATAATCTTTTGAATACCGTCGAGTCGGGCGTTCAGCAATTTTATCCGGATGCAGATCAGGATATGTTCTGGGTAAAAACAACTCCGTTTTTTACCTACCCTGAAGGAAGGTTGATCACATTCGGTGTCTTCTGGACGTTCGATAATTGATCCTATTTTGCATCTAATTTGATCGGTAAATATCATTTTTTTGTTTAATTCTCGCTGAGGTATTGGCAGGAATAAAAAAACTTAAAATTGTTATAATAAAGGGTTGCTGAGCCTTAAGTATTACCTACAAATTTCCGGATGGAAAAACGATGCAAAACCCGATTTTGAAGGGGGATTTGATGTTTGATCAACACATGTTGACATCTACCGCATAGCCTAACCGCTCACCGGATGTCAACAAAACCGTACAGAATCACCATTGATGCGAAAGAGAAAAACTCTGAAGCAAAGGTGCTCGAGAAAAAATTGTTGACGCTCGGATTTTCCACTCAGCTTGATATCAGTAAAGTATACACAGTTGACTATGACTTTTCAGAAGAATATATTGACCAAATCATTCACACCTTATACAATCCTGTTGTAGAAAAACCCCGCGTCAACCAACCCTATAAAAAACCATTTACCTGGGCACTGGAATTAGGATTTCTCCCCGGCGTCACAGACAATGTTGCCAACTCCACATCAGAGATTATCAACGACCTTTTTAAACTCAACATTGGGCGGAATAAAGTATTTACATCAAAACTGATTTTCTTTCAATCGGAGGAACTCACATTAGATGATGTTGATTTTATCGCACATGAATTGATCAACACGCTGATTGAACGATTTCATATCAAATCCTATGATGAATATCAGCGGGATAACGGCATGGATATCGTCGTTCCGAAAGTAAAGATCACTGAACAGCTGAAAGCCATTGATGTCGATTTAAACATCCCGGATTCAAACTTAATCAATCTCGGGAAAAAGGGAGTGTTAGATCCGGACACGCAAACCCGAAGAGGTCCGCTTGCGCTTGATCTTCCGTACTTGAAAGCGATTCAATCTTATTTTGAAAATGAGGGGCGAAATCCAACCGATATTGAAATTGAATCTATTGCACAAACGTGGTCTGAGCATTGCAAGCACACTATTTTTGCCGCCGAAATTGATGATATAAAAGAAGGCATTTTTACTAAATATATCCGTGGGGCAACCGATAAAATTCGGAAAGAATTAGGGGAGAATGATTTTTGTCTGTCTGTGTTCAAGGATAATTCAGGCGGAATCATATTTGATGAAGATTATCTAATCTCAGATAAAGCAGAGACGCATAACAGCCCTTCTGCGTTGGACCCGTTCGGCGGAGCGATCACCGGAATTGTCGGTGTGAACAGAGATACACTCGGTTTTGGAATGGGAGCACTTCCGATTGCGAATAAATACGGATTTTGCCTGGGACGGCCTGAAGATGATGAAATTATCTACAGAGAGAAAAATCAAACCAATCCGTCTCTGTCCCCAAGAAGGATAATGGATGGCGTTGTGCACGGAGTGAATGTTGGCGGGAACTGTTCAGGAATACCTACGCCAACCGGATTTGTGTTTTTTGACGATCACTACAAAGGGAAACCATTGGTGTTTGTCGGGACTATCGGTTTGATGCCGCGAACACTGCCTAACGGAAATCTGAGTTACGAAAAATGTGCAGAACCCGGCGATCACATTGTGATGATCGGCGGAAAAGTAGGAAAGGATGGCATCCACGGTGCAACTTTCTCATCGGAAGAGATGGATGAAGGAAGTCCGGCCACCGCCGTCCAGATCGGTGACCCGATCACACAGAAGAAATTTTCCGATGCGATCGCAAAAGAAGCACGGGATATGGATCTGTATAACAGCATCACCGATAACGGAGCAGGCGGGCTGTCTTGTTCCGTGGCGGAAATGGCGGAAGAATGCGGCGGATTTGTGGTTGATTTGGAAAAAGTGCCCTTAAAATACCCTGGACTGCAGCCTTGGGAAATTTGGATATCTGAATCGCAGGAACGAATGACACTTTCTGTCCCGGACAATAAGCTGAATGACTTTATGAAATTGATGGATGACCGCGGAATTGACGCTGCAGTGATCGGGACATTCAATAACACAAGCAGGGCAGTGGTCAACTTCCATGGAGAAACGATTTTTGATCTCGATATGGATTTTCTGCATGACGGACTGCCGAAATCAAAACTTGTTACACGTCCATATCCGTATCAAACTTTTGAGCCAAATATAACGATTAGCGATCACGAAGATATTTTAAGAAAAATGTTAGGGGCTCATAACAACTGCAGCTTTGAGTTTATATCAAAACAATACGATCATGAAGTACAGGGGACATCCGTTATCAAACCTCTCCAAGGAAAAGGAAGGGTGAATGGAACCGCGTCCGTGATTAAGCCGCTGTTTTACAGTCGTAAAGGTGTGGTGATGTCCCAATCGCTTTACCCGAGGTTAAGTGAGATCAGTTGTTATGATATGGCCGCTGCCGCGATTGACACCGCGATTCGAAATTGTGTGGCTGTGGGCGGGAATGTCAATCACATGGCATTGATGGATAATTTTTGCTGGTGCAGTTCTAACGATCCGGAAAGACTGTATCAATTAAAAGAGGCTGCCAAAGGATGTCATGAGTATGCGGTGGCATTCAAAACACCGCTGATCTCCGGGAAAGATAGCATGTTCAATGATTTTAAGGGATTTGATGAAAAAAACAATCCGGTGAAAATTTCTGTCCATCCCACGCTGATGATCTCTGCGATAGGCGTAATTGACGATGTGAAAAATACTTCGACGATGGATTTCAAACTTGAAGGAGACTTGATCTACATCATTGGAGTTACAAAAGATGAATGCGGCGGAAGTGAGTTTTACCATTTATTTGATGAGATCGGATCGAAGGCACCAAAAGTTGATCCGGTGAAGGCAAGAAAATTATATGAAACTGTCCACGAATTACATCAGAAGAATTTGCTAAGTGCATGTCATTCTGTCTCGTGGGGAGGATTTCTGACAAACGCAGGTAAAATGGCGGTCGCCGGCAGAATGGGTGCCGAAATAGATGTCAACAAAATTCCGACTGACTGTGATCTGACACTTGAAAAATTATTGTACTCAGAAACCCAATCCAGATTCATTGTGACTGTGAGTCCGGCAAAGAAAGATGCCTTCGAAAATAAACTCCGTGGATTTGACTTTGCTGAGATTGGTAAAACAACCCAAGAGGACTTTATTGTTAAGAACCGGGATGATGTCATTTTGCAAATGAAAGTCCGCGAGATAGAAAACGTTTACAAAGAGAGATTTAAAGAATTTTAGGTACTCATGATGATTAAAGTATTGATCATGTCAGGATACGGTATCAACTGTGAAACAGAAAGTGCTCATGCGTTTGAACGGGCCGGCGCGGTCTGTGAGGTCGTTCATATCAATGATCTCATCAGTCAAAAAAAATTCATGAAAGATTTTGATATCATGATGTTTCCCGGAGGATTCTCATACGGGGATGATACCGGTTCAGGAAATGCATTTGCCAACAAAATAAAAAATAATCTTTGGGAAGATATTTTAGCGTTTATCCAGAATAAGAAATTGATCTTAGGTGTTTGTAACGGTTTTCAGATCATGACCCACTTAGGACTTTTTGCATTACCGACAATAGAGTACGGAAAAAGAACGCATTCGTTGGAACCCAATACAAATCACCGATATGAGTGCCGATGGGTTCATCTAAAAAGTCACCCGACAAACTGTGTATTTACTGAAGGATTATCGTTTACACATATCCCGATTGCTCACGGTGAAGGAAGGTTCTTCTGCGAAAAAGACGTCTACGATCAGTTCAAAGAAAATAATCAAATCGTATTTACGTATTGTGATGAGGATGGGAAACCTGCAAACGGAGCCTACCCGATCAATCCGAATGGCGCTTTGTGTGATGTAGCTGCCGTATGTGACCGAACGGGCAGAATCATGGGAATGATGCCGCATCCGGAACGAGGATTATATTCAACCAATGATCCTGATTATCATTTGAAAAAAGAAATAGCAGCGCGAAGCGGAGAAGAACTCCCGGGAATGTTCGAAACCAATTTTAACCTGTTTCTCAATGCGGTGAAATACGCAAAAATCAATAAGACTTAAAAGGTGAAATTATGTGCGGTGTCATAGGAATGATCAGCAAAGAAAACGTGAATGTTAAACTGTATTATGGTTTAAATGTTTTGCAGCATCGGGGACAAGATGCGTGCGGAATGATCACAAGCCGGGATAACGATTTATTTGTAAAAAAGGGTACGGGACTTGTGCCTGAGGTTCTGACCAATGATGATGTTGATAAACTCGAAGGAAACATCGGAATAGGTCACACCCGATACTCAACGATAGGGAAAGCATCGACCTTAAACTCCCAGCCTATGTTTATCAATTCCACGCGAAAGATAGCCATGGCCCATAACGGAAATATCACGAATTACGGTGAATTAAGAGCGGCCCTTGCAAAATCCTGCATCTTTTTCAGTACTACCGTGGATATTGAACCCGTCCTGCATCTTTTCACGAAGGAGTACGAAGCCACTCAGGATTTCTTTAAAACAGCGGAGAAGGTTCTTAAGAAAGTCAAAGGATCTTACTCAATTGTCGGGATTATCGCAGGGAAAGGGATGTTTGCTATTAGAGATCCTCACGGGATCAGACCCCTGAGTTTGGGGAAGAATGGTCACACACATATTTTGTCATCCGAATCGGTTGTGTTTCAATCGTTGGGATATGATTTTGTCAGGGATGTGAAGCCCGGCGAAGCGGTGTTCATTCATCAGGATACATTCGACGTCGAAAGTAAACTCCTCGTTGAAAAGAAAAAAGCTCACTGCATGTTTGAGTGGGTTTATTTTGCACGGCCTGAATCGATGATCGAAGAAAGAGCGGTGTACAAAGCCCGGTTAGCTCTTGGGGTTGAAATGGCGAAAAAACTGAAAGATGAGGATATCGATCTCGTTGTACCTGTCCCGGATACTGCGCGAAGCTGTGCCATTAAAATCGCAGAGATGTTAGGGGTTCGATATCGGGAAGGATTGATCAAAAACCGATATGTCGGGCGGACTTTTATCATGCCGACTCAACAATCAAGGACTGAGGCTGTTAACATTAAACTTAATCCTATTTTAAGTGTTATCAAGGATAAAAATATTGCCGTTGTAGATGACAGTATCGTAAGAGGAACGACCTCCAAACGGATCGTCAAAATATTACGCGATGCCGGAGCGAAAAAGATAATCTTTGTGTCATCATGTCCGCCGATTAAGCATCCCTGCTATTACGGAATTGATATGTCAACGTCGGGTGAATTAATCGCGAATGATCGAACCGCTGAAGAGATCAGAGAATACATCGGTGCGGATAAACTTTATTATGCAACGGTAGATGATTTATTGACTGCCATCCGCCGGGATATTTGTACCGCATGTTTGAATGCGGAATATCCGGTTGAAGTGTCCAGGGATGATAAAACCTTTTTTGAAGAAGATAAAAATTGCAGGTAGACTCCATGATGAATGTACTGATTATTGGATCGGGCGGAAGAGAACATGCCCTAGCATTAAAAATTGTTGAAAGCAGTAAGCTGAAGAAACTCTTTGCAGTTCCGGGGAATCCGGGAATCGCGGAATTAGGTGAATGCCATGAATTAAACTTCAATGATTTTGACACGATCATTCAGTTTGCAAAAGATAAAGAAATAGACATGGTTGTGGTGGGTCCTGAAGATCCATTAGCAAACGGTTTGGTTGACGCACTTGAAGAACACAATATTCGCACCTTTGGACCCAATAAAAACGCTGCTCAATTCGAAGCTTCTAAAGGATTTGCCCGACGTTTCATGAAAAAATATGATCTGCCAAGCGTAGCATTTGAAGAATTCAACGATTTGGAAAAGGCGAAAGATTATATCTTTGAGCAGTCAACGCCCATCGTCGTCAAAGCAGATGGACTCGCCGCAGGGAAAGGCGTTTTAGTCGCCGAAGATCATGATTCGGCTATCCAATTTGCTAAAGACTGCCTTGAACAAAATAAATTTGGAGAGGCATCATCTCGAATTATCGTTGAAGAATGTCTCTTCGGTGAAGAAGCATCGTATCTTGTTTTTATGGATTCGAATACATTTCAGCCGATGGTCATTTCTCAGGATCATAAACAGATCTTTGAGGGAGATAAAGGACCGAATACAGGCGGAATGGGAACGTATTCTCTTGCAACTGTACTGGAAGGAATTGAGAAAGAAGTCGAAGAAAATATTCTCAATAAGTTTCTGAAAGGAATCCAAAAAGAGGGGATTGAATACAAAGGTGTTCTTTATGTCGGGTTAATGAAGACAAAGAACGGCCCAAAAATCCTAGAGTTTAATTGCAGGTTTGGAGATCCGGAAACACAAGTGATTCTTCCAAGAATGAAAACCGATATTTTGGATGTATTCACTGCTGTGGTTGACCAAAAATTGAATGAATTGAATATTGAATGGAAGGATGACCATTGTACTTGTGTTGTTCTTGCATCTGAAGGGTATCCCGGTCATTATGAAAAAGGGAAAGAGATTACGGGTTTGAATACAGTTAACGATGTACAGATCATTCATGCCGGGACGAAATCATCATCGGAAAAAATATTGACGAACGGCGGACGAGTCCTAAATGTAGTTGCGCTTGGCAAAGATTTAAAAGAAGCCACTCAAAAAGTGTATGCTGAATTAAAGAAGGTATCCTTTGAAGGTGCCTACTATCGAAACGATATTGGGAAAAAAGAATTAGATAGACGAAGTGAATAATGGCGACCATTGAATACGTAAAAAAAATAGATAACTTCATTCCATTGCGAACCGTTCTAGTCAGCTGTATGAATAAGGATGGGTTGGTTTCCAACAAAAGGTCGGACGGACCCCTCATGGACGGAATCCCTGAAGAAGGACTACTCGGATTGATAGCAAAATTGAATTCAAAAGTACAGTTTTTGTCAACGGGAGGAACATACAAACTTCTAATAAAAGCAGGATTAAATGTTAAAGAAATAGCGGAACACACCCGATATCCTGAAATGAAAACCGGGTTGGTTAAATCGCTTCATCCTGCAGTTCATGCAGGGATTTTGGCACACAAACATACCGAATTGGATGATGCATTTATGAAAGAGCAAAACTTAGTGTATATTGATGCGGTGATTGTGAACTTCTATCCATTAGATCAAACAAAAGCTGACCCCGATTCGACATTTGAGATGTTAAGACAAATGATAGACATCGGAGGGCCAACGATGGCACATAATGCCAGAAAAGCTTTTGTAAGTACAGCGCTGATTACGGATCCGGGGAATTACCATTATCTCATCGAAGAATTGAAAAACAATAATGGTGCAATCTCGCTTGCAACTAGATTAGATTTAGCGAAAAAGGCTTCAAAATTGATCACGAATTATATGATCACCGTGGATGATGTAATCCAATCAATAGATATAACAGATATTGAAAGCGGTTATAAAATCATCGATTCAGAGGAAGAAAATGAACAGTAAAGACGTAACCGATCTGAAAAAAATATACCGAACGATCAACCAAGACGAATCTCCGGAAAATATCCATCTGGAATTGAAAAAGGAATTTGATCTTAGATACGGCGAAAATCCGAATCAGCCCGGAGCGCTTTATACTTTGGCCGGAACTACAATTCCTGAATTGACGAATATCAAGTTGGCAAAAACCGGGAAGGGCGGACTTTCAGCGACCAACACTATGGATGTTGCCCGAGCTCTGGATATTTTGAAGTTTTTTGATAAACCGGCTGTCGCGATTATGAAGCATCTGATCCCTTCAGGATTTGCGGTACAGTTTCAACATAATTCATTAAAAGATATCTATAAGAATGCCAGAGAAGCAGATGCAAGAAGTGCGTTTGGATCCGTCGTTGTTTTCAATCGGGAGGTGGATGAAGAAACCGCTCTCGAAGTCGCTTCAACATTTGTGGAAGGCGTATCCGCACCCGGATTTTCACCCGAAGCAATAACCATTTTGGAAGCAAAAAAGAATTTACGTTTGATCGTTTTCAGCCATATTGATAAAATCCCAAAATATGTTGACGATGACACCACAGGATTATTTGATATCAAAATGATGCCGACAGGAAGGTTAGTCCTTCAAAAACCGTATTTGTGTAAAATCAAATCCTCTGAAGATTTAGTCCTCAAGCCGCTTGTAACGGATAAAGCCGATGCCAAACATGAAGTGAAACGAATGCCAACAGATCAGGAGTTAGATGATCTTATGACATCGTGGTATATCAATTTAGGCATTCGAAGTAACGGCGTTGTCATTGTGAAAAACGGTGTTACGCTTGCGGTCGGTTCCGGGCAGCAGGAGAGAGTTGGCGCGGTTGAACAGGCGATCATGAAAGCCTATCAAAAAGCGATGGACAGAGAAGGAATATCATTTGATACAATGAATCTATCCAAGTCGATCGGGGAACTATCGGAGAATCCGTTAAAGGGCGCAGTATTATCATCTGATGGATTTTTCCCGTTTCGGGATTCGATCGATTTGATTTCATCCCATGGGATAAAAGCTGTCGTTCAGCCCGGCGGGTCTGTTAAAGATCATTTGGTCATTGAAGCCGTTAATGAGCATGACATGTCCATGGTATTTACCTTAGAACGATGTTTCGGACATTTTTAAATGAGTACATCAAAAATACCAACATTAAAAATTGCCGTATTAGCGTCAACAAACGGGACAGATCTGCAGGCGATCATTGAAGCGATCAAAATCGGAAAGCTAAATGTAGATTTAAGTTTGGTCTTGACCAATAAAAAGTGTTTTGCAGAGGAAAGAGCAAGAAACGAAGGGATAAAAACAACAACAATTGTTTTTAGTAAAGCGGAAGACACAAGAGAAAGTTATGATAAAAAAGTTGCTGAAATACTGGACCAGGAAGATATAGATTTGATCGTACTCGTTGGCTGGATGCGGTTATTCAGCGCATGGTTTGTCCAAAAATATAAAAATCGGATCATGAATATTCATCCGTCATTGCTGCCAAGTTTCCCGGGGATTGACCGATCAGTGCATAAAGAAATTTTGGATCATGGTTGTAAGGTCAGCGGCTGTACAATTCATTTTGTGGATGAAGGAATGGACAGCGGTCCGATCATTGCTCAAAAAACCGTAAGCATAGAAAATGATGAAACGGTTGATTCATTAAAAGAAAAAGTTCAAGCATTGGAAAAATTACTCTATCCGGAGATCATCCAAAAATATGCCGATGGAAAAATCAGAGTGGAGAATAAAAAAGTCTACGTAGAATAAAAGTGGGAATTCACATGGATAAAGAAACAAAGTACAAAGAAATTATCAGAGCCAATATTAACAATACCCTGGATTCCGGTTACGTTCCCGAATTGGGAACACACAAATCAGGAAAAGTACGGGACATACATTTTACCTCGTTAGAAGTCGGGAAACCGATCGTGATGGTTGCCAGTGATAGAGTGTCCAGTTTTGATTTTGTATTAAATCGAAGAATTCCATTCAAAGGTATGGTCTTAAATCAATTCAATCAATGGGCATTTGAAAACAGTGAAGACATTATTCAAAATGCATCGATGGAAAGCCCTCATGACAATATCATTGTCCAGAAATATTATAAAAATATTATGGTTGAATGTGTTGTGAGAGGATACGTTTGGGGAAGTATGGCCGGTGAATATGAAGCGGGGAAAAGAGAAATGTACGGTGCGGTTATCCCTGATGGATTGCTGCGGTATGAAAAACTTGACGAACCGTTATTCACTCCAACGACAAAAGCCGATGACCATGATGCGCCAATGACTTACAAAGAAGTGGAAGACCTTTTGGGTGTTGACATGACGTCAAAAGTCAAAATGACTGCGATCAAATTGTTTCAAAGAGCATCAGAATTAGCTGAAAAGCAGGGATTGGTTTTCATTGATACAAAGTACGAATTCGGCATCGATGAAAATAACGAGTTACATCTGATCGATGAAGCGAACACACCTGATTCTTCGAGATATTGCAGTCAAAACGAATACAAAAAATTTGACGATATCAAAAAAGAGATGGAGACAGAATCGTACAGTAACGTAACAGAACTTTTGAAGGCCAAACCGAAGTTAAAAATCAAAGAGCTGTCCAAACAATTTGTCCGAGATGTGTTGATATCCAAAGGATTCAGTTACGGAAGCGAAGGTGAACCGCCGAGTTTATCCGATGATGATGTGATCGAAGTCTCATATAGATACATTGATCTTTATGAAAAACTAACCGGGAATGAATTTATATTTCCCTCAGGAGATGTTATGCAAGGAATGCTGTCTGGGTTAAAGAAAGAGAAGTATATCAAAGGCGGATTAGCGGTGATCATGGCAGGGTCGGACAGTGATCTTCCGCATATGGAAAATATCCGCACTGAATTATCTAAATACAACATCACTTCAGAATTCAGGATTTGTTCTGCTCACAAACAAGGATCAGCCTGCGAAGAGATCATTGAAAAGTACAACCAATCCATTGAACCGATCATTTATGTTACCGTTGCCGGCGGAACAGATGCTCTGTCCGGAGTCGTTTCGTATCATTCGATCCATCCTGTGATCAGCTGCCCGCCCGATAAAAATAACTACCTTTCCTGCGTACAAAATCCTCCGGGGAGTTCAAACTCGTTGATACTCAGACCTGCAAATGTAGCTAAACACGTTGCCAAGATCCTCGGTCAGCATATTCCAGAGATTCGAAAAACGATTATCAAAATGAATGAGAAAAAAACCAAAACGCTTGAGAACGCCGATATCGAAAACAAAGGTGCAAAATAAATGTCTTTGGACTATGCAACATCCGGCGTGAACATTGAGCGGGGAAATGAAGCGTCGAAGATGCTTTATGAAGCAGCGAAAAAAACCTTTGAAAACAGAGACGGAAATATTGGTGAGATCATCGTTCCAACAGATGATTTTTCCGGCTTACGAGTTATGGATGTATCCAAACTTCCTAAAGGAAGTGTGATGTGCATGGGGTTTGACGGGGTCGGGACGAAAGTTGAAATTGCCCAAAGGATGAATAACCATCGTACGATCGCATTTGATTTACTTGCGATGGTTTGTGATGATGCGATTGTAAGAGGAGCCGAGCCTGTTATTGTTGGAAGTGTTTTAGATGTGAATTCTTTAGGTGATAATCTTGAAATGATACATCAGCTTTGCGAAGGATATGTCAATGCTGCAAAAGCAGCGAATGTTGCAGTCATCAATGGAGAATTAGCGGAGTTAGGCGATGCAGTCGGGGGGCATGGTTCATTCAAATATAACTGGTGCTCCGCGCTGGTTTGGTTCGCAAATAAAAAGAAATTATTTACCGGAAAAGAAATCAATGTTGGAGATTCAATTGTTGTATTTCAAGAGAACGGCTTTCGATCAAACGGATTATCTCTCGTTCGGAAAACATTTCAGTTGAAACATGGAGATAAATGGCACCTGCACCCGTTAGATGGTGAGAAGTTAGGGACGCTTGTTTTAGAGCCCTCAACCATCTATTGCAAAGCGCTTGTATCCATGCACGGCGGATTTCAAACCGATGGAACCCGTCAAATCAACGGGGTGGCCCATATTACGGGTGGAGGTCTTCCTGAAAAACTGGGAAGAATTATAAAACCAAGCGGATTCGGTGCTGAATTGACGGACCTTTATGATCCGTGCAAAGCCATGAAATATTGTCAGGAGATCGGAGAAATTAGTGACAAGGAAGCCTACAAAACCTGGAATATGGGACAAGGACTTGCCGTGATCACACCGGAACCGGAGAAGGTGATCGACGAAGCAAAAACCTTCGGAATCAATGCTATGATTTCCGGAAAAGTAATTCAGGACAATTCAATTACGCTGAAAAGCCACGGTATTTTTTCGAAGGGGGAAGCCCTTCAATTCCATTTATAGTATTGTCTGATCAGCTATGGCTGGGTAATCATTTCAGCAGATATGACACCCCTGCGTTGATTGTCCGTCCGGGCTCAGGATAATCAGCAAACATTCTGACATCTTCGTCCAACACATTATTCACTGATAGGTGTAGAGCAAACTGCCTTTGTAAGATCGAAACGGTATATTTTGCCGACAAAGACACGGTTAGAAAATCACTCATTTTTTTATCAATCGTTTTCGGAATCCAGTTTTCGTCATATTCTGTCACGGTGTAATGACGCTCACCTGTGTAATGCATTTGCATTTCTGAAATAAACGCAGCGTGGTTGTAAATCAAGCCAAGCATCCCGATTTTATCCGGTGTATAAAGAAGGACCTCCCCGGTGATCTCATCTTTTGGATCAATGATCGAATAATGACCATTTAAAGTTACTGGGATGTGATTTGGTGTGAACTCACCTGCGATTGAGAAGGTTGTTCTCCGGGTTTTTGCGATATTGACAGGTGTCCACACATAACCGGATTCATCTATCGGATGCCATTGGATCAAATCTCTGCTTTTTCTATCTGTGTAAGAAACTGATACAAATCCATGTTGGTTAAGGTCTTGTTTAAACTCTGCAGTGTAAAATGTTGAGGACTCAGGTTTTAATGCAGCATTTCCTAAACTTCCGAACATATCTTCATAATACAGGTCGTTAAATCCGGGATATTGAAACGTTGTTCCACCGGCAAAACTGATATGAGTATTCGTCAACGGATTGAAAGACATTCTGACATCATATGTGTGGTTTTGATCCGAATCGATAAGACCATCATATCGATATGCCGGAATAACATGGATCTGCGGAAGAACAGTCCAATCCAATCTTGTTGACGCTGAAAGGATTGTTCGTGAATGAGAACCGGTGTCTGTGCTGTTAATAAACTCCTTTTTATGTTCAGCCAATGATTGGATTTGCAAAAATGATAAGGGTCGAATCACCAAAGATAATTTTATGTGATCGGTTGTCAGGATATGATGACTTTGTATCGGGAAAAACGGATTATCATCAATGTATTCTTCACCGCTGTTCCGGTGAGAATAATTCAAGTGTACATGACCGGACTTAAATGGGTAACCGATGGAAACTGAGTGGATTTGAAGTGTATCTTTTTTTACAGCATGCGGAGAAAGCCAGTTAATTCCACCGGCAATGCCACGATCCTGGATAGACAGAAGACTAAATGCTGAAAGAAAGATTTGTTTAGTAACGGCTCCTTTGACTGATCCGTAAATCCATCTTTGGTCAAAATGATTATTTTGCCGAGTGGATGTTGAGTCTCCATCCGGATACTGAAAGTTTCCGTGTTCTTTGGTAAATCCGGTTGAAAATTGGGTGTTCCATGACCCTGTTGATGTGTTGAATTCTGCATGAAGAGATCGAAACCCAAAGTCCCCTGCAGAAAAGTGCAGAGAGGATTGACGGCTGTCGGGATCAATGTTAAAGACACCATCAATAGCACCTGAACCGTAAAAAACACCCGGTAAAGGTGAAGCTGATATTCTTGATTGCAACGGAAGTGGAATTTGTGAAAGGTCAGTTAATCCGTTTTGTGAACTGGTTAAATCCACTCCGCTTAATGATACTTTTGTATGGTTCGCAGGTCCCCCGTTTAAACTCAGTGAGCGGTTTGCAGCCAAGCTTCCACCGGATGATCGTAACTGCACACCCGGTATATTATTTGCCAAGGCATGAATAGATGATTGATTCAATGAAACATGATATTCGTCAGCTGTCAGACTGGGGAAAGGAGACTCTCCTTCAACGGCTATCATTTCCATTTGGATCGGTTCTTGTTTTAACACAATGTGAATTGTGTTTGAGTTGTTTAATGTAACCTTTTGGTTGGCGTACCCAATTCGATGAATAATGATCTGCTCATCCGCTTGGATGGAATGATGCAAAACGAAATATCCATTTTCATTGGAAGTTGCAAAGAGGTTAGCCGAAGGATATTCAATCGATGCATAACCGATCGGATCGTTATTCTGATCTGTGATAATTCCTGAGAGAAAATTTGGAGATCCATAAAGGCTTGCTAAAGCAGTGATGATGATCACTGGAAAGTTGATTTTATTCATTAAAAACCCCGATAATGTTAAGATTCCGGGGTCATGATTGATTGAAATGATTCAATCGCTACCATGACCTTTTACCCGAAAGTCGATTGATACGCTGCAGCAGTCCGGGTTTCCTGACTTATGCCTCATCAGATAACATCCGCCTTCTCATCCCGATTCATTAGGACAATGGCTTTAGGAGTATCCTTTGCAATTACAGTAGCGGGAACTGTGACCGATTTTCACGGAGCTTCCCCGGTGCGTACTACATCTATTTAGTGTAAAATAACGAACCGAAAATACGGATGCTGTTTAATGGTAACAAGACAAAGTAATAAAAACGGATAATTTTACACGATTTGATTCGAAGGTTGTATCCCGATAGTGAAACAAATAAATTCACCAATGTTTTTACAAGAAAACACCGGCATTAAATGAAGATATTCACCATCAATGTATCGGCTGTAAATATTTACAGTGAACCGAGATTTACATCCTCAGTTGTTTCGCAGGGGCTGTTGGGAGAGTCCTGTGAGATGTTAGATCGTGAAAATCAATGGTATCTCATCAAGCAAAATGATGGATACGAAGGATGGGTTTATCATTTTTTTGGTACGGAGTCTGATGAACTTTATCCTGCGACGCACGTTTGCACTTCGATGTTTGCGCCGATATTTGATAAGCAAAACGGAAAAGTGATCAGAGATGTCTGTTTCGGCAACAAATTAAAAGTATCAACAGATGACGACGGGAAAAATGTAATTCTCCCGGATGGAAGAAAGGGCTGGACAGAAGCCGACCTGCGAAATGAACACCCAACCCCGACACGTAAAAATATCATCCATACAGCCAAACGATTTATCGGAACGCCTTATCAATGGGGAGGAAAATCACCCGGCGGGATGGATTGCTCAGGTTTGGTACAAACTGTCTTTCAATCGGTCGGAATTCAACTTCCGAGAGATGCTTATCAACAGGCGGAATTATTCGCAAAAAAACGCATCTCTATAGATCATGTTAATAAAGGGGACCTGCTCTTTTTTGCAGAAGATAATAAAATTAACCATGTCGCGATTTCTTTGGGTGGGCAAGAGTTTCTCCATGCGCAAGGATGGGTTAAAGAAGAGAGTTTGGACTCGGACAGTTCGGTTTTTAATTCAAAACTTGATAAGATATTATTGTCCGTTCACTCGATGGAGGATTTGCTTTTATGAATGCAAAAGCACTTTCATTGAATGGATCTTTACTGAACAAGGCCGTTTTGGTGCTGAACACAAATTATGCACCGTTGACCATTACAACAACTAAACGGGCAATCTGTTTATATGTAACGGACAAAATTGAGATAATTGATTCGTATATCGATCAGATCCATTCTCAGACCAAAACTTATTCTGTTCCAAGTGTGGTTAAGTTGAAGACGTTTGTTCATTATAACAGCATGGATGTAATTCTAACCCGTCGGAATGTCCTGCAGCGCGACAACCATACGTGTCAGTATTGTGGAAAAACATCAGGCAAATTAACGATTGATCACATCATCCCTCGGGAAAAACACGGTGAAGACAAATGGGAAAATTTAGTCGCGGCATGCTCTCCGTGTAACTTAACCAAAGGGAACCAAACTCCTGAAGAAGCGGGAATGCATTTGCTGAAGAAACCGCATCAGCCCAATCGTATCCATTATTTTCAAAAATTTGTTCAGCAGGAGCAATCAGGGTGGAAACCGTATTTATTCATGGAACCGCTAGGCTCCACATAATTATTTTGAAGTAGCAGACGAATGAAACACCCATTACTTGATACGCGTATTCCTTAGTAAATTCCACGATGATGACGAAAGATAATTTGAATAAGAAAACCATTTTAAGCGGAATTCAACCCACCGGACATTTGTGCATCGGAAATTATGTCGGCGCACTGAAAAACTGGGTGGATTTGCAAAAGCAGTATAACAGTATATTTCTTGTTGTTGATCTTCATGCGATTACCGTGCGGCAAGTCCCGAAGGATTTACGGAAGCAATGCATGTCATTTTTGGCTCAGTATATCGCATGCGGTATCGATCCAAAGTCAAGCACAATGGTTATGCAGTCACATGTTCCTCAGCATGCTGAATTGGCGTGGGTGCTGAATACGTTAACCGCCATGGGTGAGTTAAATCGAATGACTCAGTTTAAGGATAAATCCAAACGTCATGCCGACAATATCAATGTCGGGTTGTTTACTTATCCAGTGTTAATGGCAGCAGATATTTTATTGTACCAAGCCGATGTCGTTCCGGTTGGCGCTGACCAGAAACAGCATTTAGAACTTGCCAGGGATTTAGCCCAACGATTCAATTCACGGTATTCTCCGACATTTATTGTCCCGGAACCGTTTATCCCGAAAGCAGGGGCAAGGGTGATGAGTTTGCAGGATCCATTAAAGAAAATGTCCAAGTCGGATGACAATTTGAATAATCTGATCGCCTTGCTTGATCCGCCGGATGTGGTTCGAAAAAAGATTAAAAGAGCAGTGACCGATTCAGGGTCAGAAATCAAGTACGATGTTGAAGCCAAACCAGGCTTAGCCAATCTCATGAGTTTATATTCTGCAATTTCAGGGAAAGACATTCCAACCATTGAAAACGATTTTGCCGGGAAACAATACTCAGTTTTGAAAGAGGAATTGGCTGAATTGACGATTGAAACACTTGCACCGATTCAAGCATCGTATGATAAGATCATTCAGGACAAAGGATATCTTGAATCCATTTTATCTGAGGGGGCAGGCTCCGCGACGTATTTAGCTCGAAAAACGCTGTCAAAAGTTTATCGAAAAATCGGATTTGTTCCTGCAAAGTAAGCGGTTATGTATCAAGTTAAGTTAGATAATTTTGAAGGACCGTTAGACCTTTTACTCTATTTTATCCGACGGGATGAAATCGATATTTATGATATCCCGATCGCAAGGATTGCTTCCGAATACATGGAAATTCTGGAAGTATCAAAATCGCTGAACATACGGATCGCCGGGGAATTTATCGTGATGGCTGCAACGTTAATGCGCTTAAAAGCAAAGATGATGATTCCGAGACCATCTCTTGATGATGATACTATGATTGAAGATCCAAGGCAGGCATTGGTTGAACAGCTTCTTCAGTATCAGCGATTTAAGGATGCCGCTGAAACATTAGATCAATTGGCGGACGTTAGAAGTCAGGTATTCCCTCGAGGCTCGGTAGTTGCTCCTGTCCAATCGGGAGATGACATTGATGTGTATTTGCAGGAAGTCAGTTTGTACGACATTGCCCGGTATTTTAAAGACGCCATGGAGCGGATGCCTGTTCTTAAAGATTACGAACTCCATCGTGAACAGATCAAGTTAGAAGATCAGAAAATGCTGATCTTATCAAAAATGGATGGAGAAGGCCGGCTGCGTTTTTCATCTCTGATGAAATTTATCAACTCTAAACTTGAAGTCATTGTTACTTTTTTAGCGATATTAGAATTAGTCAGGCTTCATCAGATCACCGTGCTGCAGAATGATCTCTTCGGAGAAATGGAAATTCAACGATTAGCGGAATCAGGATAGAGCAATGCTACAGAAAGAAATGCAGTCAATAATTGAAGCGTTGTTATTTGCATCTCCCGAGCCGCTAACTCAACAGAAAGTAAATTTGGTTTTTGAGTCCGATCCACCCAATTTAAAGGAAGTCATTGACGAGTTAAGCGAGGTTTATACATCCCAGGGACGTGCCTTTCACATCGAAGAAATTGCCGGCGGATATCAAATTGTGACTCGATCTGATTATGAGGTGTGGGTCCGGCGTTTATTAAATAAAAGCGGCCGGTTAATGTTATCGACAGCTTCTATGGAAACTTTGGCGATCATTGCTTATAAACAGCCGGTGAGTCGTATCGATATTGAAGCGATCCGCGGAGTGGATACGAGCGGTGTAGTGAAAACTCTGCTGTCCAAAAAACTGATCAAAATTAAAGGCAGGGATCCAGGACCGGGACGAGCCCTGCTCTACATGACAACATCTAAATTTCTTGAACATTTTGGACTAAGCAAATTATCTGAAATGCCGAAACTCAAAGAAATTCAGGAAATCTCAGGAGCGCCCGAACGAGACGAACATCAAATCCCGATGTTCAACGAAAAAGACGGCCCGAATTTAGAAGAAGCTGAAGATATACCATCGGAAACATTTGAAACGGAAGCTGAACTCTCGTGAGATTAAATAAATTTTTAGCCAAAGCCGGTGTGGCATCTCGGCGGGAATCCGATCGATTAATTCAGGCGGCGACAACCTTTGTCAATGGAAAGTTGATTTTAGACCCGGCATACTCGGTTACCGAAGATGATGAGATCGTCTTTGATAATCAGCGGATACGACTGAAGAAAGAAACAATCGTCTTGATGCTGCACAAGCCGAAAAATACGATTACAACAGCAAAAGACACCCACGGACGAAGAACCGTTATCGATCTGATACCGACTCATGAGCGGTTATTTCCCATCGGACGGCTTGACAAAGATACAACAGGACTTATCTTACTGACCAACGACGGTGAGTTAGCTAACTTTTTAATGCATCCGCGAAATAAAATTACACGAACCTATCTGGTTGAAATTGAAGGCCGCCTAAATCAAACGTCCGCAGCCAAAATGGAAAAAGGGATGTACATCGGTGAAGGTGAATTCGGACGGGCAAAAGTTGTGAATCAAAAAACGGTCAAGAAACGCTCGGTTGTCACACTTAAACTCCGCCGAGGAAAGAAACGTGAAATTCGTAGGATGTTCCATTTTTTAGATATCAAGATTTTCTCACTTCACCGGACTCAATACGGTGCAATCACCCTTGATGATTTAGCCTGCGGTCATTGGCGGTATCTGAGTGATCAGGAAATTGAAAAACTCAAAACAAACAGTTGATCAAACTGGCTGGCTATCCTGTTTTTATTGTAAATCAAACATCGTAAATATTTTTGTTTATCTGAAATAAATGAGCTAATTTTGCAGGCTCAAAACGAGTCATAAATACGATGATAATTGCTATAGATGGACCTGCTGCTTCCGGGAAGAGTACCTCAGCAAAAAAAGTGGCTGAAGTACTTGGGGTTGCGTATTTAGATACCGGGGCCATGTATCGCGCGGTAACATTAGCTATTTTAGAGAACCAAATTGATTTGGATAATGAAGAAACAGTCATCCGGTTTATGGATGCATTAGACTTGAATGTTTCTACGGTTCAAAACAAAACGGTGATCACATTAAACGGACAAAATGTATCGAATAAAATACGATCCATCGATGTGACAAGCCATGTGAGTGCTGTCAGTGCAGTTCCGGCTGTTCGAACAGCAATGGTTGATATTCAAAGACGGATCGGATCGAAATTTGACTGCGTTTGTGAAGGAAGAGACATCGGAACGGTCGTGTTTCCGGATGCAGAATATAAATTTTATATCACTGCGGATACTAAAACACGGGCGAAAAGACGTCAAGTTGATTTAAAAAACCTGGGAGAACATCGCTCGGTTGAAGAGTTGATCAATGATCTTGAGATTCGCGATAAAAAAGATTCAACACGAGAACACTCTCCCTTAACCCAGGCTGCGGATGCAGTCGTGGTCGATACGACCAACATGACCTTGGATGAACAAGTCGATTTTATTGTGAGTCAGGTCAAAAATAAATAATAAGGAAACATAAAAACATGATTGAAAACCAAGTAACTGAACCTGCTGTTGAAGAGATGAATGTAGAACCTGTTTCTGCTGAAGTCAGTGAAGACCAATCAACCGAGTCAGCACCTACAGTTGAAACGGACACACAGATTCCCGATTATCTGAACCAGGATCTTTTTAATGAAATAAGGGTGGTAAAACCTGAAGAATTAATCGAGGAAAAAGAAGATGATATTCCTGCTGATGTTCAGCAGAGATATCTCGGCACTTTCTCAGACATATCTGAACATCAAGTCATCACCGGTCGCGTGATCGGGATGACCGAAAAAGAAGTATTAATTGATATCGGATTTAAATCCGAAGGAATTATTGACCGCTCAGAATTTCCAAATGAAGAACTTCCTTCCATCGGAACTCAAATCGACATTTACGTCGAAAAACTGGAAGACCGTAAAGGAAACACACTCTTATCGAAATCCAAAGCTGATTTCATGAGACAATGGAAAACACTGCGCGACGTCTTTGATCGTGGTGAGATCATTACGGGAAAACCTGTCCGTAGAATCAAAGGCGGTATGATCGTTGAATTAGGAACGGTCCCAGCATTCTTACCGGGCTCACAAATTGACATTCGTCCGGTAAAAGATTTTGATCAATATTTGGATCAGGATATTGAATTAAAGATCGTTAAATTGAACGAAGCCCGCAAAAATATTGTTGTTTCTCATAAAGCGATCAAAGAAGAAGAAATGAAAGAACAACGCGATGCTTTATTCGAAAAGATTAAGATCGGTGAAGTCTTAGAAGGCCGTGTGAAAAACATCACAGATTTTGGTGCCTTTATCGATTTAGGCGGATTAGACGGATTACTGCACATTACAGATCTGTCATGGGGACGTGTAAATCACCCATCCGAAGTTGTCAAAATGGATGAAGAAATAACGGTTAAAGTCATCGATTATGATGAAGAAAACAAACGAGTATCCCTTGGATTAAAACAGCTGACCCCGCATCCGTGGGAGCGTGTTGAAGATAATTATCCGATCGGATCTGTTGTTAAAGGCCGTATCGTCAGCATGACAAACTATGGTGCTTTCATGGAACTCGAACCGGGCGTTGAAGGGCTGATCCACGTATCAGAGATGTCATGGACACGTCAGGTGAAAAACCCGTCTGAAATTTACTCGATGAATGACGAAGTTGAAGCTCAGGTTCTTTCCATTGATATTGAAGAACGAAAAATCAGTCTTGGTGCGAAACAGCTTCATCCGGATCCATGGGATCAGATTGAAGAACGTTATATGGTCGGAACAGTTCATAACGGGAAAGTGATCAACCTGACTCAATTTGGAGCATTCGTTGAATTAGAAGAAGGCATCGACGGTTTAATTCATGTTTCAGATCTATCATGGACAAAAGTTGTCCGCCATCCGAAAGAAGTCGTGGAAAAAGGACAAGAGATCGAAGTCAGAGTCTTAGAAGTATCTCGCGAAAGCCGCCGGATTTCACTTGGGTATAAACAGGTGAAAGATGATCCATGGCCGGAGATCGTAAAAACATACGAAACCGGTAAAGAAGTGACCGGAGAGATTATCCGCACACTCGAAAAAGGCATTATTCTGAAGCTGGATATGGATGTTGAAGGATTAGTCCCATTCGGAAAACGCAGTAAAAAAGAGCGCAAACGGTTGATGACACTCTTCAAGGCCGGCGAAGAAATGACAGGTAACGTCATGGAAGTTCGACCGGATGATAAAAAGATCATTGTCTTTGTAGACTCACTTCCTGAGCCGGAAAAGAAAGCATCTAAAAAGGATGAAGTCCAAGAATATCTGGAAAACCAAGACACGGCTGTCGGTGAAAAGATTGAAATTCCGGGTTTAGAACCAGAGGAGACGGATTCCGCAGAGTCAGAAAGTGACGAATAATCGGAGGATCCCTCTTTAGATCGAGGATAATTGAGTGATTAGTGCCTATTTAAAACGGCTGTTCTCCCGTCAAAAAATAGTATTACGTTTTGGCGCATTTGGATTAGCGGTTTTACTGTGGGTGTTTGTCGTGAGCGACAATCAATACTCAATGGTTCTGAACATTCCGATTGAAGCACGGAACCTTAGTGCTAAAAAAGCGCTAAAGGAAGAAGTCCCAGAATTCGCCCAGGTTCGGTTTTCCGGAACTGGGCGAGCCCTTTTCAAGGCGATGCTGTTAAAAGACTTTTTTGAAGACTATAAACTCGTCTTGGATTTAAACCGAATCTCAGAGGAATATGATTTTAACTTGAATGAGTATTTCAAAGAGTATCCGCAGAAAGTTGTTCTTCCGCCTTCATTAGAATTATCGTATATAGAAGTCGTTTATCCCAGCGATGTCCACATCAGCTTGGATGAATATCTTGTCAAAACCGTTCCCATCATTCCGGATATTTTAGTTAACACCGTTTCGGGATACGTACAGGTAGATAAAATCCATTTATCCCCGGCAGAGATTGATATTGCCGGACCGAAGGAATTGATGCAATCCATTCAGTCGGTTAATACCGTTCGGGATACGATTCAGAATGCATCTGCTCCGGTTGACAAAACCATTTTGATTGAGAAAGAACGCAAGATCATCGAGTATTCGCTGGATGAGGTACAAATCGCGATTGATGTCCAAGCTATTAGTGAACGGATCATTACGGAAGTTCCTGTAAAGATTGTAAATGTCAATCCGCGATACAGAGTTTTTGTCAATCCCAGAACGGTTTCGCTGACATTGATCGGCGGTGTAAACAGAATATCGGAGATTTATCCGGAAGACATTTTTATTTATATTGATTTTGATAAATCATGGAACACGACAAAACAGTTTTACTCTCCGACCGTTGTGATGCCGAATGATATTTTAGAATGGCGGGATTTGTCTCCCAGAAATGTCGAACTGGTCGTGACTCGGGAGGTGGATTGATTGTCCTTGGCATTGAGACCTCTTGCGATGAAACGGCTGCATCCATCTGCAAAGATGGTGTAATTCTTTCCAGTAAGATCAGTTCTCAATCTGTGCACCAGCTTTACGGCGGTGTTGTTCCTGAGCTCGCCTCCCGCGAACACGAGCTGTGGCTCAACTCACTTGTTGATCAAGCTATTTCCGACGTGGGACTTTCTTTACCCGACATCGAAGGGATTGCAGTCACTCAAGGACCGGGTTTGGCCGGAGCATTACTGACGGGTGTGTGTTTTGCAAAAGGTTTAGCCCAGGGATTGAACATCCCTATCATCGGCGTGAACCATTTGGAAGCCCATATTTTTGCGAACTTTCTCGCGGATCCGACGTTAGAATATCCGTTTGTGTGTCTGCTGGTTTCAGGCGGTCACACACAGCTTTGGAACGTACAGCAAATCGGAGATTATGTGTTAATGGGTGAAACATTGGACGATGCAGCAGGAGAAGCATTTGATAAAGGAGCAAGGATTTTAGGGTTGGGATATCCTGGAGGACCTGCGATCCAAAAATTTGCGGTGGGTGGAAATCCAAGCGCCGTGAAATTTCCGCGCTCATTCATGACAAAAGATTCGTTTGAGTTTAGCTTCAGCGGGTTGAAAACATCCCTGCTATATTATATGGATGATTTTGATGAAACATCTGCCGATATTTCGAAAAAGGATGTCACAGCAAGTTACCAAATGGCTATCGTTGATGTCTTGTCAGAAAAATTGGCGATTGCTGTTCGGCATGCTGATGTGAATACATGTGTTATCGCTGGAGGAGTTGCAGCAAATCAACCGCTCCGGGAGGCGATTTTGGAAAAACTGACCGATACTCGAGTCATTTTCCCAGATTTAAGTTATTGCACGGATAACGCAGCGATGATTGCGTTTCTCGGAGAACTGAAATTAAAAGCGGGGCAATCGACTGCCATTCATTTTGGAATTGATCCGAATATGAAACTGCTTTAATATGGATTTACAACTACAAAACAATACCGATGCATGGTTTTGGTGGCTGTTACTCGCGGCTTCTGTTCTAATTATATGGAATCTGATCTCATATAAAAATCAAAAACATTCTGCTTATCCCATCATTTTTCGCGGGTTAATTTTTCTTTTACTGATCGGAAGTCTGCTGCATCCGATCTTTATTCGGAACTACTCACAATCTAAAACACTCGGATGGAATCTATATTTAGATAATTCAATGAGTGTTGGGAATCAAAAATCGAATACATTGAATTCGATCAATATGGGTATTGCAGATCTTCAGCAGCAGATTGAAGAGGAGGGCATTGATTTATCAACTTACCAATTTGCTGATAATGTTCATGTGTTTAAAAACAACTTAGATGCCTCAGGTTCAACCACTGATATTGGAAATGTGATCCGGCACATAAAAGATAATGAATCTGAACTAACCGGAAGTATCATCATCACCGATGGTCAGGTCACGCAGGGCATTGACCCCACACAACTGATCTCAGATATCAACAGACCGATTTACATCATTGGTATCGGAGAAATATCCTCGCTGGTGGATGTTACCATTAATTCCATCGATGTCCCTACAGTGGCGATCAAAGGTGAAATGGTCGAAGCCAAAGTTGGTATCACCGTACAAGGAGAAAAATCCGGTCGGGTTAATGTGACTCTTTTGTCAGGAGATAAAATGATCGGATCGCGATTTGTCTCCGTTCAGGGGAACGCGGCAAATACGGATGTCCGGTTTCGATTCAAACCTGAAACGATGGGTAAACAAGCGTATCAAGTCAAGGTCTCTTCGTTTAAGGAAGAAGTCAATGTTGAGAATAATCGACAAAGTTTTTCCATCACAGTGTTAAAAGACAAATATCGCGTTGCATTATTAACAGGATCTCCATGTTTTAATACGCAGGTAGTTAAACAAATTATACGAAAGATGGATCGAATCCAACTTGATCACTACATTCAGTTTGGGAATAAATTCAGACCGGACTTAAAATCCTTTTGGGAAACACCTTATGATCTGATTATCCTGGATAATTTTCCGACACAAACTTTAACATCCACATGGCAGAGAATATTTGCCAAAAAATTAAGTGCTCAAAAATCCTCGCTTGCGTGGATCATGGGACCTGATTTAAACGAAAAAAATGCGAAAACAATGTATCCGTTCTTCAGAATATCTGACAGCAAACAGGTGATGGAGGAAGAAGTCCTGTGGTATTTTACCGATGAAATCAATTCAAAAGCTTTGATGGGAGAAAAGGACATTTTATTTTCTTCTGTTGATCAAACAGAACTTCCGCCGCTTTCCATTCCGGTTTTGGTAGAAAGTGATTCGAAGACAGCCAAAGTCCTTTCGTTCTCTGCACATCAGGATGCGCCGTTATTATTATTAGACGATGTTGACGGTTTTCGAACCATCCTTTGGACATCACCCGATTTTTATAAAGTGTATTACAAGATGACCGGTAGTGCAAATACAGAATTAGCTCAAGTGCTTTGGACAGGACTGTTTTCTTGGCTGATGAGAACTCAGGGCGATAAGGATATGTATTTCCGGTTAAACAAAGAGATATATCAGCAAGGGGAATTGATCCAGGTTAGCGGGAATCGTCTGGGAAAAACGTCTCATACATCTAAAGCTGCTATAACGGTATATAAAGATGAACAAAAGGTAAATTCTACACCGCTTCACTATAATCCTGTTCGAGAACGCTGGGAAGGACAATTATGGGCATCAAATCCCGGACAATATCAATATGTATTGATTTTTGAAGATGGGGCGACAATCTCTGAACAAACCGGACTATTTACCGTTTTACAAAGTCAGATTGAGTTAAATAACGTATCATTGAATGAAGAGCTTTTATCATCAATAGCGAAACAGTCCAAGGGACAATTTTATCCATGGGAATCACGGCCACACGTATTGGAACATATCCAAAACACATTCATAAAAGAAAACCGAAGAACAGAATTAGATTTGACCAAGAGCATGTGGCTGTTTGTTATTCTATTGGTCTTATTAACCTTGGAATGGGGTATCAGACGCAGAATCGGATTACCGTAACAACCCTTTTTATTATATAATTAATGGGTTGTATTTTACGGGGTTATATTCAATCAGTTTGAAAAAGTTTACTGTTTTTCAATAAAGATAATCCGTAAATGTTAATAAAAATACTTTTCCATTAACTTCATAAAAAATTTGCAAATTATACTATGAAAAAAATTACATTTATCGGCACGGGCTATGTGGGATTGGTCAGCGGAGCCGGAATATCAGATTTTGGTCATCAAGTGGTTTGTGCCGACTTAGACAAAGAGAAAATCAACTCATTGAATCAAGGGATAATCCCAATTTATGAGCCCGGGCTGAAAGAAATAGTGGACAGAAATGTTCAGGCAAACCGGTTATCATTTACAACCGAAGTTGAGCAATCAATTCAAGATGCTGATGTGGTTTTCATTGCTGTTGGGACACCGCAGAGCGATTTCGGTGAAGCAGATCTTTCAGCGGTAAGAGCTGTGGCAGAAATGATCGGTGAAAATCTAAACAGCGATAAAGTAATTTGTACAAAAAGCACAGTTCCGATTGGGACCGGAAATGAGATCAGTGAAATTATTCGTCAGAAAAACTTAAGCGATTATACGTTTCATTATGTGTCTAATCCGGAGTTTCTGCGTGAAGGATCCGCCGTAAAAGATTTCCTGTGGCCTGACCGAGTGGTGATTGGGACGGAATCTGCCAAGGCATTTGAAATGATGCAGGAAGTATATCGGCCGCTCTATATCAATGAAACTCCAATGATTCACACCAATATAGAAACGGCTGAGATGATCAAATATGCAAGTAATGCATTTTTAGCTTTAAAGATCAGCTACATCAATGAGATTGCTAATTTGTGCGAAGTGATGAAAGCAAATGTGCATGAAGTTGCGAAAGCAATGGGTATCGATGGCCGGATCAGTCCAAAATTTTTACATCCTGGTCCGGGTTACGGCGGCTCATGCTTTCCGAAAGACACACACGCATTAGCAAAAACTGCAGAAAAAATGGGTGTTCCCATACGAACTATTGAAGCCGCGATTCAAACGAATGACCTTCAAAAACAACGCATGGTGGATAAGTTTAGATCACTGACCCAAGGATTTAACGGAAAAACTATTGCTGTTTTGGGTTTATCATTTAAACCGCAAACTGATGATATCCGTGAATCAGCTTCGATTCCGATGATAGAAGCATTGCGAAAAGAAGGTGCAATCATTAAAGCTTACGATCCGATTGCCGCTGAGAATATGAAAAAACAATTCCCTGATCTTCAGTATGTTGATTCCTGGGAAGAAGCAGTTGAGAAAGCTGATGGGATGGTCATCATGACAGAATGGAATGAATTCCGCGGTTTAAATATCCTCAAATTAAAATCGTTGATGAAGCATCCCGTAGTATTGGATACAAGAAATATATTAAGTGTTAAAACGATGCATGCCAATGGATTTACCTTTGATAATGTTGGAAATATGTACGGTGTGAAATGATCATTGAAAAAACATCACTGAATGGCGTTTTGCTGATAAAACCCAAAGTCCATGGGGATGAAAGAGGATATTTCCTTGAAAGTTATAGAAAGAGCACATTCCAGGAGATGGGGCTTACGGTCACGTTTGTTCAGGACAATCAAGCATTTTCCACGAAAAATTGTTTACGCGGATTACATTATCAGCTGAATTATCCTCAAGGGAAACTGGTTAAAGTCGCTCAAGGAGTTGTGCTGGATGTAGCTGTGGATATCAGTAGGGGTTCCCCCACATTTGGAAAATATTTTGCAGCAGAGCTCTCGGATAAGAATCATCAAATGATGTATATCCCGGAAGGATTTGCACATGGATATTCTGTCCTTTCAGAGACGGCTCTTTTTCAATATAAATGTACGGAATATTATCATCCGGAGGATGAATATGGTGTAAAGTGGGATGATCCAATTATAGGAATAGATTGGAAAGTTAGTAAGCCAAATTTATCTAACAAGGATGATAACCTTCTTCTACTGAAAGATATAAACAAAAACTATTTACCGCTTTATAGAGGGAAAAATGAGTAAAACATTTTTTATTACTGGCGGAAGCGGATTTATCGGTTCAAATTTCGTCGCCTATTTATTGGAGAATCGTCTTGCTGAAACCGTTATAAATCTTGATAAATTAACCTATGCTGGTAATCCTCAGAATTTGATGAAATATCAACAAGATGACCGATATCGATTTATTCAAGGAGATATCTGTGATTTTGAGTTAGTAAATAGAATATTTTCTGAATACCGTCCTAATTATATAGTTCATTTTGCAGCAGAGAGTCATGTGGATCGTTCCATCGATGGCCCGGGAGAATTTATCCAAACCAATATTCTGGGAACTTATATTCTATTATCTGAATCCTTGAAACATTTTACTTCTTTATCCTCATCGGAAAAAACACAGTTTCGATTCCATCATATATCCACGGATGAAGTGTATGGTAGTTTGGGTGCAGAAGGGTTTTTTGAAGAAACCACGCCATACGATCCTAGTTCACCGTATTCTGCATCAAAAGCCTCCTCAGATCATTTGGTCAGAGCGTGGCATCGGACATTTGAACTCCCTGTGACAATCTCGAATTGCTCAAATAATTACGGACCACTCCAATTTCCGGAAAAATTAATTCCGCTGATGATTCTAAATTGCTTAGCAGAAAAATCATTGCCGGTTTATGGAACGGGAGAGAATGTTCGTGACTGGCTATATGTCAAGGATCATTGCGATGCGGTAAACACTGTTATTCAGCAAGGTAAAATTGGTGAAACGTATAATATCGGTGGAAACAATGAGATTCAAAACATAGAAATCGTAAATACCATTTGTACGCTTCTCGATGAAATGTATCCAAGAAAATCTGCAGAATCCTATCGTGACTTAATCACGTTTGTCACCGATAGACCGGGTCATGATTTTAGATATGCTATAAACGCTGCCAAAATAAAGAATGAATTAGGATGGGAACCTAAAGAATCTTTTAAAACCGGAATACAAGAAACAATTCAATGGTATCTTGATAATCAATCTTGGTGGAAGGCTATCCAAAATGACACCTATCAACAAGATCGATTAGGAGTCCTTAAATAATTAACAAGTGAAATGAAATATGAATAAAAACACCACTTTATTGATTGCCGCAATCCTATTGAGTTTGATTACTCAGATGTTTGGACAATCATATGGGCGACTTGATTTTAATCAATTGGATATTTCTTCCGATGATGTGCAAACGATGCAGTCATTTGAAGAATCATTTGCATTGGAAGAGAAAATTGATCCAGATGAATACATTCTTGGCCCCGGGGATGAACTTGGAATCAACATATTAACAAGTGAGAATATTACATTCCCGCTAAAGGTGACACCGACGGGAGACGTCTTTATTCCATCCGTTGGAGTGATTCATGTGAATGGATTAACGTTGAATAGAGCAATAGAAACAATAGAGGACTATATTCATAGAGAAGCATATCCCGGTGCAAAGGTGTCAGTAGCATTAGTGAATGTCCGTACGTTTTTAATCCAAGTAATAGGAGCAGTCAACAGGCAGGGATTTGTTAGAATAAACCCATTGCAAAGATTATCAAGTGTCCTTAGTAAAAGTAAAGGCGTTCACCAGTTTGCTAGAGAATATGAAATAAAAATCACTAGAAAAAACGGTAATCAATTTACGATTAATTATTTAGATTTTATTCGTAACGGTAATTTAGATCAAAACCCGACGTTCCAAGAAGGAGATAAAGTTTACGTCCCCTTCGGTGAAATCGATAAAGAAGGAGTCGTTCTTCGGGGGGCATCCACTGGGAATGGATATGATATTATTGAACCCAATGAAACTTTAGGAAGTTTTCTGCAACGCCGGGTGAAGCTTAGAAGCTCAGCTGATCTGAATAGTATTTCTATAACTCGGAAGGATTATGGAAAGAAAGTATTTATGGTTGTTCTTCCGAAAGATTTATTTACAACAACTTTGTTAGCCGGAGATACTATCGATATTTTATGGGAAAAAGGAGTGATGGTCAATGGTTTTGTATTAAACCCTGGGAATTTTAAGTTTTTCCCTGGATATGTAGCAGGTGATTACATCAATATGGCAGGTGGAAACACAACAGATGGGAATCCTAATCGATGTAAAGTATATCATAAAGACGGTACCATTGAAACTGGACAAGAAACAATCATTAGACGTGGGGATGTTATCGTAGTCCCAAGGACAATGAAAAGTATTTTATTAGGGGATATGTCCACGGTACAAATCATTGTATCCATAGCCACGGTTTATCTAACATTCATGGCAACACAGAATTGAGGATGATATGAAATTAACTCCGCACGAACAAAAGATTTTAAAAATAGTCAATGACCATCCGGAGATTATCAATGACCCGGTAAAACGAGCTGAAATCGCAGCCAAAAACGGTGTTACTGAGAAAACCCTCCGAAACCGAATCGCCGATTTGAAGAAATATGGGGTGATGAACAAGAAGAATACAAATAAAAACATTGAACAAGGAGATATTCATTCTATTGCTTTATTAGTAGAGTTAATCTTGAGAAATAAATGGTTTATTATTAAAGGTGTTTTTATTACAACAGTATTTTCAATTGTAATTAGTTTATTGCTACCCAAATATTATAGTGCAAGTGCTATTATTTTACCACCGAGGGAAGAAGCAGGTCTATCACTTGGTTCCATCATGTCTCAACTACCTCTCTCAAATTTTGGATTTGGAGATGCTGGAACTTTATCGAGTATGTATTTAGCTGTTTTACAGAGTCGTTCGGTTGCTGAGGAGGTTGTTCATAAATTTAATTTAATTCATAAATATGAATCCGAAAATCTAGAGAAAGCGGTTAAACAGCTAAAAGAATATACTTATTCAGGGATCAATGATGATGGAACTATTTTTATAAAAGTATTTGATAAAGATCAAGAGTTGGTTCATGAAATAGCGAATTATTATTTAGTAGTGCTTGATAAAATGATTAATTTATTTTCTACAGATAGAGCAAGTAATAATAGGAAATTTATAGAAAGCCAAATTATAAAAACTGAAAACGAATTACAATTAGCTGAAGAAGAGTTAAGAAGTTTTTCGGAAAATTATGGCGTTGTAGCATTAGAAGTACAAATTGAAGAAGGAATAAAGGCCATAGCTTTTTTAAAACAACAAATCATGGAAACAGAAATACAATTAAATGTATTAAGCTATAAACTGAATGATGAGCATCCTGAGATAGAGCGACTAAAGAAAACGCTTAATACTTTAAATACTAATTATAGTAATATGTTATCAGCTGATTCAGTATCTGTTGGTTATGATATTTTTCATACGTTATCTGATTTGCCAATCTTAGGGTTACAGTATGTGCGATTAAAAAGAGAGGTCGAGATTCAAACCACACTGCTAAAATTCCTTATACCAGAATATGAACAAGCAAAAATTCAAGAAGCGAAGGATACACCTACTATTCAAATATTAGATCAAGCTGTTCGGCCAGAAGAAAAGTCGAAACCTAAAAGGTCTTTAATAGTTATTCTTACATTTGCTATATCTTCGATTAGTTTCATTTATTATTTAGTAATAAAAGACAAATATTTTTCTTCAACTTAAATTGAATGAAACGAATCTCTAAATATAGTAGAAGCCTACTTGTTTTACTCTCAGGCTCAGTAACTGCACAATTAATTCCTATAATCATCAGTCCTATTCTCACCCGAATATATTCACCCTCGTCATTTGGGATACTTTCATTATATATAGCAATTACAGGTTTTTTGGGAATGATATCTACGGGACGTTTAGAATATGCAATATTAATTCCTAAAGATAATGATGAATCAAAAGAGTTAGTTAAACTGTGTTTTACAATTAGTTTATTAATTTCAGTTTTATTTTTTATACTTGTACCATTTTATCCATTTATACCGCTAAGTGATGATATTATGAAAATTTTAAATAAGATTATATGGTTTCTTCCAAGTGCGATCTTCTTTGTAGGATCTTTTAATGTTTTAACTATGTACGCAACTCGATTGGAAAAGTTTAACTCCATCGCAAAAGCAAAAATAGCTGGTAGCTTGGGTTTGGCTTTTTCACAGATCGGTCTTGGATTGGGAGGTTTAAACACTTTAGGATTAATAATAGGTAGATTTTTATTTCATTTTATTTCGTTGGTTTACATTTTTAAATATTTAAGTGTGGATTATAAATATTTCTTTAAAAAAATTCCTATAAAAGCAATATGTCTTAAACTAAAACTATATAGTAAATTCCCAAAATATAGTCTTACGGGATCAATAGTAAATCAGTTTGCTTTAGACTTCTTAACCTTTATGATTCCGATATTTTTTTCCATGGAATATTTAGGTTTATATGCGATAGTATATCGTGTTTTAATATTACCTTCTCGCCTGATAAGTTATTCGATCGGCCAATTGTATTTACAGGAAATGAGTAAGGCTTTTAGGGAAAACGGGAATACGATAAACATTTTAGTATCAACAGTAAAAAAACTGGTAATAATATCAACAATCATTTTTGGACCGCTCTACATGATAGTAGGTGAGTTATTTGGATATGTGTTTGGACAGAAGTGGGCCATGGCCGGCATCTATGCAAAAATATTGCTCCCGTTGTTTTTTGTACGTTTTATTATCTCACCTCTAACAAATACTTTAAACATTTTTGACAAACAATTACAATTATTAATTTGGCAAGTGCTCTTGGTATTGAATTCTATAATAGTAATATCAATCTCTTACTATTTTCAGTTTAGTTTCGAGTATTTCTTATATACTTTAGTTTATTCTTCGATTTTTATATACATCATTGTATTGTTATTCATTTATTATGTCTTATCTATAAATCAGAAGGAAAACAGTTTTGTTTAATAAACTGCTAAATAATTCTCAAGAGTATTTAGTTGTTACATTTTTGATAACACATTTATTCCTACAACCAACGTTGAAATATATGGAGTATGTATTACATCTGCCCCGTATAAATATATCCTTTATTTTGGTTGGTTTACTTTTTATTTATCTATTATTAATTGGACTAAACATTTACAAAACTAATTATCTTGATGAAATTACGACCTTGTTATTATTACTGATGATAACTATGATTCAATTAATTTCCTATCCTTGGGCAAGTAATTATATTCCTAAAGGTCATGATTTATATTTAAAAACAATTTCTAAGACAATTATTACTTTCTGGCTGTATTGGTTTGCTGGATTTAATATTAGGCACATTTTTGAAAAACACGTACTGCAAAAATTGTTTTTTATTCTTTGGGTGCTTTTTACAGTTGGAACGGTTGTTTTCACGCTAAGCAGTGATATTCCTTTCTTAATTACATTAAACAGACAGGTTATCTATTTAATGTTAGCAGATAGTTATGCGATATTATCATTAATAATACTTTCAAATTATAAAAAGCATTGGACTAAATATCTTTTGATACTTGTATCTCTATTGTCGCTATATGCACTTTATTCCCGTGCATCATTTTATTTATATCTTTGTGTTATCTTATTACTTTTATTTAGAGAAAATAAATACATACTATTTATTTTAATTGGAGTATCCATTATTTTATTATTACAAAACTATGAAGTGTTGAGAGATAGCAGGATGTTCCGAATTATTTTGGGGACTACTGACGCTTCAAGCACTATGAGGAGTGATTTCTTACGCTTGGGGATACAAGAGATAAAAAAAGTTGGATTATTGGGTCAATTTTTAGGTGAAGTTGAGATTAGCGGACGTGGTACATATATTCATAATTTTCTGTCTTACCTGCGTCAATTTGGAGTTATTGCTTTTATCTTACTATTGTGCCATGTTTTATATTATTACTATAGAATAGTAATCGACTGGTGGATAGCCCCCCGAAGTAATCAAGGAACATTCTTATTTTTATTTACTACATTTATTCTATTAGAGTTATTATTTGCCAGAGCCTATACACATACCTATCTTTGGTTGAGTATATCCGGGATTCCAGTGTTTTTAAAGGAGGAACAACAACAGATATGAAAAAGATTGCATATATAATGCTAATAATGGCATATCAATCCGGTGTTACCGCAAAGATTCAAAGGCTTGCAAGTACTGCAAAAGCAAATAATATTAAAATCGATTATTACTGGTTTACTTCAAAAAAATATGAGAAAGATAAATCAACCGAAAATGTAAAAATAAAATTTTCTAAATATAATAATCCGGTATTTATACGAATTTGGCAGGCAAAAGAAATAAATAGACTTAGTAAACAATATTATAAAATCATTATTAGGTATCCGCTTTACGATCCTTTTTTAGATATTTTAATAAAAGAGAAAGGGAAAATTTATACTGAACATCATACTAAAGAAGTAGAGGAGTTAAGACTATTAAAATCAATCCGATATATAACTGAAAGATTCATCGGTAACAAATGGTTAAAAAAATTTAATGGGATAATTGGTGTAACAGAAGAAATTAAAGATTACGAATTACAACGACTCAAAGTAAATATTCCTTCAATATTTATACCCAACTCAATACCAACAGATATTAATAAGCAATATAGAAACCATGTCATTGGAGAGAACTTCCCAATAAACATTATATTTGTAGCTAATTTTAGACCCTGGCATGGATTGGAAAATGTTTTGAAGGCCTTAAAAACACATATGGAATTACAAGACCAATTTAGAATACACATTGTTGGGAAAGTCTCAGAAGATCTCAATAGGGAGTTAAACAAGTTTAGTAATGTAACTTTACATGGCGAATTGAAAAATGATAAAATAAACCATCTATATAACAAAATGGATTTTGCGATTGGAGGACTTAACCTTGACCTAAATAGGATGAAAGAAACAACAAGTTTAAAAGTAAGAGAGTATTTCAACTTTGGTTTACCAGTGATTATAGGGTGCACTGATCCCGCCTTCCCAAAAAATTTTAAATATCTTGTTTACTCAAAACAGTTCGATTTAAATAAAATATTTACATTTATAAAAGAAAATGCTGGTTTATCCACAGATGATGTAAGAATCGAAAGTAAAAATTTCATTTCAAGCGAAGTAATTTTAAAAAGATTATATAAATTTTGTTGTGATAATTAAGATTACACTATTTCTCGAACTACTTAGACCACAACTTTGATAACATGAGAATTTCAAACCGAACTTTTTTACAACAATCCCATAATGCAGAAGTACTCCAATTTCGAAAAACACATAGCTGAGTTTTTAGGTTGCTTTCCAGCTTGGAAAAGAACAATCAAAAAACTATACAACTATTGGATTGATTTTTTACATCATGAAAAAGGATTTTCATTCCAAATAAATGATAAAATTATAATTTCATCTTTAGCGCGAGAAGTTACGCCTTATTTTGTGGGTTATTATGATATTACTCCTTGGTCAACGAATATGGAATATATTTTATATCATAAAGTAAATGAAAAAGATCTTTCAATTATTATTAAACAACAAAATGAAATAGTTTCAGAGAAATCATCTTCTTCTTGGAATTACCAACAAGGTTGTAGGGCTCAGTGGATCCCTAATAGGAACCAAATAATTTATAATATTGTTGATGATAACAATCTAATATTGGAAAAATTAGATATTGACACAAATAACATTAAACAGTATTCTTTCCCAGTCCAGACTGTAAATCCAAATGGAAAATCTTTTTTGTCAATAAATTATACAAAGTTAATGAAAAGTAACCCGGATTATGGATATAATATTCAAGTTAAGAATTTGAATCCCGATCTTCCGTTTGATAATGACGGTATTTGGAAAATTGATTTTGTTTCAGGCAAAAGCAACCTACTGGTTACTTTACAAGATTTAATAAATGAAGAAATAAATACCAATGTAATTAATCGTGAAATCAATCATATTATATTTAATAAAAAGGGGACAGTTTTTGCATTTATTTATAGGGTGTATAGCAAAGGAGGAAAAAAGACAAAACTGTATGTATTTGATAATAAACTTCACTCAATATTTGATAATGGGTATGTTTCTCATTACACTTGGTATGATGATCAACATATCCTGGCATGGATAAATCATGATTCTAATATTTCCGGTTATTACATGATTAATATTGTATCTAAACAATTTAATCTGTTACCTAATGAAAAAATACATCAATATGGAGATGGGCATCCCGCCATTAGCCCCGATAAGAAATGGCTTTCAATAGACAGTTACCCAGATAAAAACAGAAACATCCATTTATTGTTATATAAATTTTCATCCAATCAATTATTTGAAATTGGAACATTTTATTCACCTCCTTCATTTCAAAATGCAAAAAGATGTGATCTTCACCCAAGATGGAGTCCTGATGGTAAATATATTTCAATAGACTCTACTCATGAACGTATTCGAAAATCATATGTAATTGATGTTTCTAAATTTATTGAAGAAAAACCAATAGTGAATTAGTTATGCAAAGGAATTTTAATAATTTAGTGTCTGTGGGGATTCCCTTCTACCACAAGACTAAAGTTGATGAGTTTAATACAGCTGTTAAATCAATTCTAAATCAAACTTTAAAACCAGATGTTATATATCTTGTCCAAGATGGACCTGTTGGTGGAGTAATGACCGATTTTTTAGATCAACTATCCTTATCTGAGCCTTCTATCCAATTGATTAGAATAGAAAAAAAAGGTACTGCTGCTTCATTAAATGCCTCTATAAATAGGTGTTCTACCAAATATTACGCAAGAATGGATGCTGATGATATTTCATTCCCCAATAGATTGTATAAACAGATTCAATATCTAGAAGAAAATCCTAAGGTAGATATTATTGGCTCTTGGGCAATTGAATTTGAAGATGAAGCAAAAATAGATAACGGGTTTATAAAAAAGCTACCTTCAGATTATAATAAATTAAAGGAGTTATTTCATTATCGAAATCCATTAATTCACCCTACGGTTGTATTCAGAAAATCAGTTTTTGATCAAATTGGATTTTATAATGAAACTTATTTTACTGATCAGGATTTAGAATTGTGGAGCAGGGTGTTAAAGAGAAAAATATTGATAACAAATTTACAGGAGCCGTTATTGTATTTTCGCACTAAAAATGTTATTAAAAGACGAAGCTCAATTCCTGCAGTTATTCGACAAATAAAAGCTAGATATAGTTATAATACATGGTCAGTGAAATTAAATATATTAAAAATATTAATGATTATGTCACGACTCACCCCTCAATTCATGCAACAATATCTATATAATAATTTCAGAAAATGAAAATCCTCACAATCATCGGGGCTAGACCTCAGTTTATTAAAGCCAGCATGGTGTCACGTGCTTTACAGGAACAAAATGTAAATGAGGTTCTCTGCAATACGGGCCAGCATTATGATGATAATATGGCAAAAGTGTTTTTTGATGAAATGCAGATTCCAAAACCACATTATAATCTCGGTGTTGGGTCAGGGACACATGCCAATCAAACCGCGGCAAGTTTAAAAGGAATTGAAGATGTCATATTAAAAGAATCCCCGGATACTTTATTGGTGTATGGAGATACAAATGCTACCATTGCCGGGGCATTAGCTGCGTCAAAACTTCATATCCCGATTGCTCATGTTGAAGCAGGATTACGTTCATACAATCGGTTGATGCCCGAGGAAATCAATCGAGTATTAACCGACATGATCTCATCATTCCTGTTTTGTCCGACAGCAGCAGCAGTTGATAATCTGGGGAAAGAAGGCATTACAAAAGGTGTTTACCTCACCGGAGATGTGATGGTGGATTCACTTCAGCATTTTACTCAAGTTGCTGAGGTAAAGTCAACTATTCTTGATACATTGGATCTTCATCCCAAAGCCTATGGATTAATGACTATCCATCGACCGTCCAATGCGGATAATATTGATAAATTATTTAATTTATTAAACGAACTTGAAACGTCCACTATCCCGATCATTTTCCCGATTCATCCCAGAACTTTAAAATTACTGAAAGAGTTTAATTTTGATAATCATCCGACGGTTAAACCCATAGACCCTGTCGGTTATTTGGATATGATGCGGCTTGAAAAAAATGCTAATGTTATTATTACTGACTCGGGCGGAATCCAAAAGGAAGCCTATTTACATCAAGTGCCCTGTTTAACCGTTCGAAGTGAAACCGAATGGGTTGAAACAGTAAGCGATGGCTGGAATACATTAGTGGAAGATAGGATAGGTGACCTCTCAGAACTCATCCAAACACCGCCAACACCCATCCGCCGGGAGTCACATTACGGTGATGGAAATGCTGCAAAAACTATTGTAGAATTTTTGTTGCAGAATCTATAATCTATAGATTAATAACGACACCAATTCGACTCTGAATGCTTTCCGAGTTATCGTTATAAATAATATTTAGAAACCCTTTCAAATGATAAGAAAATCGATAATCCCCATTCAGTTCAAAGATATTTGATTTTGATACATTTCCTAGAAGGAATGGTGTATCATGATCTAATATTGGATCGCGATCATAATAATTGTCATTAGGATCACTTCCGATTGCATCACCTTTTAGCAGATGACTGTAAGAAATGGTCCAAAGAGACTGAGGAGTCAGCCAATAATTAGATTCAATATGGAGAAGTTGTGAGTTAGGTCCATATGGGAATCCGAGTCCAAGACCTGAGGATGTAAATGTGTTTAGAGAATCATCATGGGTATAAACCCAGGGACGTGCTGCAGTAAATTCAATTAGTAAATCGGGCAGGTTGGTTTTTGGAACCCAGTAAAATCCGGTTTGAAATATAAATTTATTTCCCCACCACCGACTAAACAGATCAAAGAAAGAAAGTTCATCCAGTAATACTGTCCCATACAATTCAAACCCGGATTTTGGTCTCCAACGCCCCTCGAGTGCCATTAACACATTATCCCGATCGCCCAATGTATGTTCTTCTGACCAGAAAAAATTCAAAGGTAACATATATCCGGGTTCCATGGCTCTGTTTGCGTAAATGACTATTTCAGAAAAGGAGAGATCAATACTATATTTAGTTGATATATCAATACGATGAGCTGCGACCTGTTTTTCAGGATGATCAATCTCTCGGGATATATTGGCGTATGGAATTAATGATCCATGAATACTCGTAAATTTGACTCGTTTATAATGCGTTGAAATTCCTAAATAAGTAAACGGGAGCACATGATCAGAAAGTATCGGTGAATGGTTAGGAGAAAGTCCCCAATACAATGGTTTCTTACTGATCTCAATATTTAGGATTGAGTTTTCATAGACAAGCGATGCTTGAGAAAGGTCCCAGATTATCATAGACACTTCATCAAATGTCTTTTTATGTCCTTGTTTAAATTCTACGGGCATTACCACAGATTCAAGATCATCATATTTCAACCGATGTAACTGATACTCGCTGTGAAATGACAGGCTATTATTTAATACCCCATGGATTGACAGACGTTCTGTATTAAATTGTTGAGTCCCACCATTGTTCCCCAACCAGCGAATTGTTTCACTCATATCTGCCCAGGTGGTCAGCACATCATCTTTGTAAGTAAAGATATGAGCGGTCGGGTTTTCAAATGAGAAACATTGTTTTTTAAATTCGTCTCTTAAGGCGCGATCCCATATAAACAAAAGCCCTTCTTCAAATGTTGATACATCAAATTCTTTCAGAAAAACGTGGAGGGTTTTTTTCTCAGAATCGGATAACGCTTTATTTGTTGCTAAAGAAGATAATGCCTTTTGAACCTCAGAATGTGTATACGGCATAGTGCCCACAGAGATTGGATCGATATGTTTTAAGGTGATTTGCTGTCGAAGAAATGTGTTCACAGGATGATTGATATCTATCGGAGTAGATTGAGCTCCAACCGAGGATAACATCCCCAAAGCTAGACCAAAGATAATGGCATATAATATTCTTCCAAACAGTTTCAAATCTATCGTCCTTTACCCGAGAACATAACAATAAACGTGGATACAATAATTTTGAAATCTAGATTAAAACTCATATTCTCTAAATAATAGAAATCGTATCGTAATTTTTCTCGAACATCATCCAACTCTCGGTCAGACCGTTGTTTGATTTGCGCCCATCCGGTAATTCCCGGCCGTATTTTAAATCGTCTGGAATATAACGGGATTTCCTTTTTTAGTTTTTCAACAAAATAGGGTCGTTCCGGCCGGGGGCCGATGATGCTCATTTCACCTTTAATGACATTCAATAATTGAGGGATCTCGTCAATGCGGAACTTTCGGAGATATTTCCCTACAATAGTGATTCTGGGGTCATCATCTTCAGACCATACAGGACCTGTATCTTTCTCTGCATCTTCTCTCATTGATCGGAATTTATAACAAGGAAAAGTAGTTTCATCTTTTCCAACTCGCTCCTGAACATAGAATGCTGGGCCTTTAGAACCTATTTTGATTAATAAAATAGTTAAGAGTGTGATAGGAAGAGATACGATTCCGACAACAATAGAAATAGAAAGGTCAATGATACGCTTATAAACTCGATGGTAATGAGTGTTAAGCTGAGATCGTAGAGCTAGTAATGGTAATCCTTGGAGTTGTTTTGTATGAATTAATCCTGTCATAGCATCCTGCAAAACAGGGACAACACTTGCAGTTACCGGCATGCCGTTTAAATGATTCAATAAATACAGAATCCGGTCATGATCGTTGTCCTCCAACGCAAAAAGAACTTCGGTAATCTGATGATCTAAAATAATATCTTTTAATTCAGACTCATTCCCTAAAATTGGGAATTGATATTCTGTCTGATCATTTTTATCATCATCCATTCGTACAAAACCGAGAATCTTATATCCCTGCTGTTGGTGTTCTGCAAGAATTTGCCCGGCTAATGCCCCGCGAAGATTATCACCTAGAATAATGGTGTTTTCCTGCCCAATCCCAACCGTCAACAATGATTTTTGAAAACTTCGAACCGCCAAATGAATGATTACCAGTCCGGTATAAAATTGGAACCAATACGAAAATAAATTTTCTGCAGGAATCCATGGGATGGGTTTAAAAACAGCATTTGCAATAATGAACAGAAATACTGATGCTAAAGTTGTTTGGGCTATTTCTTTTATCTCATGAATACGTGAAACGGTGAATGATCCTTGAAAATGCAAGCGAAATAAGAATAAGAAATTGAAATACGTTTGTAAGATGATAAATCCCCAAATTGGGTTGAAATCCAGCCGGATGAAATGTTGCTCTAAGGAGTAATGGTAGGCAAAGTATCCTGCGAATGAATCCATGAAAACAAGCACCCAGGAAAAAACCCATTTTGGATATCGGGCATGAAAGTGTGTAATAATATTCTTCATAACTATACAACATTGTCTAGGGTTAATTTTGCCAATATTCCGGTAATAATTCCAGGATTAAGAGGTAAAATTAAATACGTGCTACTCAGTTCACTCATTTGAGCCTCCTCAAGGTTTAATTATGTGCTTGGATTAACTGATAGCAGTTTGTAGAATATAGATACCCTTAATTTCTTTCAGAAGTTAGGGTAAAATCAGGTTTAATGTCAATCCTTTGGAAATGACCAGAAGCTCACTACCATTCTTTTGCTTAGGTGAATAATAAGGAGTAATTTCAAGCCATTCAATTAAATGAGGAATATCGTGTTAGCTATAGCGGAAATAAGAGAAAACCCCGAAAAGATTAAAACCGGATTACTTGCAAAGGGAGAAGAACTGGATATCCAAGTTCTCTTGAATTTGGATAAAGACCATCGGAATCATTTAAGTGAACTCAATGACCTTAGAGCCAAACGAAATACAGCTTCTGAAGCCATAGGACATGCAAAGCAGCGAGGTGAAGATGCATCCAAAGAAATCGAACGGATGCAGCTCATTTCCCGTCAAATAAAAGACTTGGAAAAAACAACTTCCGAACTTGAAGAAGAATTAAAGTCAATCTTAATCACAATTCCGAATTTACCTCATGAATCTTCACCTGTTGGACAAGATGAAAAAGATAATGTTATCGTTCATAAATGGCGTGAAAAACCCACATTTGACTTTGATCCAAAACCGCACTTGAATTTAGGTGCAGATCTGGAATTATTTGATTTTCAGCGAGGAGCTAAAATTGCCGGGTCAGGTTTCCCGTTATATATGAATGTCGGTGCAAAACTCGAACGAGCATTGATCAATTTTATGCTGGATCACCACCATGCACAGTTTGGATTTACAGAAGTGTTTCCACCATTTGTTGCGAATAGATCATCGATGACAACAACGGGTCAATTACCCAAATTTGCCGAGGATATGTATCACTGCGAAACGGATAACTTATTCCTGATCCCAACAGCTGAAGTTCCGGTCACGAATATCCATAAAGATGAAATTTTAACTGAGGATGATCTCCCCAAATATTACTCGGCATATTCAGCATGTTTCAGAAGAGAAGCCGGTTCTTATGGTAAAGATACCCGAGGATTCTTACGGCTTCATCAGTTCAATAAAGTGGAGTTAGTTAAATTTGTCACTCCTGAATCCTCATACGATGAATTAGAATCGTTAACAAAACAGGCTGAATCTATATTACAAACTTTGGGACTGCATTATCGTGTGGTCGAATTATGTACAGGTGATTTGAGCTTTGCGGCAGCAAAGTGTTATGATCTTGAAGTCTGGGCGCCGGGAGAAAAAACCTGGCTTGAAGTTTCTTCGTGCAGCAATTTTGAGAGTTTCCAGGCTCGCAGAGGGAATATTCGATATCGTAAAAAATCAGATAAAAAAGTAGATTTTGTACACACACTCAACGGATCAGGTGTAGCTACCCCCAGACTGCTGGTTGCTTTAATGGAAACATATCAAAATGAAGATGGAAGTATCAGCATTCCTAAACCTCTTCAGCCTTATTTAGGCATGGATGTGATCTGTTAGATCATAACGCAAGTATGATAACATATAAACCGATGGTGTATGATGAAGAAGCGGTACGCCGTCTTTATCTTGATAATAAATGGTATGAATATCTCAAAGAAATAGATCGATTGTTTGAAGGAATTAAACGATCCACCGATTGCATCGGTGCGTACGATGAAGAAACCCTTGTTGGTTTGATCCGAACCGTTTCTGATCAGCAAACGATTTGTTATATTCAAGATATTCTAATTTTGGATGATTATAAAAGACAAGGGATTGGCACCAAGTTGATGAGTATAATATTAGATAAATATTCTGACGTTCGGCAGATTAATTTAATGACCGGGATGAAGGAATATCAAAAAGCATTTTATGAACGTTTGGGATTCAAGCTGTTCGAGAAAGACCGGACCATCGGGTATACGTATCAACAAGGAATTCCAGAAAAAGGAGATTGATTACATGAGATTAATTTGGATCATGGTAAACGTTATATTTTGGACGATTGTATTAGTCAGCCTTGGACTGATCGCCTCTTTTGTCGATTGGAAAGGTCGGGCTTTTGGATATATCGCTCGTCTTTGGTCAAAAATAATTTTATTTGTATCGGGCGTTCCTTACTCAGTAAAAGGGCTCGAGAAGCTTGACCCGAATCAAAACTACTTTTTTGCAGCCAATCATGAATCTGCCTATGATATTCCGCTTTCGTTCGCAGCCCTGCCGTATCGATTGGTTGCTATTTCAAAGATAGAATTAAGGAAGATACCGTTTTTCGGATGGGGAATGATCGCAGCAAGAACGATTTTTGTGGATCGGCGAAACCGTGAAAAATCATTGAAATCATTGAAAAAAGCAATAAGCAGCCTAGTTAGAAATCCAAGATCGATCATTGTGTACCCGGAAGGAACACGATCGCGCGACGGAAAAATCCATGCATTTAAAAAAGGTGGAATCGTATTGGCCATTGAAGCCAAAATGCCGATTGTTCCGATGGCTATTTGCGGAACAGCGGAGGTCGTAACAAAAGGATCTTGGAAATTTACACCAAGAGAGATCGAATTACGGATTGGTACTCCCATTGAAACCACCGAGATGAATTATAATGATCGAAATCGACTGGCTGAAAAACTGCGCGAAGAAGTGATCAGAATGAAGTCTGAATGGGCAAAAACAAATAAATGAATTATCCCCATATTCAGTATGGGAGTATGTATCCTGTTTTTGACCCGGGTAAAGAATATGAAATATCTTTAGTCAACCAATGGTTGAGTTACGCAAAGGGGACAGTTTTTAAGACAGTAACCGGAGAGTCGGTGTTTATCCTTCATCCGGGGAGAAGAAATCGCCATGAAGGCCCTGATATTTATGATGCGGTTCTCCAAATAAACGGTAAAATGTACACGGGAGAAATTGAATGCCATTTAGATTCTAAAGACTGGTTTCGGCATGGTCATGATAAACAAAACACCTTTGCTGAAGTCATTTTACACGTTGTCAGAACAATGAGCTCACTGAAAACGTCTCCAAAGATTCCAACCTTGGTTTTAAATACACCTGAGCAAAATACCGAGCCCATTGACTGTTCTCTTCAGTTGATCGCAGTGACAAGTGAAACGATTTCATCCTTACATTATTTGTCTGAAATGAGGTGGCAGTCACATGTAAAAAAAGTCCTGAAAAAACAACCTAATGATATAAAAACATTACTCATTTTGTCAACCGGACTTTTTGGTATGGGGCGGAACAAAGAAGGGTTTACACAAATAGCTGACCATGTGGATATAAAGTTGTTGAACAGACTTTCTGAAAATGAGAGTGTTCAGTATATTGAGCAGATTGCAGATTCATTATCAATTCAGTGGTTTAAAAAAGGTGTTCGTCCGGCAAGTCACCCTGAAAACAGATTCAAGACGTTGATCAGCCTTATTCATTGGATGACTGATACAATAGATAAAATTCATTTAAACCCAAACGAGATTGGAAAAAGTTTAAGTGATGTTCTCAAACCGCACTGCGGTGAGGGACTGATCGTAGAAATATTGGGAAATGTGATCTATCCGTATCTTGGAGCGAAGGCGGTCTCGGCACATGACATTCCGTTATTTAACACATCAAAAGATCTATGGTTTGAGTTAAAATTGCCGTACAGTTATATGAAGTATGAAAAACAGTTTCAAGATGTGTTCTCTTCAAAGGAGCTTCGATCCTTTTCATTTTTGCAAGGATTAAAAGCCTTAGATTCGCATTACTGTAAATCACATTATTGTAAACTTTGTCCATTAAAGGAGGGTATAGATGATCTGGTCTAGTGATGAAGCCAAAACACAAATTGATCATTGGAAAGATGTAGGTGAGACCGTTGTATTCACAAACGGCTGCTTTGATATTCTTCATGCAGGACATGTGACGTATCTTGAAAAAGCGAAATCCTTTGGAACAAAACTCATCGTCGGGCTTAATACAGATTCATCAGTTCAGAAATTAAAAGGTGAAGGAAGACCTATTCAAACGGAACGTAACAGAGCAACTATCATTGATGCATTAAAAAGTGTGGACGCAGTTATACTATTTGATGAAGATACACCGTTGAACTTGATCAAGTTATTAAACCCGGATATTCTTGTTAAAGGTGGAGATTATACGCTGGATACGGTTGTTGGGTCCAAAGAAGTTATCCAAAATGGCGGATCAATAGAAATCATCCCGTTGGTTGAAGGGTGCAGTACATCAAATATCGTTTCTAAAGTTTTAGCCGGTGGAAAAAGTCACTAAGCACCAATCTGAGATAATAATTATTAAACAGTCGGGAATAATCCTTGACTGACCATTCTTTCCACACCTAACTTCGCCGGCTATATTAAGCTAACTATCGTATGATTAGAACACTTACAGGAATTTTATACCTCATTATCTTTGTGGCGGCAGTATTCGCCCAGGAAGACAGTTTATCTGTACCCGTTACGGCTGCTGATGAAATGAAGGTCACGACGGATACGACATTTGTAGACAGTAATACAGTTGAAGTTCAGGTCCACCATGAAAAAAAACCGGTTGCAGAAGATCATACGAACGGAAATGGATTTGTTGAGACAGCAAATCGTCTTCCGCAATTACTGCGGGATGTAAAAGTGTATTTAACAGACGCACTGATAGCTGATGTCCACAGTGATACACTGGAAGTGATTTATAATCTTGACCGTATTTTTGACTTACTGAGTGAAGCAGACCAGCTGGGAGAAATGACCGGTGAAGACCGTGAGGAATTTGATCGGTTTGAAGCGTCATTGATCGATGTTTACGCGCATCGATTAACAACGCTTGAATCCTCAGAGATTGCAATCGCACATGAACAATTGGAACATCAGATTGGCAAGATTACCGACCCCCTTGAGATTGAGATCGGAAATTCAAAATACACTGTGATTGATGATCGCGACGGTCACATCCCATTGGTAACCAATAAACGAGTTGAGCAATATATTTCGTTTTTCAAAAATAAAGGACGGAGACAATTCGAGATTTGGTTAAAACGGTATGCTGAATACGGGGATATGATCCATGGGATTTTGAGAGAATGTGATCTCCCGGAAGAATTGGTATTTTTAGCCATGATTGAGTCCGGATTAAATCCGAAAGCATACTCTCGTGCAAGTGCCGTCGGTCTGTGGCAATTTATTTATTCCACCGGGAAGAATTACGGTTTAAAACGTACGTGGTATGTCGATGAGCGTCGGGATCCGGTAAAAGCAACTCATGCTGCCTGTGCCTATTTAAAAGATCTATATGAGGAGTTTGATAATTGGTATTTAGCGATGGCAGCTTATAACGGCGGATCGGGCAGAGTCCATCGGGCAACCCGGCTGCATCAAACCAATGATTTTTGGCAAATGCACAGTTTACCAAAAGAAACTCGAAATTATATCCCTTACTTTTTAGCCGCTGCGATTATCGGCAGCAATCCTGAAAAATACGGGTTCAAAATCAAACCGTCCACTCCGTTACAATACGATGAGGTCGTTTTAGAAAAAAGTGCTGATCTGGCTGTAATTGCCCGCTCGGCAGGGATTAAATTAAGTCAGCTCCAAAAATGTAATCCCGAATTAAGACAGTCAGCCACACCGGATGTTGAATCGTATGTGTTGAAATTGCCTAAGGGGAAGAAAGATGGTTTTTTAGCTAATTATAATGCACTTCCCGAGAATGAACGATTTGCACCGGTTTTTGTTACACATCGGATCAAAAAAGGCGAGAGTTTATGGACGATCTCCAAAAAGTACGGCGTGTCCATTCATGATTTAGCTTCGAGAAATAAAATTCGAAATCGCCATAAAATTCGTGTGGGACAAAAACTAATTATTCCCGTACGCGGAGCTGCTCAACCCGTTGCAGCCGACAACTCAACAAATTCAAATCTTAAGAAAATTACTTATAAAGTTCGAAAAGGAGATACCCTCGGACATATTGCCGAACGGTACAAAACAAAATCCAGTACAATCCGTCGTTGGAACGGATTAAAATACGGACAGTATATCCATCCGGGACAAAAGTTAGTTATTTGGGTTAAAAATACTGAAAACTATCCGAAAACAGAAACGACAGAATCTGAACTTCAAAAGGTAGTTTATCGTGTGAGAAAAGGGGATACTCTCAGTGAAATCGCTGAGAAACATGGGATGTATGTGAGTCAGATCCGTAAATGGAATGGACTGAATCGCAGGGAACATATTTACCCCGGACAAAAATTAACATTATGGGTGAAAGCCGGATGACATCTGCTGTTCCTCCAAAATCAACAAACCGATGGGTGTGGATCTCACTGGCGAGCATCCTCGGTCTATTTTGTATTGTGCAATTGGCTAACGTTTTTGGGGACGAAGGAATATCCTTGGGAGATAAAGTAGGAGTTGTACGGTTAGAAGGACTGATCACAACACCGGATGATGTCATAAAGGATTTAGATGTTTTTCGAAAAAGAGATGATATTCGTTCCATCGTTTTGCGGATTGACAGTCCTGGCGGTACGGTTGCTCCATCGCAGGAAATTTATGAGAAAGTCAAAACCACCAGTATGGAAAAACCGGTGGTTGTTTCGATTGGATCCGTCGGTGCTTCTGGTGGGTATTATGCTGCACTCGAAAGTGATAAAATTGTGGTCAACCGCGGATCAATTGTTGGCAGTATCGGTGTAATTTTAGAGTATCCGGTTGCCGTGGATCTGCTTGACCAGATCGGATTAAGATTTGAAACCGTGAAAAGCGGAGAAATAAAAGACAGCGGGAGCCCGACCCGAGAAGTAACAAAAGAAGATCGCCTTGCATTTAAAGCAGTTGTGATGGATCTCCATAACCAATTTAAATATGCGGTATCTGAAGGACGGAATCTAGACATGGAGACTGTCAATACATTGGCTGACGGTCGAGTTTTTACGGGAGAACAGGCGGTTGAATTGGGTTTGGCTGATACGGTTGGAACGATGGAAGATGCAATAAAGATCGCAGCTGTTCTTGGTGATATTGCCGGAGATCCTGTGACCGTTGAAGTGAAAAAGGATCAACTTAGTATTTTTAATATTCTCCTCGGAGAAGCAGAGGAAAAAATCGAAAGCTGGTTTGATTTACAGCCGGCTTTTCGTTGGCGTTAGGAGGAAGCCATGACAAAACAAGATATTGTAGATATGGTATCAAAAGCCACCGGATTAACGAAAGTAGAAACTGAAGCAACGATGAATGGAATTATGTCAGCGATTGTTGAAGCTTTGGCGCAAAAACAACACGTTGAACTCAGAGGATTTGGTACGTTCGGAGTGAAACATCGGAAACCAAAAAAAGCTCGTAATCCCGGAACAGGTGAAGCGGTGTATTTACCCGAGAGATACGTTCCTACTTTTAAACCATCAAAAAATATGAGAGAGTCTGTCAGTAAATCAAAATGATTGACGTGACGAACTTGACTTACTTAACTATGAATAAGAGGTATTATGCCCTGCGGTAAAAAACGGAAAAAGACGAAAATGAATACGCATAAACGGAAAAAGCGTCTTCGTGCAAATCGTCATAAGAAAAAGAAAGTATAATTAATCATCGCCCTGTGCGATGACACATTTGAATTATCTCACGCATCATTCCCCTCGGATATTTCCGTTGGGAATGATGTTTATGTATTAATTTCTGACTCAATATGGATTCAGTCACTCCTATTTCAGTCAGCGATCTGACCACGCAAATCAAAAGTCTTCTCGAGGGGACCTTCCCAAAAGTTTGGGTCACCGGGGAGATTTCTAATTTCACGCACCATCGATCAGGTCATATGTATTTTACTCTGAAAGATGAACATGCTGAAATTCGTTCAGTGATGTTCAAAGGCAGTAATCAATTCCTTCGCTTTACTCCGGAAGCAGGGATGAAGGTTTTCGTCCATGGACGAATCTCAGTTTTTGAAAAAAGAGGGTCTTATCAATTAACTATCGGTAAAATGGAACCGGCTGGACTCGGGGCATTGTATTTAGCTTACGAAGCGCTGAAAAAGCAGTTAAGCGAAGAAGGGTTGTTTGATGTCGATTTAAAAAAGACTTTACCATTATTTCCGAAGAAAATTGGTGTGGTTACGTCCGGATCAGGAGCGGCGTTACATGATATTCTTCAGGTGCTTCAAAGACGAGCTCCTTACGTTTCTATTGTTGTTCGTCCCACGCAAGTTCAGGGCGAAACAGCTGCCGGTGATATTGTTCAGGCAATTAAAGACTTTGAACAATTCAACGATATCGATGTCCTCATTATAGGGCGGGGCGGCGGTTCTTTGGAAGACCTTTGGCCATTCAATGAAGAAAAAACTGCACGAGCCATTTTTAACTGCAATATCCCCGTTATTTCTGCTGTCGGGCATGAAACTGATTTCACAATTACCGATTTGGTTTCTGATTTAAGAGCACCGACACCTTCAGCGGCAGCTGAATTGGCTGCACAACACATCAACGATATTCTTCAACAGATTATAAGTCATCAAAACAATTTAGATCGGATCATTTCATCAACATTTGAGCGACTATGGCAGGCACTGGATTTTCAATCCGGGAAAATACAGTTACTACAGCCCGGGAACCAAATAAAGCGAAATCAAAAAACGCTGGGTATCTTATCTCATCAATTACATCATGCATGGGATAATGATATCCAACAAAGGCAAAAAGCGATATCTGGGTTAAAGGAGCAGCTAGAGATATTGAATCCGCAAGCCGTGCTTGAAAGAGGATATTCGATCGCTTTTGCATCCAATGGAGAGATTATACGCTCTACTGAAAGCGTCGGAATCGGTGATCAATTTGAGCTGCAAACCGCTAACGGACGATTTACTGCGGAAAAAACAAAGGATATTGTAGATTCAAATCCGTTGCAGGATAAGAATGGATAAATTAATTACCAATTAATTAAGATCAGAGTTAAATTAAAATATGGTAAAGAAAAAAGAATCACTCGAATTTGAAGCGGCGTTTGACCGATTAGAAGAGATTGTCAGTAAACTTGAATCGGGCGAATCGTCTTTGGATGAAAGTTTATCCCTGTATCAGGAGGGAATAAAATTGGTGAATTCCTGCTCTGAAAAACTGGAAAATGCCGAGCAGTCGATCAAACAATTGATGTCTGACAATACCGGGAATCTTTCTGTAGAGGAGTTCGATGAAAAAGCCTAAGAAATTCGGAATATGGGGGAACACCGAAAAACCTGAATTTTGGGAGTTGTTTCCAAAGATCATTTCTTGGGCTGAAGAAAAGGGACTTGAAGCGTATATCACCACTCGAATTCGTAATAAAGTTCAGGACTTTGATATTCAGCAACCGGTTATTGAATCCGCTGATGATTTTGACAAATTAGATTTTGTTCTGACGCTCGGTGGTGACGGAACCATCCTCTCCGCTGCACGTGCGATCGGACATCGTAAAACGCGTATCATCGGAGTCCATTTGGGTGAGCTTGGATTTCTGGCCCAGGTTACAGTAGATGACATGATCCACCGTTTGAACCTCGTTGCTGAGGGGAAATACACAATACAAAAAAGGATGGTTCTGCAAGCTAAAGTCTTTAACGGAGATGAGCCCAAAGTTTTCTATGCGTTGAATGATTTTGTCATTGATCGCGGGAAATCACACCGGATGCTCAGCTGCCGTTTGTTTGCTAATAATCGATTTATAGCGAATTATCGTTCGGATGGGTTGATCGTTGCAACGCCGACCGGTTCCACGGCGTATTCGTTAGCGTGCGGCGGGCCGATCGTTTCCCCCATTTTGAGTGCCATTGTTGTGACACCGATTTCACCGCATACACTGACACTTCGTCCTATCGTGTTGCCGGATGAACGGGAATTGGAAATTGTCTTTTCTGAAAAGACGCAGGAAGAAGTCGCATTATCTGTCGATGGTCAAGTCTGTGAGTATTTAGACAGCCATTCTATGGTCTATGTTCAGAAAGCATCCCATGAGATATATATGATCGATTTTGAAGACACGAATTATTTCCAAACTCTGCGAACAAAGATGGGGTGGGGACGACGAGGAGAGTTAGATAAATAAACGATGCAGTTTAATGTTCTAGATCAGCATCTATTGGGCTTGGTGCTGCCGTAATATACAGTCGTCCATCACAACGAGTAATCCGGCTTCTTCTGCTTTTTTTGCAGCGATTTCATTTATTATTCCATCTTGAAGCCAAATAGCTTTTGCTCCGATTTCTATCGCGTTGTCGGTAATAGGTTCAACAAATTCCGATCTGCGAAACACATCGACGATATCAATCGGATGCGGGATATCCCGTAGCGTTGAGTAGCTTTTTTCTCCCAATATTTCGTGATGGCCGGGATTGACCGGGATGATTTTATATCCTTGAGACTGAAGGTAGGCCGCTACTCGATAACTCGGCCGTTCCGGTTTGGGTGACAATCCTACAACGGCAATAGTTTTAAATGATAGGATCTGTTTAATGGTTTCAAGATTATTCATATTTCATTTCCCGTTTATCAGTTAGTTGGGAAAACGCAAAAAATGTTACAACGCCGTTACAAAGATGATTGTTTGCTTGCTCGTTTTATGATATTGCCAAGGATGTACCACAGCACATTTGGATTTTCTTTTAATCTTCTGATTGAATAGTCAAACCAAGACTTTCCGAAAGGAACGTAAACACGTACCTTGTATCCTTTATTCTTCAAACATTCAAGCCGGTCACCCATGGGGACTCCATAAAGGACTTGGAATTCAAAACGATCCTTCGGAATATTGTTCTTGGTGATCCATTCATCAAGAATATCAATGAGCTTCACATCATGTGTGGCTATCGCTGCAAATCCCTTTCCTTGAAGCAAAGTTTTTGTCATTTCTGTAAAATTTGATCGGATATCGTTCCGTCCGTTATATGCGATTTTTTCAGGTTCACGATAGATTCCTTTACATATACGCAAATGTAAATCAGCAGAATCAATCGATTTCAAATCTGGAAGACTTCGAAACAAATATGCCTGCAAAACTGTCCCGACACCCTTATATTCATTTAAACAGATTTTATAAATTTGTAAAGTGTCGTCAGTGTAGGGTGAGTTTTCCATATCAATCGTCACTTTATTGTTGAGTGATTTAGCTGTTCTGGAAATTCTCAGGATATTCTTTTCAGCCAGATCTCGATCAAGTTCCAACCCGAGGTGAGTGGGTTTAATGGAGATAGTACTATCGAGATTATTTTCATGAATTTTAGTCAAAAGGTTACAGTAGTCATCTGTTGTCTTTTCTGCTTCTTCAGTGGTTTGTACATGCTCTCCAAGGATATCCATTGTGGCAGCATACCCTCGTGCATTCAAAACACGAACATGTTGAATTGCTTCTTGCACATTTTCGCCGGCAACATAGGGGGAGGCAAATGGTTTTGCCATCCATCTGGGAAGCCACGGCAGAATGAGCGTAATGACTTGATTAATAATCTGTAGTATGAATGTGAAAGTTTTGTGAAGAAATGTCATGGACCTTCCTTTGACATACATAATTGAAAAAAATGAAGAGGGAATTTAGTCTGCTTAACCGGTATCTTGAAAATAATGAAAACGAAAAAATGTGAAATATTTAGATTAATAGAAAAACTTTTAAACTGACTTCATTTAGCTTGACTGGCAAAAAACAGAATCTCTAAATTTCTCACTTCAATTGAGAATTGATAGATAGATTATGTTACTAAGCTTCGGAACGATATTTCTGTTTGTGGTGCTGGGAATAGTCCTTCTCACCGTTCTTTTGTATATATCAAAACTTGTTTCTCCCTCCAACCCAACCGAAAAGAAGATCAGTACATACGAATGCGGTGAAATAGCAGAGGGTTCCGCTTGGGTGCAATTCAACATACGGTATTATATTATTGCGCTGATCTTTCTAATTTTTGACGTTGAAGTCGTATTTCTGTTTCCATGGGCGGTTGTATTTAAAGACCTAGGTTTACTTGCTTATGTAGAAATGGGCATCTTTTTACTTATCTTAATTGTTGGGTTGGCTTATGTTTGGAAAAAACGCGACCTGGATTGGGTAAAATACAAAGTGAAATATGGTCAGGGCCGTTATGAAAATTTAAACACCGAACAGCAGGAGACGGCGTAAGTGGGTTATTTAGAACACAAGTTTGAAGATAATATTATTGTTACCCAATTGGATAAACTCATTAGTTGGGCTCGGTCTACCTCTCCTTGGTATTTTCAGTTTGGCTTAGCGTGCTGTGCGATTGAAATGATGTCCACCGCTGCCAGTCGCCATGATCTTGAACGGATTGGCATGATGCCACGATCTTCACCACGTCAGGCTGATGTGATGATCGTAGCGGGAACTGTATCCATCAAAATGGCTGAACGGGTAAAAAGATTATATGAGCAAATGGCAGAACCAAAATATGTGATCGCCATGGGAAGCTGTGCAACCAGCGGCGGTCCCTACTGGCAGCATGGATACCATGTACTCAAGGGAGTCGATTTGATTATCCCTGTAGATGTCTATATTCCGGGATGCCCACCCAGACCCGAATCGTTGATTGAAGGGTTGATCAAACTTCAAGAAAAAATACGCGATGAACGTCCGCTGACAAAGGTAAAGACAGCATGATCAATCTGAAAGTTAGCGAATTGCTGGAAACTAAATTCCCGGGCTCAGTTGTCCCGCAGGAAGAATCTACGGATCAGTTCATTCAAGTAACCCCCGACCAATGGGCAAATGTCGCTGATTATTTACGAAATGATCCCGATTTATTCTTTGATTCTCTGCAATGTATTACCGGCTCGGATGTCGATGAAGAAACATTGGATGTCCGTTATAATTTTCATTCCATGACCCATCTTCATAAAATCGAGATACGGATTACCGTAGGGAAGGATGATCCTAAAGTTCCTTCAATCGAAAAGATATGGAGAGTGGGAGATTGGTTTGAAAGAGAAGTTTATGATATGTACGGAATTATTTTTGAAGGACATCGTGATCTAAGGAGGATGCTTCTCCCTGAAGATTGGGAAGGCTGGCCCTTACGGAAAGATTATGAGACCCCGCAACAATATCATGGTATCATTGTACCGAAGGTGAAAAACGGATGAGTGTTCTCCACGGCGAAGAAATGATCTTAAATATCGGACCGCAGCATCCGAGTACGCATGGTGTTCTCCGTTTAAAAGTGAAAACGGATGGTGAGATTGTATCTGAGATCACACCGGTTATCGGATATCTGCATCGGTGTTTTGAGAAACATTGCGAAAACATTACCTATGAACAGGTAATCCCGTTCACAGATCGTTGTGATTATATTGCTGCAATGAATAACAATTTTGGGTATGTGATTGCTGTTGAAGAAATGCTGGGCATTCAAGTCCCTGAACGCGTAGAATATATTCGTGTGATCATGGCAGAACTAAATCGGATCGCCAGTCACTTATTAGCTCTTGGAACCTATGGACTGGATATTGGCGCATTTACTCCATTTTTATATATGTTCCGAGATCGGGAATATATTTTAGATTTATTTGAAACCGTTTGTGGTGCAAGACTCCTTTACAACTATATGTGGGTTGGCGGTGTGTCGCATGACTTACCGGTGGGATTTGTAGAAGCCGCTTATAAGTTTTTAGACCATTTTGAACCGCAGATTGATGAATATAATAATTTACTCATGTATAATAAAATATTCGTGGAACGAACCGCAGATGTTGGAACTCTTCCAGTAGATGTCGCGATCAGTTATGGTGTGACCGGTCCAAATTTAAGAGGTTCCGGACTCAAATGGGATCTTCGTAAAGATGAACCGTATTCGATTTATAATCGGTTTGATTTTGATGTTCCTGTTGGTGAAGGGATGGTCGGTTCGGTCGGAGATTGTTGGGATCGCTACTGGGTTCGAACCCAAGAAATGCGTGAAAGCGCAAAGATTGTCCGTCAAGCATTAAAACAATTACCCGCTGAAGGTGATGTTCACGAAGCCCTTCCAAGAAAGATTCGTCCACCAAAAGGTTCGATCTACAAACGAACGGAATCCCCCCGCGGAGATTTGGGTTTTTATATCATTAGCGATGGAAAACCGAAACCCTTCCGTGTAAAAATGCGGTCACCCGCCTTTACAGCACTCAGTGTGATTGATGAAATTTCTAGAGGATGGATGCTTTCAGATGTGCTTGCAATTCTTGGAAGTTTGGATATTGTCCTTGGAGAGATCGATCGATGAATGGGCTGTTTGAAAGCGGGGTTATGTTGATCGTTGGCTTGACTTTAGCCGGATTAGCTGTTTTTGGATTGATGGCACTGATCGCCTTAGTAGCCGTATACATTGAAAGAAAAGTCTCCGCATTTATGCAAGACCGAGTTGGTCCTATGGGACAGGGAGCCGGACTGCATGCCGGAAAATGGGGGCTCCTTCAAACCGTTGCTGATACGGTGAAACTTTTATTAAAAGAAGACATTATCCCAAAAGCCGCAGATCGAAAACTATTTATTGTGGCTCCTTATATTATTTTTATCGCTGCCTTCATAGCAATAGCGGCTCTTCCTTTCAACCAGGTATTAATCGCGATCAATTTGAATATTGGTGTCTTTTACATCCTCGCCGTTAGTTCTCTGGGCGTGATTGGTCTGATTCTTGCAGGCTGGGCTTCAGATAATAAATGGTCTCTCTATGGCGGGATGCGTTCTGCCGCACAGATCATCAGCTATGAAATTCCGGCGGCTTTATCCATCGTGTCAGTGGTGATGATCACTGAAACGTTGAGCATGCAGGGAATTATTCAGGCACAATCAGGGACGATGCTTGGAATTTTACCAAACTGGATTCTTTTTGATAATCCGTTTTCATTTATTGCATTTTTTGTCTTCTTCATCGCGGGTGTCGCTGAAACAAACCGGACTCCGTTTGATATCCCGGAAGCCGAATCTGAATTGGTTGCCGGTTTTCATACCGAGTATTCAGGAATGCGCTGGGCGTTCTTTTTTCTCAGCGAGTATGCCAATATGTTTATTGTGGCTGGTGTTGCCGCTACCGTCTTTCTTGGCGGATGGCTGAGTCCATTCCCGGGAGTATTAGATTCCGCGGGATGGGGACTCTTTTGGTTCTTGTCTAAAATTTCTGCATTGATTTTTGTTATGATGTGGTTCCGCTGGACCTTCCCAAGGTTGCGTGTTGATCAGTTGATGAATGTCAGTTGGAAATATTTACTGCCGATCGCCTTATTCAATATTTTTGGGGTAGGACTTTGGATTTTACTGGTGGGATGATCGGATGAAGCAATATTTAACAGGAATCAAAGATACCCTTTCAACGATGTTTACCGGATTAGGAATTACGTGGAAACACATGATGAGGATCCGGAAGGGGAATGTAACTTTACAGTATCCGGAAGAAAAGTGGCCGAGACCGGAACGGAATATCGGATTCGATTTTTCAAACTATAATGTTATCCGTGCCCGTCTGCATCAGAATATTGATGATTGTATTGGTTGCTTAAAATGTTCACGTGCCTGTCCCGCAAATTGTATCACAATCGAAACACAAAAAGTTCCCAAAGGGACTGATCTTGGAACAACATCCAATGATACGAAGAAAAGGCTTTTGGTCACGCGGTTCGATATTGATATGTCAGAATGTATGTACTGCAACTTATGTACATATCCCTGCCCGGAAAGCTGTATTTTTATGACAGGTGGACCGAATTCAGAAAAACATGCATTGGATTATGAATTCTCTGAATATGATCGAGAAAAACTGATTTACAAATTTGCTACGGTTACTCCAGAAGAAATTGAACGTTTGACTGCGCCGCCGCCTGAACCGCCAAAACCTGCAGAAACAGGAGAAACACAAAATGGCTGAGATTGTTTTCTGGATCGTTGCAGCGATGACCGTCATTAGTGCGGGATTTGTTGTATTGAATAAAAATCTTGTCCATGCTGCAGTGGCACTGCTTTTCACATTTTTTGGAGTAGCAGGACTTTATGCATTTCTATGGGCTGATTTTATGGCAGGTGTGCAAGTGATGATCTACATCGGTGGAATATTAGTCTTGATTATCTTTGGAATTATGTTGACCAACAAGATTCGTTCGGTGAACATTTCTCATACCAGTGTTCAAAAGTCAGCCGGAGGGGTTGTAGTACTCTCCATCCTTGGATTGTTGATATGGATGATGTTAAAAACACCATGGAAAAATCTAAGTGCAATGGAACCGACATCAACGGTTGATCATCTGGGTAGATTACTCATGAATGAATATTTACTGCCATTTGAAGTTGCTTCTGTGTTGCTTCTGATTGCATTAATTGGAGCAGCCATGTTATCGAGGAAAACCAAATAATGGATAGTTTAACGACATATTTGATCATTGCGTCTATCCTGTTTTCACTTGGGGTATTTGCTGTGATCACTCGAAGAAATGCCATCGCTGTGTTAATGGGTGTGGAATTGATTTTGAATGCTGCAAACTTGAATTTTGTTTCTTTTGCCCGTTATGGCGGAATGAACATGAGCGGACATGTATTTGCGCTTTTTGTTATTATTTTGGCTGCCGCTGAAGCCGCAGTCGCTCTTGCGATCATTATCAATCTCTATAATAATTTCAATTCTATCAATGTTGATGAAGCTCGGTACTTGAAGCAATGAACATTTTTATTGAATATACCATTTGGATTTACCTGCTGCCCTTAGCAGCATTTCTGATCAACATCCTGTTTGGCAAGCGGCTTCCAAGACAAGGCGATTGGGTCTCTATCGGTGCTATCCTGACCTCTTTGGCATTGTCTATCGCATTGTTTGCCGGGATGCTGTTGAATTATGATCCGGATTTCAGCCAAGAGATATCCTTTACTTGGATTAATCTTGGCGCTTTTAATATCAGCCTTGGTTTTCTTGTAGATAATATCACGATCACCATGCTGCTTGTCGTTTCTCTGATTTCCTCGATGAGTCATATCTTTTCGTTGAAATACATGGAAGGAGATGTCCGGTATTCACGGTACTATGCATACTTGTCATTATTTACGTTCAGTATGAACGGGATTGTGGTTTCCAACAACTTGATGCTGCTTTATATGAGTTGGGAACTTGTCGGACTCAGTTCTTACTTACTGATAGGACATTGGTTTGAAAAGAAATCAGCATCCGATGCCAGCATGAAAGCATTTTTAACCAATCGCGTTGGAGATATTGGATTCTTTATCGGGATTATGCTTCTCTTTACGGCCATCGGCTCTATAACATACAGTGATATATTTGCCGGTGTTGCTGATGGAAAAGTAACAGGCAATTTCCTTGGATTGAGTATATTGACATGGGCAGGGATTTGCTTGTTCATGGGGGCGATGGGTAAATCATCTCAAGTTCCTCTGCACATCTGGCTGCCTGATGCGATGGAAGGACCTACTCCGGTTTCTGCTTTGATGCATGCCGCCACTATGGTTGCAGCCGGTGTATTTATGGTGGTTCGATTATTCCCGATTCTCACTCCGGATGCACTGGTATTTGTTGCCTATATTGGTGGAATTACAGCTATTTTTGCATCCGTCATTGCCATCACTCAAAACGATATTAAAAAAGTATTAGCCTATTCGACGGTGAGTCAGCTCGGGTATATGATAATGTCTGTTGGAACGGGTGCTTACGTAGCCGCTTTCTTCCATTTATTAACTCATGCTGCTTTTAAGGCCAATTTGTTTTACGGTTCAGGAAGTGTTATCCATGCAATGCACCACGCATTACATAAGAAACACGACCATGACACGGACCCGCAGGATATGCGTAATATGGGCGGATTCAAACACAAAATGCCCATTACATACTGGTCTATGTTGATCAGTACTTTAGCTATTTCCGGGGTGCCGTTTTTCTCAGGATTCCTATCCAAAGATGCCATCCTTGCCGGGACATTATCCTTTGCATCACATCATCCTCACCATTTCTTACTACCGATCTTTGGATTTGGTGCAGCCATGATCACAGCATTTTATATGTTCCGTTTAATTTTCATGACGTTTCATCATGAGCCAAAAAGAGAAGACTTATATGACGATATCCATGAATCACCGATGGAGATGACATTCCCGCTGGTTTTATTAGGAACGTTGAGTGTGTTCATATTTTATACGTTACCGCATTTTAATCCTTTCTCTGACCACGGGTGGTTTAGAGAATTGATTCAGGCTAAGTCCTCGTTTGTTTGGGGTGCCCCGACCGCACATGAAATTGCAGAAGGAATTCACCATGCCCATATTCCTGCAATGATTTTATCCTTATGTGTTGCCGGTCTGGGAATTTTGCTGGCATGGTTGATGTACTATAAAAAAGTATTCTCTGCTGAGTCTTGGGCAAAGAAACTCAGCCCTTTATACAAGTTGTCCTACAATAAATTTTACATAGATGAACTCTATGAGAAATTCATTTATAACCCGTTTTACAAATTAGCAGGAGCCGTTGCCTATTTGGATTGGGATCTCTATGATAAATATGTGATTGATGGATTTGGCAGGTTGACAAATTGGATCTCAAAACTCAGTGGAATTACAGATTATGATGGATTAGATCAGTGGGTTGTAGATGGGTTTGGGCGTATAGCACAACGATTTGGGATATGGTTAAAAGGACTTCAAACAGGAAGGCTGCAGAATTATATTCTATTTGCCGCAGCTGGAATGATACTCATTATTATTCTTCAGACATTGATTTGAGAATAGGAATAAAGATTTTTTAAGGAAATATTATGGTAGCAAATATACTAAGCTGGATTGTGTGGCTTCCCATTGTGGGGTTGATTGCAATCCTGTTTGTACCAAGAGATAAAAAAGAAGTGATCAAAATCATCGCTGCAGTTGCCACAGGATTGCAGTTATGGATGGCGGTTATGCTTTGGCTCAATTTTGATTCCGGATTCGGATCTTTCCAATTTACCGAATATCGAAGTTGGATACCGTCTTTCAATATTGCGTATGCACTCGGTGTAGATGGTCTTAGTCTGCCGATGGTGATTCTGACGGCGCTATTATCTTTTCTGGCGATCTTTGTAAGCTGGAATACAGACAAAGCGACGAAAGGATATTTTGCATTATTCCTTTTGCTCGATACTGGAATGATGGGTGTATTTGTATCTTTGGACTTCTTCCTGTTCTATGTATTTTGGGAAGTCATGCTGCTGCCAATGTATTTCCTGATTGGTATGTGGGGCGGTCCGCAAAAAGAATATGCTGCGATTAAGTTCTTTTTATATACATTGGTAGGATCCGTAACCATGCTGATCGCAATATTGGCATTGTATTTTACTTGCGGAAATACATTTGATATGATCCTGCTCATGGAAAGAGCACCATCTGCATTAAACGGTGTAGTCTGGTGGGGAATCGGTGCAATCAAGATCATTTGGATACTTCTATTTATTGGATTTGCGATAAAAGTTCCCGTATTCCCATTCCATACTTGGCTGCCGTTGGCTCACGTTGAAGCGCCCACAGCTATTTCTGTTATTCTGGCGGGTGTTTTGCTGAAATTAGGTTTATACGGAATGTTGAGAGTTAATTATACAATGCTGCCGGAAGCGGTATTCTGGTTCGCGGGAGCGTTAGCTGTGTTGGGTTTGATCAACGTCATTTGGGGTGCATTATGCGCGATGGCACAAAAAGACCTAAAAAAATTAGTGGCTTATTCCAGTATTAACCACATGGGTTATGCTTTGATCGGTATGGCCGCCGTGATTGCCGCTTCCAGCGTAAATGGTCAAGACTATACTGCTGCACAAGCCGGATTAAGCGGAGCCGTATTCCAAATGTTTAATCATGGTACTATTTCAGCTATGCTCTTTATTTTAGTCGGTGTGATCTACGAAAGAGCACATCACCGTAATATCGACGGCTTCGGTGGTATTGCAAAACAAATGCCGATTTACGCCGGGATGGCTATGGTTGCATTTTTTGGTGGTTTAGGTTTGCCTGGATTATCCGGGTTTATCAGTGAGTTTATGTGCTTCATTGGTGCTTTCCCGATTTTCAAAACGATTGTTATCATATCAACGATCGGGATTTTGTTAAATGCAGCTTACTTCTTGTCGGCTTATAAACGGATTTTCTTTGGCGAGCTCAATGAAAAATATAAAGATTTACCTGAAATTAACGGACGTGAATTGTTCACAGTGATTCCGCTGATTATCATTACATTGATCTTAGGTATTTATCCCAAACCGTTCCTGGATATCATTCGTGAAACGATATCTGTGTTAATTGATCAAGTTGTATCGGTAGGCAGTATTGCCGGAATGTAACAATGAATAATCTTCAAAGCTTATCCTATTTCCTTCCTGAATTTGTCCTTGTTGGTACGATTTTACTCGCCATCATTTATGATTTGGTCAAAAAGGAAGATGATCACAAGGTCGGTATTTTTGTATTGGTCGGACTTCTTTTGTCTTTAGCCGTTTTAGGGTTATCGCATGGTCAGGGGATGACAAGTTTGTTCATGGGAACATTAGTTTTTGATTCATTTTCTGTCTTCTTTAAAAGTTTAATTACCATTGCAACTGTCTTCATTATTTTTATCAGCAGAGAAAATGATGAGTTAAAAGAATACCAGGTTGGAGAATATTACATTCTGATCACAGCATTGACATTCGGGATGTATCTAATGGTTTCCTCGATTGACTTGATCATGGTTTATTTATCGATAGAAGTTGTCTCGATATCATCATTTATTTTAGCTGGATACTTGAAGAACAATCAGCGCTCAAATGAATCTTCGTTAAAGTATGTGATTTACGGAGCTTTTTCTTCGGGTTTGATGTTATTTGGATTGAGCATTCTTTTTGGATTGACGGGCTCAACAAACTTCACAGCCGTTCAAGCTGAACTCAGCAATTTATCCGGTTCAGCAGATTTTGCACTGATTGTTGCTTCCGCTCTGATTTTAGCCGGGTTTGGATATAAGATCTCCGCAGTTCCTTTCCATTTTTGGACACCGGATGTGTATGAAGGCGCTCCCACTCCCGTTACAGCTTATTTATCTGTTGCACCGAAAGCGGCAGGATTTGCTCTTCTCATTCGATTTTTCCATTCGATATTTACGGATGGTAATCTTCTTATCCCTGGTGAGGGGTTAGGTGGTTCAAGTTTGCCTTGGCCGCAATTGATTGCAGTGTTAGCTGTCATTACAATGACACTTGGGAACCTCGTCGCATTGCAGCAAACCAATGTAAAACGAATGCTGGCTTATTCCAGTATTGCTCATGCCGGATATATGCTGATGGCACTCCCGTTACTTTCAATAGAAGGAGTGTATTCCATTCTAATTTATCTGGTCATGTATACGATGATGAACCTGGGTGCATTTGTTGTCGTCATGGTTGTGCGAAACCAAACCGGTGGTGAACAACTGGAAGATTATACCGGCTTAGGATGGAAAATGCCGCTTGTGGGTACAGTAATGACAATCTTTATGCTGTCATTAACCGGAATTCCTCCCACCGCAGGATTCATTGGAAAGTTTTACCTTTTTGCTGCGGTAATTAAAGCAGGGCCATCATTTTATTGGTTAGCATTTGCCGGAGCTGTCAACAGTGTTATTTCACTGTATTATTATATGCGGGTGATTAAAGCCATGTTTTTAAAAGGCGAGCCTCAATCTGAACTGATTCCTCCGTCTAGACTTATGTCTATTCTATTAAGTGTCTTTGCACTAGGTGTAATATTTTTTGGTGTCTACTGGGCACCGATCGCTGATTGGGTGAGAAATTCCCTGATTTTCTTTACCCAAATTCAATAACCTATCAACGAAATACAACATGTCTGATATTAAATTAACCAAAGGGCATGATATTCGTATCGCAGGTGTTCCAGCTAAGGAAATCATACCCAGCGATTCACCATCATCCGTTGCCCTGATCCCGATTGAATTTCCATCTGTTAAGCCGAAATTGCTGGTAAAAGAAGGAGATTCTGTAAAACGAGGGACTGCGCTGTTCTTTGATAAACTTCGGCCGGAAATTAAATTTGCTTCCCCGGGTGGAGGAACAATCCACAAAATACAGTATGGTGCCAGACGAGTGATTGAACGAATTATCATTGAATTAGATAAAGATGAACCTGTAGAAATCGCTGAAAAATTCACTCCCGATTCATTGATCAGCTTAGGGAAAGAGAAAGTCACTGAAGCACTGTTAAATGCTAATCTTTGGCCGATTATCCGACAGAGACCCTATAATCAAGTAGCGAACCCCTCTGATGAACCCAAAGCCATATTCGTATCCGGAGTAAACACTAATCCTCTCGGAGTTGATCTGGAACTGGCATTATCCGGGAAAGAGAAAGAATTTCAAGCCGGATTAGATGTGCTTACCAATCTTACCAAAGGGAAAACGCATCTCACCATCCGAAAATCATCGGAACTGTGCCACATGAAAAATGTGGAAGTTCACACGATTAAAGGTCCGCATCCTGCCGGAAATGTTGGGATTCAAATTCACCATGTTGATCCGATCAATCCCAATGAAGTTGTATGGACGGTGAATGCGCAGCATGTTGTAATCTTGGGGAAATTATTTCTGACCGGGGAGTATGATCCGAGTACGGTGATCAGTCTTGGTGGCCCATCCGTGGAAAAACCCGCGTATATTTCAACACGCCTAGGTGCTCCGTTGTCATTATTATTGGAAAACAGAGTCAAGTCCGGAAAAAACAGGGTCATCCATGGGGATGTTCTCACGGGAACTAAGGCGAACAAATATTATTATCTAGGATTTTACACAACAACAATATCTGTTATCCCGATAAGTCGTGCACGGCCGATACTCGGATGGATTCGTCCGGGGTCAAGCAAGAGTGCTTATAGTGTTTCAAGAACATTCCTTGCCTTTAAAAAACGTCTCTTTGATTTCACAACTCTACAAAATGGTGCAGAACGCGGGATGGTCCCGTTCGAAAGTTGGGAGAATATGCTTCCAATGGATATTTTACCGAACCCTTTATATCGGAGTATCTTGGCCAAAGATATTGAAGAAATGGAGAAATTAGGTATTTATGAATGTGATCCGGAAGATTTTGCGCTTTGTTCATTCTCTTGTCCAAGTAAGGTTGATGTCGGTGATGCCATCAAAAAAGGCTTAGCCTTAATGCAGAAGGAAGGGTAGAAAGATGAATAAGTTAGAAAAATATTTTGCAAAAGGCGGGAAGCTGGAATATTTCTATCCGATATTTGAGATGTTTGATACAATTTTCTTTGCGACAAACAAACAAACTAAATCGGGTCCGCATATTCGTGACAGCATCGATTTGAAACGTGCGATGACCATGGTGATCATTGCCTTGATTCCCGCAGTTATTTTCGGAATGATAAATACCGGTTACCAGCAGGCTCTTGCATTAGGAATCGACCGATCATGGATAGAAAACCTTTGGGTTGGGATGGGATACTTTCTGCCCATCTTGATGGTTTCTTATCTGTCAGGAGGATTTTGGGAAATCTTGTTTGCGTTGATCCGGAAACATGAAGTAGATGAAGGTTTCTTCGTTACCGGACTGCTAATTCCGTTAATTGTACCGGCGACGATCCCGTTATGGCAGGTGGCTGTTGCAACATCGTTCGGTGTAGTGATCGGAAAAATGATTTTCGGCGGAACAGGTATGAATATCTTTAACCCGGCACTAACAGCCCGTGCATTTTTATTCTTTTCCTATCCGGGAAATATTTCCGGGGATTTAGTTTGGGTTGCTGCAGACGGTTATTCAGGGGCAACAGCCTTATCTGTTTCAGCATCGCAGGAAGGTGCAAACGCGGTTTCATTACTGTCTCAAATGACTCAATTTGATTACTCTTGGTGGAATTTATTTATGGGTTGGGTTCCGGGATCAATAGGAGAGACCAGCGCACTTATGATCTTGATCGGTGCGGGTTTCCTGATCCTGACACGGATTGGTTCATGGAGAATCATGGTGAGTGCTGTGCTGGGACTTGTAGTTACCAGTTTTATTACGAACCTTTTCTCGGGATATTCCACAAACACGATGCTGAGTTTAACACCGCACTATCATCTGGTTATGGGTGGATTTTTATTCGGAACGGTCTTTATGGCTACCGATCCAGTAACTGGAGCCTATACAAATAGCGGACGATGGATTTATGGATTTATGATTGGATTCCTGACGGTTGTGATCCGTTCGGTCAATCCGGCGTATCCTGAGGGAACTATGTTGGCAATTCTTCTGATGAATGCATTTTCACCGTTAATAGATTATTATGTTGTTCAAGGTAATATCAAAAGAAGGGTGGCACGTTATGCGAAGTAACCTTTATGTGATATCATTCATGTCATCTATCACAATTGTTTTAGGTCTGTTATTATCGGTGGCAGCAACATCACTGGCAGATCGTCAGGAAATGAATGTACAGATTGACATGAAGAAAAATATTTTGAGTTCGTTGAATATCCCTGAGGATTCATCTATGAAATTATCAGGTGAAGAGATTCAGACTATTTTTAAAGAACGAATTGAAGAGTTTAAAGTGAATAACCAAGGTGATGTTGTTGCAGACGGGACTCATTCTGTCTTTGTGAAAAAATTGCCTGATGGAGTTGGCGGTTATGCCATCCCGATTAGCGGAAAAGGATTGTGGTCAACCGTCTACGGATATTTGGCGATTGAACCGGATGGAATGACCGTGATGGGCATTACGTTTTATAAACATGGTGAAACACCGGGTTTAGGCGGAGAAATTGACAAAGAATGGTTTACATCAAACTACCGTGGAAAGAAGATTGTGGATGAGTTGGATAATTTGGTTCCGTTAGAAATTGTAAAAGGCCAGGTTTCTCCAAATGATCCAAACGCTTTTCATCGCGTAGACGGGATTTCAGGCGCAACATTAACCTGTAAAGGATTGAACCAATTCATTGCTGAAGATGTAGCCATCTATGATCCGTTTTTCAAAAAGATCAGACAAGGAGTGAATGAATAATGAGTTTATTGAGTAAAAAATCACAACAAGTCCTTGTTGATCCGCTGATTCATAATAATCCGATCGCATCGCAGATTTTGGGAATATGTTCTGCACTTGCCGTTACGGTTAAAATGGATACAGCCATTGTCATGACCTTAGCCGTTACGTTTGTTTTATCTTTATCCAATACCGTGATTTCCCTCTTGAGATCGTTTATTCCCAACAGAGTTCGGATTATCGTCATGTTGACCGTCATCGCTTCTCTTGTAATTGTGGCGGATCAGATTCTCAGAGCATATATGTATGATATCAGTAAACAATTATCGGTGTTTGTCGGATTGATCATTACGAATTGTATCGTGATGGGGCGGGCAGAAGCGTTTGCTATGCAAAACACTCCCGGGAAAGCATTCCTCGATGGTGCAGGAAACGCATTTGGATATGGACTGATTTTGATTGTTGTATCCTTTTTCAGAGAGATACTTGGCAGCGGTTCTATCTTGGGTTTCCAAGTAATTCCACAAGCTTTTTATGACATCGGATACATTAATGTTGGATTGATGGTTCTGTCTCCCGGAGCCTTTATTATTCTCGGACTGATTATTTGGGTTCAGCGATCCATTACAAAGTTTGAGGAGGTGTAAGATGTTTGAACATTATTTATCTCTCGCAATTAAATCCATTTTTGTAGAAAATATTTTATTAGCCTATTTCCTCGGGATGTGTTCCTTCTTAGCTATATCAAAGAAGGTAGAGACATCCATTGGATTAGGAATTGCGGTAGTGTTTGTATTGACAATTACAGCTCCTGTCAATTGGGCGCTGCATCATTTCTTTTTAGAAAAAGGGGCTTTGTCCTGGATCGGAATGCCAAATAGTGATTTGAGTTATCTGAATTTCATCGCCTTCATTGCAGTCATTGCAGCGATGGTTCAATTGGTTGAAATGACATTGGACCGATTCCTGCCGGTATTGTATCAGGCGTTGGGGATCTTTCTACCCCTAATTGCGGTAAACTGTGCTATTTTGGGCGGATCGCTTCTTTTGGTTGAACGTCAATATACATTTGGAGAATCGGTTGTCTTTGGGTTTGGATCCGGTATTGGATTTTTCCTGGCGATTGCGTCTATGGCTGCGATTAGACATAAACTCCGATATTCGAATGTGCCGCCCGGGTTAAAAGGGTTAGGAATAACCATGCTGCTGACGGGTTTACTTTCGATGGCCTTTATGGCATTTTCCGGTATCAATTTATAGGAGGTTGAGGATATGATTACAGCAGCAACTGGTGTAATATTTTTTACGGCGTTAATCCTGATACTTGTATTGCTTTTGAATTTTGCCGAAAGCAAGTTATTACCGAAAGGTGATATGACAATTGAGATCAATGAAGATCCAGAGAAATCTTTAAAGGTTCGTCCGGGCGGAACATTACTGCAAAGTTTAGCCGCCAATGAGATATTTATTCCTTCTGCATGCGGCGGAGGTGGAACCTGCGCGATGTGTACTTGTCAAGTCGTGGAAGGCGGTGGAGACATTCTCCCGACAGAGACCGGGCATATCAGTCGAGCAAAAGCCAAAGATAATTGGAGGCTTGCCTGCCAAGTCAAAATAAAGAATGATATCAAGATCAGGATCCCGGATGAAATATTTAATATCCAAAAATGGGAATGCACTGTACGATCCAATCAAAATGTCGCTACATTTATTAAGGAATTGATCTTAGAGCTTCCTGAAGGTGAAACACTGGACTTTCGTGCAGGCGGATATATTCAGATTGACATTCCAGAATATCAACTGGATTATAGTCAATTTGATGTTGAAGAAGAATATCGCCCTGATTGGGATAAATTTAATTTATGGCAGTACCACGCAGTCAATGATGAACCTATTTTCCGTGCATATTCCATGGCAAATCATCCCGCTGAAGGGAATATAGTTATGCTGAATGTTCGTATTGCTTCACCCCCCCCGAATGTCCCGGATGCACCTCCGGGGATTGCTTCTTCATTCATCTTTAATTTGAAACCCGGCGATAAGGTTATGGTTTCAGGTCCGTATGGTGAATTTTTTGCAAAAGAAACCGATCGTGAAATGTTATACATTGGCGGCGGTGCAGGGATGGCGCCTATGCGGAGTCATATCTTTGACTTGTTGAAGACACAAAGAACGAAACGGAAAGTTTCATTTTGGTATGGAGCCAGATCATTACGAGAAATGTTCTATGATGACGAATTCAAAGCTTTGTCTGAGGAGTTTCCAAATTTCTCATACAATGTCGCCTTATCCGAACCACTTCCAGAAGATAATTGGGAAGGTCCTATTGGGTTTATTCATCAAGTGATTCACGATGATTATTTATCCAAGCATGATGACCCAACGGAGATTGAGTATTATATGTGTGGCCCGCCCATGATGATCGATGCTGTAGATAAAATGCTTTATGATCTTGGTGTGGACTCAGAAATGATTGACTACGATAAATTCTGATTCTCTTCGTTAACGGAGTTTAAATAATAAATTAGGCAGTTGATTCATATGAAGTATTATGCGGGACAGAACCGGATTTCTACCTTCATTTTATTCCTGTTTTTCGTTAACATATTCTTTTTCAGCGGATGTACTAATACCAAACGTGAGTACAAATTCTCAGGTCGTACCATGGGAACAACATACTCAATCTCGATTATTTCAGAATCGAAATTTGATAAGGATAAAATCCAATCTAATGTTGACTCGATTCTGGTTGAAATCAACCGACAGATGTCCACCTACATCAAAGATAGTGAAATATCTCAATTTAATCGGTGGAACAGCAAAGAACCATTTCTTGTATCGGATGAGTTTGCATTTGTTGTTAAAAGTGCACTGGATATATATCAACGTACGAATGGGGCTTTTGATATTACAGTAATGCCTTTAGTAGATCTTTGGGGGTTTTTTATTCGACATGCCGATGAATGGAGACCACCAACTGAAGGATCCATACAAAATATTTTGTTGAATGTTGGCTCACACCAAATTCGAGTAGATGGAAATTATTTGATCAAGACAAATCCGGAAGTGCAAATCGATGTCAATGCGATTGCTAAGGGGTTTGGTGTTGATGAAGTTTCTGAATATCTAGTGGATTATGGATTTGATCACTGTCTAGTGGAGATAGGAGGGGAAGTCCGGTGTGTGGGAAAAAATATTTATGGTGAAGCATGGAAGATTGGGATTGACAAACCCGAATATAATTCGGTTCCGGGTCAAGACCTAGCATCCGTCATTTCACTTGATAATCAAGCGATGGCAACATCAGGGGATTATCGGAACTACTTTACCTGGGAGAACATGATGTATTCTCATGCTATTGATGCGCGTACCGGGTACCCTGTTAAAATGAATGTGGCTTCTGCTACCGTAATTGCGCCCACTTGTTTGCAGGCAGATGCACTGGCAACAGCATTACTGGTAATGGGAAAGCACGATAGTGAAAAACTGATAGAATCACTCCCGGAAGTGAGTTGTATAATGATTATCCGGGAGAGCGGAAATCAATATCAGTTAGTAGAAATAAAGTAAGCCGATTTTGAGGGGATATTAACTCGAAAGTTTGTTGTCACAACTTTCTTTTTCATTTTCGTTGCAGGAGCAATTTCCTCCGGGTTGGTTATTACAAGAACCTGACAAAGGTTTTCTTCCAAAAATAATTCCAACCGACATCCCGATGATTGCTATTCCAATAACGGCTATTCCTAAGATTAAATTCATACGAAAAATTAAAATCGTTGATGAATATCCATCCATTGAATTTTAAAGTGTTTTCTGATATGAAATCGTAAGGATTATAATGAATTATTTTCGCCGAAATATGATCAGAAAGCGGTAAATTTCATGCCTTAAATACTTGAAAGAAAAAAGAATGTCCATATCGAAAATTCAAAAATTAATTATTGTAGCAGCTATTAGTTTAATCCCGGTAATCATTTCGGCTGCAACGGGATCCGATTCACATGCTGTTCCACATGTAAATGGAGCAGACCTCTCAATATTATGGGTTCTTCCTTTTGCGGGTATTTTATTATCGATTGCTGTTATGCCTTTGGTAGTTCCTTCATTCTGGCATCATCATTTTGGAAAAATTTCATTCTTTTGGGCTGCTCTATTTATTGTTCCGTTTTGGATTCAATATGGTTTGCCGACGACCGTATATGAGCTGCTGCATGTCGGTTTATTAGAATATATTCCCTTTATAGTTTTGTTACTGGCTTTATTCACAATTTCGGGTGGAATCCGTTTAACAGGAAAGTTGGTCGGAAGTCCGAGTGTGAACACCGGCATCATATTATTGGGAACAGCTCTTGCCAGTTGGATGGGAACAACCGGAGCAGCGATGTTATTGATTCGACCGCTGATCCGTGCAAATCAATGGCGGAAGAATAAAGTACATATCGTTGTATTTTTTATATTCTTGGTTGCAAATATCGGCGGATCCTTAACTCCGCTGGGTGACCCTCCGCTCTTCCTCGGATTTTTAAAAGGAGTAAGTTTCTTTTGGACGACAAAAGCGATGTTGGTTCCGATGCTTTTTGTCATCGTATTGTTAACTTTTGTTTTTTATATAGTGGATAGTTACTATTACCGCAAAGAAGAACTTCCAGCCCCATCTGCAAAAGTTTCAGACCAAGAAGATCACAAACTCGGAATTGAAGGACAAGGGAATTTCATTCTGTTGGCAGGAGTAGTTTTATCCGTTTTATTAAGCGGGTTCTGGCGACCCCATATTTCATTCCATATTTATCATATCGAAATGGAACTGCAAAATATTACACGGGATGTGCTTCTAGTATTGTTAACCGCACTCAGCTGGAAATACACATCGAAAGATATCCGGATAAATAATGAGTTTACTTGGTTCCCGATTCAAGAGGTGGCAAAATTATTTGCAGGGATTTTTGTAACAATCATCCCGGCGATTGCGATTTTGAAAGTAGGTGAGAGCGGTGCTTTGGCTGTTGTAATCCAGTCAGTATCTTCAAATGGAAATCCTGTGAATGAAATGTATTTTTGGGCAACAGGTATATTATCCAGTTTCTTGGATAATGCTCCTACTTATTTAGTTTTCTTTAATACAGCAGGAGGTAATGCTGTTCAGTTGATGGGAGAATTAAGCACTACATTGTTGGCTATTTCGATGGGAGCTGTATTTATGGGTGCAAATACCTATATCGGAAACGCTCCTAACTTTATGGTTAAATCCATTTCAGAAGAAGCCGGTATTGATATGCCGAGTTTCTTTGGATATATTTTCAAATACTCCCTTCCTATTTTAATTCCAATTTTTGTTTTAGTAACCGTAATTTTCTTCTAATGCGTATTAATAAAGTCATCACAAAAAGGGGAGACAAAGGGAAGACATCCCTTGGCGATGGAACCGAAGTATCGAAAAACCATCCGCGGATTCAAGCTCTGGGAAATATAGATGAGTTGAACTCACTGATTGGGACAGCTATTGTTGTTTGTCCTGATAAGGAATTAAAAAAAGAACTCATAACGCTCCAGAATGATTTATTCAATTTGGGCGGAGAGGTTTCCATTCCTAATTTTGATAAACAGTTATTAAATGAGGAGAGGGTTTATCACTTGGAAGAACGTGTTGAAAAAATGAATGAGACGCTTCCAGCTTTAAAGGAGTTTGTACTTCCCGGGGGAAATGAGTTTTCTTCTAGAATTCATGTTGCGAGAGCTGTTTGTCGCAGAGCAGAAAGTAAAATAATACCCTTGCTTGAGGAAGATGGAAATGCACATAAGTGGATTCAGTATTTAAACCGGTTGTCTGATTATTTATTTGTCTTGGCCAGATACTACTCTCATTCCTCGGAAAAATTGTGGGAAACGCACGAGAAGTAAGTCTTCTTATTCTCTTTTTCAACAATTTTTATTCGATCATAAAAATCAGTCGATTATCGTCAAATCCTTAGTATGATTTAAGAAATAATTCTAAATTCTGTGTTCACTACATCGAGAAGAATGGTTAATTGGACGAAATATCATCAACTTTTATTAGATGCGGAATCAATATTGCTGACCACGCATGAAAATCCAGACGGAGACGGACTGGGCTGTGAGACAGCTTTTTATGAATATTTAACCGGACTGGGCAAAGACTGCCGAATCATCAACACCTCTCCGTTCCCAACTGAGTACACTTTTTTAAATCCTGATAACCGGTTTGAAGAATTTGATAAAAAAACTCAAGCTGAATGGATATCGAACGTTGATTTGGCGATCATCCTTGATATCGGTGATTACAAACGAATGAACGTGCTTTGGGATGAGTTGGAAACGAACAAGATTCTAACATTGAATATCGATCACCATCCGCATTTGAAAAATTCACCGTTTACCCATAATATTATCGATGTCAAAGCTGCAGCAACCGGTGAAATCATTTTTGATTATTTGAAACGCCAGTACAACGGAACGATCCCGACCATTATTTGTGAAGGAATCTATGTCGCGATCATGACCGACACAGGATCTTTTCGTCATAATAATACGACAATCAACAGTCATCAAATTGCCATCGAATGTATCCAAAACGGTATTGATGCTACCGGGATTTATCAAAAAGTATATGAATCACATTCTAGGAATAGAATGGCATTGCTTGGACGTGTACTGGCCAATTTAAATTATACACATAACGGTGAAGTTGCTTGGTTTGCCATAACTCAAGAATTACTTTCTGAAGCAAATGCCAACAAAGAAGATGTTGAAGGATTTACAGATATCGTCCGCACGATTCAGGGAGTCGAAATTGCAACGATGATCTTTCAAAAAGATGAAAATTCCTGTCGTGTGAATTTTCGATCCAAAGGAAAATACATCATAGGAGATGTTGCCCGCAGTTTAGGAGGTGGAGGGCATGATATGGCAGCGGGTGCAGTTGTCAATGGTAATGTCCAGGATGTGGTTAAAATTGTTTTAACAGAGATTGAAAGAAGTTTATCCGATCTAAGCGAATGAAGATTAACGTAGCAAAAGATGCCGGGTACTGTTTCGGAGTTAGAGAAGCAGTAAAAATAGCAGAGAAAACATCTGCTGAGTACGGTGAAGTCTATATGCTCGGTCATATAGTTCATAATGAGATCGTCGTGGATATGCTTGAGAAAAAGGGCGCAAAGGTTGTGGACTCCCTCGAAGATATCCCGAATGGGAAACCCATTTTATTTCGAGCCCACGGAACCGTCCCGGAATTATGGGAAAAAGCCCGGAAAAAAGATTTGAAGATCATTGATGCAACCTGTCCATTAGTGACAGAGATTCATCATGAAGCGATCACCTTGCAGAACGATGAACGAAAAATCATTATTATCGGTGATCACGGGCACGATGAAGTAGTTGGAATCGCGAGTCAGGTCAAAGATGCAGTAATTATATCAACTCCGGAAGAAGCTGAAGCATTACCGAAAATAAAAAAAGCAGGTGTGGTGACACAATCCACTCAGATGATTGAAAATGTACAGGCAATCATCAATATTTTAATGACAAAAGTTTTTGATCTGCGATTTGTGAATACAATCTGCTACCCGACTCGCCGGAATCATGAACAAATAAAATCATTGGCTGAAGCGTGTGACATCATGTTGGTGATCGGATCATTTACAAGCGCAAATTCAAAACGGTTAACACAAATATCTAAGCAGAGGAATAAAAGATCTTATCAGGTCACTTCTGCTGAAGATATCAATCCGGATTGGTTCAACACTGAGGATACGGTCGGCATTTCGGCCGGTGCATCCACGCCGGATAATGTGATTGAACAGGTAATTAACCGAATAAAAAGTATTGGAAATATTAAACAAAAGGAAATTATTTATGAGCAATGATACAATGAATGTAAAGATCGGTTTGGCAGAGATGCTGAAAGGCGGAGTGATCATGGATGTCATGAATGCTGATCAGGCAAAAATCGCTGAACAGGCCGGTGCTGTTGCGGTGATGGCACTTGAAAGAATCCCTGCGTTGATTCGTCAAGACGGTGGAATTGCCCGTATGAGCAATCCGACCATGATTCAGGAAATCCAAAAGATGGTTTCGATTCCAGTGATGGCAAAATGCCGGATCGGACACTTTGCTGAAGCGCAGATCTTAGAAGCTTTAGAAGTAGATTTTATTGACGAGAGTGAAGTATTAACGCCAGCTGATGAAGCCAATCATATTTGGAAAAAAAACTTTAAAGCTCCCTTTGTTTGCGGCGCGAGAAATTTAGGTGAAGCGTTACGCCGAATCGGTGAAGGCGCTGCGATGATCCGTACAAAAGGCGAAGCAGGAAGCGGAAATATCGTCGAAGCTGTTCGTCATATGAGAACTGTACAAAGCCAAATGAAAGAATTAACTATTAAAACTCACGATGAGTTGATGGCGGCTGCCAAAGATATGGGTGCACCGTTCTGCTTAGTTGAGACGGTAGCAAAAACCGGAAAACTTCCTGTGCCGAATTTTGCAGCCGGTGGAATCGCAACTCCTGCAGATGCATCTCTAATGATGCAGCTTGGAGCTGAATCCGTTTTCGTAGGATCAGGTATTTTTATGAGTGAAGATCCTGCCGCCAGAGCGAAGGCGATTGTTGAAGCGACTACGTATTATGATGACCCGAAAAAATTGGTGGAAATTTCAGCCGAACTGAAAGAAGCGATGAAGGGATTGGATATGAGCGAAATCCCGGAAGAAGAACGTCTGCAAAACCGTGGATGGTAAATCAATTTGATCCTGTAAAATGAAGATAGGTGTTCTTGGACTTCAAGGGAATATTCATTCCCATCAGCAATTACTCCGAAAAATGGATGTCGACTCGTTGATCGTTCGTTATCCGAAACAGCTGGACGAAGTAAACGGGCTGATCATTCCTGGTGGTGAATCAACCACCATGACCAATCTCTTGGAACGGATCAATTTTTATCATCCTATTTCAGAGTTTGCAAAATCTTATCCCATCCTTGGGACGTGTGCAGGGTTGATCATGCTGGCAAAAGATGTCAATGATGCTCGAGTGAAACCTTTGGGGCTTTTGAATGTTTCAATCAAAAGAAACGGATATGGCAGGCAGGTGTTTTCATTCACTGATTCAATCGCTGCTTCAGTCAATGGCGAATCAAAAGAGGTGAAAGCCACATTCATTCGAGCGCCAAAAATCAGTAAGATTTCTAACGCCACTGAAGTCCTTTCGACCTATCAAAATGAACCGGTCGCTGTCCGGGAAGGTAAACATATTGGTCTGACATTCCATCCTGAACTGGGTGGTGAGACCTTTTTTCATGAATTAATGATGAAAGCATAACATAGGATCCTATGT
>CAYQZV010000001.1:0-259171 GCA_964422145.1 uncultured bacterium | reverse complement strand
ATCGACGTTTATAACAATGCCTTAGAATTAAATCCGCGCAGTAAGCCCGCTTTGTTTGGGCGGTCTATGTCCAATGGTCATATCTACTATAAAAAAGGCAGCTTAAACGCCCTATGGGAAGCCATTGAACATTTTGGGAAAGCGACGGTTTATATGCCGCAAAACGGTGAGCCGCATTATTGGATGGCTAAATCCTACGAGAAAAAAGATGATGATGATTTTGAATTAATTATCGAAGCGTACGACGCGGCTTTATCCAGAAACCTGCCCGAAAACATAAAAGCTGACGCGAAATCATCACGTGAAAAGGTACAAAAAGCCAAAGAAACATTTGAAGCTTTCTGGAAGTAGAATTCTATCGCAATAATAAAAACAATTATGTAAAATATTGTCATGTTTAACCTTCGCGATTTACTTTTTACTACGAACAAGTCTATATCAAAAAACATTCTTGTTCTTGCTCTTCCTGTCGTTGCAAGCAACTTAAGCCGGGTTGTAATGAATATGGCTGACGTTGCCATGGTCGGTCGATTAGGTGCGCCCGCTCTTGCGGCAACCGGAATGGGATCCATGCTGGTTTGGTCTTTTGTCAGTTTTTGTATCGGGCTGAGAACTGCAACGCAAACGGTAGCATCGCGTCGATTGGGTCAAAAAAAGTACACTGAATGCGGTGTCGCGATGCACAACGGACATTTATTGGCTTTGGTTTACGGAGTCCCGGTTTCATTCGCAGGATATGCGCTCGCGAAATATTTTATTCCGTTTTTTATTAACGATACCGTACCACCCCGCTTTGTATCGATTATTTTTCAATTGCCTCTTTGGGTATTTTCTTTTCTGCGATTGGGTTTGTTTTTCAGGGATTTTATACGGGCGTAGAAAAAACTTCGGTGCACATGAAAGTCACCGTTACCGCTAATCTCTTAAATGTCTATTTGAATGCAGGATTAATCTATGGTCGAGACGGTCTGTATGATTTACTCTCATCTGCCAATCTTTCGTGGTTAGCGGGGTTGTGGTCATGGTATGACTTCCCGGCTTTGGGTGTAAAGGGCGCTGCCATCGCAACGGTAGTCGCTTCGTTTTGGCTGACGATCCACTATACATATTTTTTATTTAAACCAGCCATCCAAAAAAAATTCCATGTGTTTGGGTTGGCACTTAATTTGAATATGTTGAAACGGCAGATCAAACTCGCATTACCGCAGGGGTCCCAAGAATTGGTGGTGATGTTCGGTTTCGCTCTCTTTTATAAAATTGTCGGGATGATTGGTATTGTTGAGCTTGCTGCGATTGAAATTGTCTTTACCATTCTACAATCCTCATTTATGCCTGCGGTTGGGATCGGGCAGGCTTGCGCGACGCTTGTCGGAAAACGATTGGGTGAAAAGAATCCTGAAAAAGCAGAGGTCACAATTAAAGAAAGTGTGCGCTGGTCTTTTTTAGTCATGGGGGCTGTAGGAATTATGTTCCTCTTTCTCCCGCAATATATCATTCCCATTTTTACGAATGACCCTCAGGTTTTAGAAATCGGGATCAATGCTCTTCGGCTGGCTGCATTGGTTCAGTTTGTTGATGCCTTTGGATTAACGCTCTGGTTTGCCCTCTCCGGCGCGGGAAATACGATTTTCCCGGCCACCGTGGAAGCATTGGTGGTTTGGGGGTTTTTTCTCCCCGCTAGTTATATCGCTGTCAAATATTTTCATACCGGATTTATGGGTCCGTGGGCAATCTTTATTGTATATATCGTGATTTTTGCAGCGGCAATGGTGTGGAAAATCAACAAAGGTGATTGGAAGCATATCGATGTATAGAAAAAGGAGTGTGTTGAGAAACTGTTTTGATGTCTGTTTGACGATTGGTCTGTTTTTGTCTGTAAATAGTTTATGCGCGTCTGATGAAAAACCATCTTCCGCTTTGGGCGGAAAAACATTCCATGGAAAAATCAAAGCCGATGGAATTTATGGATTGATCGGTGTCAAGGGGACACTTTCATTCGAAGATGGTTTCCTGATTTGGTCTGCAAAAGGTTCTCACGATAAAATTGAATATTCATGGGAGTCGGTGGATGGCGGTATAAAGTTTTATGCAAAAGCTCCAATCGGAAACGGAGAAACGATTGAGTGGAGCGGTGTTTACGATGGTAAAACTATCATTAATGTAAAAGCCGCATGGACGCGACAAAAAGGAGATTTTATCCACGACTTACTTTTACCGGATGTTTTAACCCTTACCTTTACACCAAATGATAATCATTAAGGAGTGAGACCATGATCAAATTCAAAATGAGCTCAAATATCGCTGTTCGACATAAAAATTTTTCAGAAGCTGTTGATTTCTACTCAAATGTAATCGGGTTTAAAAATCGTTCTTCCGATCCGGATTTAGCTGAATTTGATGCGGATCCGATCACTCTTTATGTTTTAGAGGACGATGAGTTCAGCGGGCCGGTGCTGGAGTTATTTGTGTCCGATCTCAAAGAAGCCCGTGACCACCTCGTCAAAAACGGGTGTAAAGTCCTTCGGTGGAGAGGAAAAGGACAAGATTGTTATATTCGAGATCCGTTCGGTGTGATCTATAATATCTGGGAAGAATAAACTCATTTATATATCCATTATCTTTTCTCTTTTGTCGTAGTTGCGAAATTAAAAAAGTTTGTAAATTTCGCGCTGATCTTAGAGGTCAGCACAGTTTTTTCATTAAAAAACCATAAGGAAAAGAAGATGTCCAGAAAAATGGTAACTATTGACGGCAACGAAGCCGCCGCTTATATCGCCCATAAAACGAATGAAGTTATTGCTATTTATCCCATCACCCCATCATCTGCAATGGGAGAGCATGCCGACGCATGGTCGTCCGAAGACAGAAAAAATATTTGGGGAACCACACCATCCGTTGTAGAAATGCAAAGTGAAGGCGGTGCAGCCGGGGCTGTTCACGGCGCGCTCCAAACCGGAGCGTTAACCACAACGTTTACAGCGTCGCAGGGATTACTGCTTATGATCCCGAATATGTATAAGATCGCGGCAGAAATGACGCCGACGGTCTTCCATGTCTCCGCAAGAACGATCGCAACACATGCACTTTCAATCTTTGGTGACCATTCCGATGTCATGGCCGTTCGTCAAGCCGGATGGTCTATGCTGGCATCGGGAAGCGTTCAAGAAGTTCAGGATTTTGCCTTAATTGCTCAAGCTGCCACACTGGAAGTTCGTTTGCCCTTCCTGCACTTCTTTGACGGATTTAGAACTTCACACGAAGTGATTAAAATTGAACAACTGGATGACGATGACATTAAAACAATGATCGACAACGATCTGGTCATCGCAAATCGTAAACGAGCCATGAACCCGAACAGTCCTGTGCTGCGCGGAACCGCTCACAATCCGGATACTTACTTCCAAACTCGTGAAACCATTAATCCATATTATGATGCTGTTCCGGGCGTTGTGCAAAAGACAATGGACAAGTTCGCTGAATTGACCGGCAGATCCTATCGTCTTTTTGATTATTACGGTGCAGAAGATGCTGAAAAAGTTATCATTATCATGGGGTCGGGTGCAGAATCTGTGCATGAAACCGTCAATGCAATGAATAAAGACGGCCAAAAAGTCGGTGTGTTGAAAGTCCGGCTCTACAGACCGTTCTCTATTGAACATTTTATCAAAGCGCTTCCTTCAACTGTTAAACAACTTGCTGTGCTTGACCGGACGAAAGAACCGGGCGCTGTGGGCGAGCCGCTATACGGTGATGTTGTTGCGGCAATCGCTGAAGCATCGAACACTGATGATTTTCCATTTAGTGAAACCCCGAAAATCTACGGCGGGCGTTACGGACTGTCTTCGAAAGAATTTACACCGTCGATGATCAAAGCCATCTTTGATAATCTCGATCAGGATGCACCCAAAAATCACTTCACTGTAGGTATTATCGACGACGTGACGAACACCAGTTTAGACGTCAAGGATGAGTTCCTTCTCAATGAAGACGGCGTTTTCAGAGGGATGTTCTACGGGTTGGGTTCAGACGGTACCGTGGGTGCAAACAAAAACTCGATCAAGATCATTGGTGAAGAAACAGACAATTTTGCCCAGGGATATTTTGTGTATGATTCAAAAAAATCCGGCAGTACGACCGTATCTCACCTTCGTTTCGGCAAGAAACAAATTCAATCAACTTATTTGATCCAGCATGCGAATTTCATTGCGGTTCATAAATTTGAATTATTGATGACACAAGATGTCTTAGGAAATGCTGTCCCCGGTGGAATCTTCTTATTAAACAGTCCTTATTCGTCCGATGAGGTTTGGAACGAGCTCCCACGGAATGTTCAAAAACACATCATTGATAAAAAACTAGCGTTTTATAATATCAACGCGCGTGCGGTTGCAAAAGAAACCGGAATGGGGACCCGTATCAATACGATCATGCAGACGTGTTTCTTTGCGATCTCCGGTATCCTTTCACAGGAAGAAGCCATCGCCAAAATCAAACAGGCAATTAAAAAGACCTACGGGATCAAAGGCGATGCGGTGGTTGAGAAAAACTATGAAGCTGTTGATAAAACGCTGGCTAACCTGCATCAGATTGATGTGCCGAATATTGAAACTGGGGTTGAAGCAAAAGGTGTTGAACTCAGCGATAAAGCGCCTGAGTTTTATAAAAATGTGACATCAAAGATCATTGCCGGCGAAGGAGATGCTCTTCCTGTCAGCGCTATGCCTACAGACGGAACCTGGCCGACGGCAACCACGCAATTTGAAAAACGGAATATCTCTGATGAAGTTCCGGTTTGGGATCCAGATATTTGTATCCAGTGTAACAAATGTGTGATGGTTTGTCCGCATGCTGTGATCCGTCCAAAAATCTATGATAACGCCTTGCTTTCAGATGCACCTGAAACCTTCAAGCACGTAAAAGCCAAAGGTAAGGAGTGGAATGAAAATGAAGTTTACACACTTCAGGTTGCCGGCGAAGATTGTACCGGATGTACTCTGTGTGTAGATGTTTGTCCGATTTCAGATAAAACCAACCCGGATCACAAAGCCATCAATATGGAAGATTGGCTCCCGATCAAAGAGAAAGAAGTTGAGAACTGGGATTTCTTTTTAAACATCCCTGAAGTTGACCGTGAAAAAGTGAATCATGTCACGCCTCGCGGCAGTCAGCTTCTACAGCCGTTATTTGAGTTCTCCGGTGCGTGTGCCGGGTGCGGTGAAACACCTTACGTGAAATTGGCTTCTCAGCTTTTCGGCGATAGAATGGTCGTTGCGAATGCCACTGGATGTTCATCCATCTACGGTGGAAATCTCCCGACAACACCGTGGGCAAAGAATGCAGAAGGCCGCGGCCCAACCTGGAACAACTCTCTGTTTGAAGATAATGCCGAATTCGGACTTGGATTTAGAATGACAATCAATAAACACCAAGAACATGCGCAAGAACTGCTTGAAGAACTTCGTCTAAAGATCGGTCAAAATGAATTGGTTGATGCAATTCTGAATGCAGACCAAACCACTGAACCGGGCATCTTTGAACAACGTAAACGTGTAGAACAGCTTGAATCTGCTTTAGAAGGCTTAGACAATCCTCGCGCCAAACAGCTTCTCTCAATCTCAGATAACTTAGTAAAGAAAAGTGTCTGGATCATGGGCGGAGACGGATGGGCTTATGACATCGGTTTCGGCGGCTTAGATCATGTGATCGCTTCCGGTGAAAACGTCAACATTCTTGTCTTGGATACTGAGGTCTATTCCAACACAGGTGGTCAGGCATCTAAAGCTACACCAATGGCTGCAATTGCAAAATTTGCCGCCTCAGGAAAAAGTATGGGCAAGAAAGACCTTGGTGCGATAGCCATGAGCTACGGTAATGTCTATGTTGCATCCGTGGCAATGGGTGCAAACGACACTCAAACCATTCGAGCGTTCATTGAGGCAGAAGCTTATCCAGGACCATCAATCATCATTGCATACAGTCATTGTATCGCTCATGGATACGGTATGGAAGACGGATTGAAACAGCAAAAAGCTGCTGTAGACAGCGGATACTGGACACTGTACCGTTACAATCCTGAGAATGCTCTCGAGGGGAAAAACCCGTTGAAACTGGATTCAAAGAAACCCAAAGGAAACCTGAAAGACTTTCTTTATCACGAAAACCGGTTTAAAATGCTGACAAAAAGCATGCCGGAACGCGCTGAGGAATTACTCAAAGAAGCTGAAAAGCAAGTCGAAGCAAACTACGCGAGTTTCGTCAGACGTTCAAGCTGGGTAAATGAAACAGAAGAATAACTCATTTGGTTGTCCGGTGTAGGACAATCATGATTAAATAAAAAAACCACGATAACATTATCGTGGTTTTTTTATTCACATCCAACCAAGCGGACTAGAAAAGATACGAAAGCGTCGCAACGCCTATCACTTCAGATGAAGACTCTCCGGCTACAGATTTTTGTCTGACATTGAGTGTGGCTTGTGCCATCAGTCCGTCAATCAGTTTAAACCGAACGCCGCCGTTCATCCCAAATTTTGAAACATCTTGGATCCCCTCTCCGGTCATAAAATCAAGTCCTCCCAACACGGCGAGTTTATTATCAATGAATCCATACTCAACGCTCAGTTTTCCGGACATGAATTGCTGGTCGGCAACTTCTCCGGGGGCAATACTGAACTCACTGGTGTTCATTGTAAAACTCAGTGTTGTTTTTAACGGGATAAAACCATATCGCGATGTCAAAGCAAAATTAAACACATTTGAAACAAGTTTAGGATCAACATATGCCGGGTCCAGTTCACGATCATCGGTTATCTGATCGGCTTTATTATACGAGACAAATGTGCCAAATACCGTATGCCGTGAGTCAAAAAGATTGAATACATAAGTCGCTGATGACGTAAAGCTTATTGTATTTGTGTTTTCACGGTTATCCTTGTACGTCGTGCTATCTGTCGTCTGATTGATAAACTCTTCGATATCAGTAATTCCATTTTCTCGATTCGTGTTTCTAAACCCAACTGTGAAGGTTGGTAATCCCGGCCCTGGAATCAAAGTCATGTTTGTCAGGATTCGATTTTCGGTCGTTACATTTGTTTCTGCGGTGAGAACATCATCGTTTTGATGTCGATATTCTAAGGTTAAAAGAACCCTGTTTTTAAATAATTGGATTCTGTCACTAATTGTTACCTGATTAAATCCCGCCAATAAATAAGGGTTTGCCAATGACCTGTATTCAGGGCCGATCCGGGAATATTCTGCCGTGAAATAATGACCAAAATAATTTAGCTTTGCTCTTCCCCTATAAGATAAAGAGGGCATATTTAAGATTGCGTCTGTTATGCTTGTTTTAGATGAATCGGTAAAAATTGAAATGTCGATCGGTGCTAGCGGAACCATATTAAAACCAATCACAAAAATATCTTCAATATCCTGTGGGTCAAAAGGGAGTGTTGAAAGGTCAAATGATCCCGCCAGCGAATTGTCGAGACTGTCATCCATGAGTGTGTCCATCTCTGCAATGGACATCGCGCCGTTCCAAATATCTTTATTGTATAAGCTTAAAGCGGCTTCACCTTCTAATAGTATCTTTTTATTGTCAAAATACATTCCGATATCGGAACTGATAACAAGATTATCTTTCGGAGTTGCTCCACCCCAATCGCTTTCTTCGTCTTGAAGTATTTGATAATAATATCCGTTTCCTGTCGGGGCTCCGTTTAATCTAGTAATTTCATCAAATGTATAGACACCCGATGCCAATGCCCAGTCTTCATTGTCAACAACAATGTTGGCCTTTTCTATAACAGGATTAACACTATTTATATCGTCTTTTACCTTCAAAAAATTCAAGCCCAACTGAAAATTCTTTCCTCGGCCAAAGCTGAGTCGGCCGGCTAAAATCTTTTGTTTGAACGTGTATCCTTGCCGGTTCAACCTAAATGTGGCAAGTGAGTCCTGAAACCCTTGGTGAAAAATAACATAAGCCGAGTTCGGTTCGTTTTCATTTAAGTTTCCATCGATCGCACGGACGAGTTCTCCGGTGATAAAATGAACTTTTAAATACTTTAGTTTCAGATGGGCATTAAACCCGCGGACCCGTTTCCCGTCTAACGTGAATCGCGTCATTCTTGGATTTGTATCACCAAAACCTAGATCAAAATATTTACCTAAAGATGCCTGCAATGTAAAGCGGTTTCTAGGCTGAAGAAGCGGGTCTTCATCTGATGCAAGTTTGATGCTGGTTTTTAGTTTAAACCATTCATAGGCTGAACCGTTAAAGTATACACCGACATTTCCAAGGGACAGCTCTTCTTCTCCCGCTTGTTCCAATCGGTAATCAGATGTTATTTTTCCACCCCAATCAATTTCATCTGTCCATTTTTTCTCTCCGGTAACCGTAAAACCCCAGGTCTGTTCAAGCGGGTCCATGTTGTCCCGAAAAATTCTGATCAATACGATATGTTTACCTGAGTTTAGTATTGAAGGCGCATAGCTGACCATTTCCGGTTCTACTTCCGCCTGATTGGTGATCTCAATATCATTTAAAAACACTTGGATTCGATCGGTTGATACACCACCCAAAGAATAAAACGATGCGGCGATCAACACATCAGTTCCGAATACCGTTTCATCCGGCATCGGACTAAAAATTAGAATATCATCAGCAAAACATTGTGATGTTATTCCAATCATAAACAGTATTTTAATTATTCTTTTTTTCATAATGAGCCTGTTTCTTGTTTTAGAAAAACATTATTGATACCGAATAATTACTTCCTTTATGTTTCCGTTTGCATCTTCGATTTCGAACTTTAATTCATTAATTTCTTCGCCGGTTTCTTCTTCTGTTTCAAATTCAGGAAGCAATTCCTCATTCGTTTCAGTAAGATCTAGTTCGCCATCTGGAGTAGAACTTGCCGTCTCTCCTACATTGACAGCCGTTGAATCTCCGGTGATATTATTTGTAACAACAATTGATCCGGTTAATGTGGAGAACAAATCCCCCAACAACGGGTCTGAAACAACAATGATTTCCGTTCCTTTTACTGAGGCAACTGATGTTGTTGTCGCAATAATAAATTCTTTTCCTTTTTGTTTTGTGACCGAGACTTTCAATTGTCCATAATTGAGAAAAACACGTTTATTAATCCCGCTTTCCGATCTCTGTCCTCCAACCAGAAAATCAGAGTCTTCACGAATTTTCATTGTGGTTTTGTCATCCAAATACATCACCACCGCAAATCCGTCTTCGTCTGTTTGAATTCTGTCTTCATTGGCCAATCCGGCTCCGAGTTTCAATGGCGCTGTTGTTTCCTGACCTGCAAATACATGATTTACGGTGCCTTTTGATTTAACAGCAATGGCAATTTTTCTCTCACCGAACAACATGGTGAGAAACATGACTGATATGATTATTTGTTTCATTCGGACACCTCAACTGAGATGATGGAGATCGGGCGGTAGGAGGTGTTTCCCTCCGAATCGGTTTCTTCTATCCCGCCTGACAACAAGGATTGGACAAACGAAAGGTCGACAACGGTATTGTTATGCAGAATGTTTCCCGTTGGTAAATATCCATAGGCTGAACCTCCTTCACCAAACAGGGCTTCAAATTGATCCCCTCCAATGATGGACTGGAGTGCAGCTGACGCCGGTGCATCTTCACCGCTGGATGCCGGTTCCGCTTCTTCCTCTGCGGTTTCGGTAAAATCCTTGACTTTAAACACCATAATGTCACTAAATACTTCGTCGAAACCATCCGTGGTTTTTATCCGTTTTAAACATTGCCAGACGTATACTTTTCCCTGCTCTAATTCTCCAACGTCGATTGCAGGATACTGAAATGATGTCACGCCGGTTCCGACCAATTCCCAATCCTCAGCTTGGTTCAGCGGTAATCGGGTTGTGGATTCAATGGCTTCATCAACTGAAGAATGAATTTCTGGATTAAACTCCGCTACCCGCAGAAAATATTGACAACCGTAATCTCCGGTTTCGGGGTCAATGTAGTTGCATGGATCTGATTCCCACTGAAGCACGGGATAATTCGTGAATATTTCATTCGATGTCGTATCCGCAAGCTGTCCGCCGGGAGAGATCAGCTGTAAATAGGTTGGAGAGGTAACGCTGAGTGTTTCTTCAAACTCGCCCCAAACTTCCGTTTCATCCTCACCGTTATATAAATTTACCCGATAGCTGTAATTCCCATCAGGCAGTTTCCCGGATTGCACAACAGCGTTAAATAAGTCTTCAGCTGTTGACATATCCATGTCGATTTTTTCTTCTATGACGACTGAAATCTCTACTTGATTTCCTTCAACATCGTAAATGCCTCTTGTGTCAACTGTCATGTCCATATTTGAAATAAAGATATCGTTTTCAAAAAAGAAGGGGTTCGTTTTCGCTTTGATGATGGTTTCACTGTCCAAACCCAAAAAGTCTGAGTCGATAATGACTTCAAAATCCATGATCACCGACACGCTGTCTGAAGTATTGTTTGAAAGTCTTGCTTGAAAAATCGGAACACTTGAGCTTCCTGTATTTAAATCAACCGAGGAAATATAATATGTTACATACGGAGTGAGAGTAACATCAAGATTGACGGGATATTGTGCAGAGATGAACACGGCTAATGTTAATATGAATATGGTAATTCTCTTCATTGTGGCTCCATTCGATTTTTTGATATACACGCGAATCCCAGATTCTATTATAACTATTATTACTGTTATAATCGTTATATCTGTTAGAAATATAATATTACAAGAGATATATATAAAACAGTTTTTTTCACCCTGTGATTTTGATCACAGGTTCAGTTTCAGATCGGGTATTCGATTATTTTTTTCTCAGTTTTACAGCGGTACCGTAGGCCAGCAATTCTGCCGAACCGGTCATCACGGCGGATGTGGTGAACCGCAAACACACAACGCCGTCAGCATTCAGGTTTTCAGCAGAATTGATCAAACGATCAAGCGCCTGTTCCCGAGACTCGGCAAGCATTTTTGTGTACTCTGTAATTTCACCGCCGACAATAGTTCTTAATCCGGCCATAATATCTTTTCCGACATGTCTGGCTCTGATTGTGTTTCCTTTTACCACACCTAGCGTTTCGATGATTTCATAATCTGAGAATTGGTCTTGTGTTGTGATTTTCATTTGATAACTCCTGATATTTTTTTGTACGCTATTAAAGTCATGTTAATGCCGAACAGAAACAGTCTTTCGCCATAGTTTATACCACGATGAAAAAGACAACCCGCTTAACAGCGCTTTTTGTTTAATCGCGAAGAAAACCTTTCGCTGATAGACAATGCTTTCTTCAGCGATCATTCTATTGTCAAAAACCCTTTTAAAGCAATTGAAGGTGTCCAAGGTTTTGGAAATCTGTCTCCAAACATTTAACGCATTGATTTGAGTTGATTGGTTCATCTGAATGATATTACTGATCTATATGTTTATCGTAATAGTCATCTTCCTTGCTTTCCAGCCGTTCTTTTAGAATTTTTACAAAAAGCATTCCGACAGCAAAAATGGTGATTAATCCAATTAATCCGTACGGAAATGCTGCGACCATTCCATAGATAACTGCGCTGATCCAAGCGATTGCGACGGAACCTAGAATGATATATGCTAATTTTTCCATAAAAAGGCCTCTTTCTAATTGCTGAAATATTACAGCTAAATATCCAATCATACTATCATTGATTAAATACTGTAACTTTACACATTAAAATAAAATTCAATATGCGTCTTTCATCTCATTATAAACGAATTTTTGGTGTCGGCCCTGTTGGTCTGATTGTAACCATTGTTGTTTGGATCGTTTTCTTCTCGATAGAAAAACTATTGGGAATTCCAGCAATAAAAATTGACGACACCTTCCGCATACTGTTGCTGATTGTTCTGGGGGCAGATGCCGCCTATCTCTATGGTGGCGGAATGATCACCTTGCTCAAAAACGGATGGGGGAAAAGACTCGTGACGCATGGCCCCTATCAATATATACGACACCCGTTTTACAGTGCATTGATCTACTCTGCAACCGGCTTGCTTGCTCTTTACTTTTACTCCTGGATGTTGCTGTTGTCTGTGGTCCCGTTGACGTTTTTCTGGTCATGGATTGTAACAAAAGAAGAACAGTATATTCTTGATCGTTTCGAAGATCAATATCATGAATACATGCAACGAACCGGACAATTTTTTCCTTCATACACTTTTTTAAAAAAAGAATTTAAATCATCTGATAAATCATGAAAGAGACCAACATGAATTTACTGAACCAATCTTTAGTGCTTAGTCTTTCACTTCTCTGTTTTGCATTCGGACAAACGATGCCGACGGTTGAAGTTGTGGCTGAAAAAACATCCGCCCCCGTTGATTCTGTGAGCATCCCTGAAACAAAAAAAACAGAAACGTTTGAAGATAAAATAAAAGATATGAATTGTTTTGACGGTTTGTTCACGTTTTATCAGGACACAACAAATGGTGAATTGTTTATGGTGATCACCACAAACCAGCTGAACAATGAATATATCCATTTTCTGCATGCGAAAGACGGAATTGTTGACGTTGGGTTAAACCGCGGCTCCTATCGCCAAAGCAAAGTTTTTACGCTTAAAAAATATTTTGACCGTATCGAGTTTGAAACCCAAAATACCACTTTTTATTTCGATCCAGAAAATCCGTTAAGCCGTGCCGCCGATGCAAACATAAGCCCAGCGGTGATGGTGTCTGAAAAGATCGTCGCCACAGACACTACCAATACAAAATATTTGATCAACGCAAACAATGTTTTTCTTTCTGAAGATCTGTATCAGATCAAACCGTCTGCCCGCCACGGCATTTCATCATCCGACCGATTCACATTGGGCAGTCTAAGCTCTAGTAAAACGAAATATCAGGCTATTAATAATTATCCAATGAACTCCGACATCGTCGTCGAATATGTATATGATAACCCTTCGCCGAGCCGTGGCGGAAGCTGGGGCGTTACCGATGCCCGGTACGTCACGCTTGTCCTTCAGCACAGCTTGATTTCCATGCCGAACAATGATTACACACCGCGAAGGGATGATCCGCGTGTCGGATATTTCACAACTTGGGTTGAGGATATGACGTCTGCCTCCCACACGCCGTGGAAGGACATGATCCATCGATGGGATTTACAAAAAAAACATCCCGACGCTGAACTTTCAGAGCCGATAAAACCGATCGTTTGGTGGATAGAGAATACAACTCCGTTGGAATTTCGCGATGCTATAAAAAAGGGTGTTTTAGGGTGGAACAAGTCCTTTGAAAAAGCGGGGTTTAAAAACGCCATTCAAGTAAAAATTCAGCCCGATGATGCCGATTGGGATGCCGGTGATATCCGATATAATGTTCTTCGTTGGACATCCTCTCCCAACCCGCCATTCGGTGGATACGGTCCCAGTTTTGTCAATCCGCGAACGGGTGAAATCCTTGGGGCAGATATTATGCTTGAGTATGTTTATTTTACGAATCGGGTTCGTTACAGTGCGTTGTATTCTACCGAAGATAATTCACATTATTGCTCGGTGGGCGATCATGTCCACCAGGGGAATCTATTCGGAACAACCGCCATGAATTTTCTTGAAAATGATGAAACATTTAAGGATGATTTAGTGGAAGAATCGATCGTTCGCTTGATTTTGCATGAGCTCGGGCATACATTTGGTTTGGCACATAATTTTAAATCCAGTCATTTGCATTCAATCGAGAATGTTCACAATAAAGAACTTACCCAAAAAGTCGGCTTGACCAGTTCGGTAATGGATTATGTTACGGTTAACTTATCTCCGGACCCTGAAAAGCAAGGCGAATATTACTCAACTTGTACCGGCCCGTATGATGACTGGGCAATCGAATACGGATACACACCTGTCGGCTCTGATCAATCTGAAAAAGATTTGCTGAACACTATTCTATCCCGCTCGGTTGAGCATGTCCTTTTGTTTGGACACGATGCGGATGCAATGAGTTGGGTCGGTGGCGGAGTTGATCCAAGAGTAATGGTTGATGATATGAGTTCTGATCCTATTCAGTATGCTGAAAAACGAATGGAGCTCATCCGTGGAATGTATGACCAATTGATCGAAAAATATTCTGAAGATGAAATGTCCTACCATCCATTAAAAGATGCGTTTTATATCTTGGATCGGGAATATCGAAATTGTGCGCGGGTTATTTCGCGATACATCGGGGGTGTTTATGTGGATCGGTCTTTCGCAGGTCAAGCCGGAGCTCATTTACCCTATACACCTGTTGATCTCGAAACACAAGAACAGGCGATGTCTCTGCTTGAATCACTGGTGTTTTCTCCGGATGCTTTTACCGACCCTGAATATGTTTTTTCGTTTTTACAAAGACAGCGCCGCGGATGGAATTACTCCACTGAAGACCCAAAAATTCACGACAGGGTGTTGTCCATTCAGCGATCAGTTCTTCGCCATCTGCTGCATCCTGCGGTGATGAAACGAATATCAGACACTGAGCGTTACGGAAACGACTATCTGTTGCCCAAGATGCTGGACGATCTGACATCGGCTGTGTTTGATAAAGATATTAAACTGTCCGTCAATACGTATCGCAGAAATCTGCAAACAGAATACATTCAACAGTTAATTGATGTGCTTGATGAACATTCCCGATATGACAATTTATCAAAAACACATGTATTTGATCAATTAAGCCGGGTAAAAAAACAAGTGCTTAAACGACCGTCTAAAGATCAAAACACTCGTGCTCATCGAGAGTACCTGGGTTATTTGATCACATCCGCCCTGAGCAAAGATTCTCGTTAACATCGAATAAACCACCGTTAAATTGAATGTAATCCTAATCGCTGCTGTTACGCTTGATGGCTACGTTGCCCGTCATTCCAATGAAGTCATTGATTGGTCAGAAGACCTACCCTTGTTTAAAAAACAAACGCTGGGGTATCCAGTAATTATGGGATCTAACACATTTAATACGTTGCCGTCTACCCTAGAAAACAGGGAGATGATTGTCGTTCATCGGGACGATGATCCCAAAGTAGTTTTATCAAATATTGCCGCTGACAAATGTTTTGTGATCGGCGGGGGAAAAACCAATGAGAAATTTGCGCCATACCTCACACATATGTATTTGACGATTCATCCGCTTGTTTTCGGCCGCGGAATCAAATTATTTGGCGAATTGAAAAATGAATTATCGGTTGAATTTATTGATAAAGTTGAAGTGAATCCAAAACGAGGGGTTTTTCAATATCAATATTCGGTAAAACCGTGATATTCATCACAGCCTCTTAGTTCAAACTGTAATAAATTACTTATTCACTACTGACTTATTGCGGCTCAAGAAAAAGACAGAATGGACGCTACCAAGAAATACGTTGCGTGAATCAACTCTTTAATTCCAATTCTTCTTGGTTTCTGCTTGATGGGATTTTTCGTATAAACAGAGTTAATCGATTTTATTATAAATGGAATAAACGCAGATAGTATCCATATCGACAATCCTGTAAAAAAGATCAACCCGCATAGAGAAACAAGGATAATTCCATTATACAAAAGTAATTTGTTTTCTAATTTTGTTCGTTGATCACTTTCTTTTTTGGGGTAAACAGCCAGCTTAACATAGAATACGCTCCCGCCAAAATACAAATACGATACATACCACAGCAGCCAACCTGTTGTATCTAAATTTCCTTGTAAATAGATGAACATTAGCGGCGCTGATGCTGTCAATCCTGCTATTCCGAAAAGTTCTCCAAAAACCGACATGTGTTCTTTTTTCAATGTCAGCCACAGGTGAATATTTAATGCAAAAACCACAACCCCGCCAAAGAACAAAGCTTGCCACTTTGAATAATACACAATGGGCGCTATGACCAAGGCGGAACCTGTTCCACCCAAAATAAATATCCAGAATAATAATGGAAAATCTATCTGTGCGTTTTTTCGAAAATAACGAACAAAATCCGTTGCCGGTTGATAGGATAGAAACACAACAATATATCCAAGAAAGACCCCAACAGAAACAAAATCTATGTTTTGAACGACCCCCATTACCAACAAAGATGGAATAATAAACATGGCCCAAGCCCCATGTTGCTTTGGGGTTGGAAACTTTCCTAACTTAGTTCTAAGCGTATTCGGTTTATTCATTCAGATTGATTGCTGTTATTTAAAAGCAGTTGTTTAATAATGGCCGGAAAATTAATTCGAAAAACTCTTTTCGTCCAAGGAGCATGTCATGAAAAAAAAGAATTTGTTTTTAGCGATAGTCCTTTTTGTTGTTGTTCTTTCATTTTTTATAGGAAAGCTGTTTTTCCACCATGCTCTTCCTGTTTATGAGGGTACCATCGTATTAGATGGAATAGAGGAAAATGTCGAAATTTTTACCGATTCTTATGGAACTCCGCATATTTTTGCCAACAATGAACATGATCTGTTTTTTACCGCCGGATATGTCGCCGCCCGCGAGCGGCTGTTTCAAATGACATCTGCCGCTGCTGCCGTTCGGGGTGAGCTTGCCCTCTTATTCGGCGACGACCTCTTGAAAAGCGATATCTATCTCCGAACTTGGCGTATTCCTGAAATGGCAGAAAAAATGTATGCTGTATTATCGCCCGAAGATAAACAAATTCTGATCTCTTTCTGTGATGGGATCAATGCCTGTATTGACGAGTTGGGTTCTGATCTTCCCATCGAGTTCAAAATCCTTGGAGTTCGACCCATTCGTTGGCGGCCTCAAGACGTCGCTGGATATGAACGCTTGATGGCACACGAGTTAGAGTCTTCATGGAAGCCGGAAATTGTTTATGGAGCCATTTTGGAATATTTTGGTGAGAAAAAACTTCTGGAGCTGCTTCCGGATGATCATGATTATCTTCCAACAATTGTGGGAACAAGTCGCGATGATTTTTATCAAAAAGTTTTTTCCGCCGTGTGGAATGAAGAGATGGCTATTCGAAACCTGTTAGGAAACAGCAGCCCGGACTTCGGTTCAAACAATTGGGTTTTATCCGGCAACAGAACCTATTCCGGAAAGCCTATTTTGGCAAACGATCCCCACCTTGAATTCACACAGCCTGCCAAGTGGTATGAAATGCATTTAAAGGGCGGGCGATTTAATGTAAGCGGAGTTTATCTTGCCGGAATTCCACTCCCCGTCATTGGCCAAAATGAACACTGCGCATGGGGTTTTACAAATGTGATGACAGACGATATTGACTTTTTTACAGAAAAGATACATCCTGAAAACCCCAATTTATATTTACATGGAGACGATTGGAAAGAGATGGAAATAATATCGGAGACGATTCCACTAAAGGGCGGAAGAGATACAACAATCACTGTTCGAAAGACGGTTCACGGTCCTGTAATCAGCGACATTCATTCTTTGCTGAAAAATTCCGAAAATGTTCTTTCTATGAGCTGGACCGGGCATAAACCTTCAAAAGACATTGAATCCATTATTCATTTGAATTTGATTGAGAATTGGGATGATTTTTCCAACGCAATCTCCGAATTTTGTGCGCCCGGACAAAATATGGTTTATGCCGACACAGATGGAAATATCGGTTGGCGTCCCGCTGTTCATATTCCCATCCGTAAAAACGGTAAAATGCTTATTCCAAGACCCGGCCACGATCCTGATTATGATTGGAAAAGTTGGGTTCCCTTTGAAGAAATGCCATACTTATACAATCCGAAGTCCGGCGTAATTGCAACAGCAAACAACAAAACGGTTGGGGATGAATTTCCTTATTATATTTCAAATCTTTGGGCCGATCCGAGTCGCATTCAACGGATTAATCAACGCCTGTCTGAAATCGACAAAGCAACGGTTGAGGATATGAAATCTATACAGCTGGACTTGGTTTCTCCATTCAACCAAACCATGCTTCCGTTAGTTCTTTCTTTGAAAACTGGAACTGAAACCGGGAACATGAAAAAAGTGTTTTCGATGTTGGCCGACTGGAACGGAAATGAAGAAGCCAACTCAGCTGAAGCTATGATATTTCAATCCTTTACTCTGCATGTCGTTCGAAATATCTTTGGTGATGAACTTTCCCTGCTGGGGCCGTCTTTCCTCGATGCCTTTATTGGTGTCCGGTATTTAAATATGCGCACGCTGAGAAAAATGCTGGTGGAAGAAACAGCAACCTGGTTCGACAATATTGAGACCAAAGATATTGTTGAAACTCGTGATATGATCCTGTTAAAGTCTTTGAACGATGCTGTTTCAGAGCTTGAAGATAAACTGGGTAACGACCCTTCTGTTTGGGCTTGGGGTAAGCTGCATTCCATGACTCATCCTCATTCCATGGGAAAAGTTAAAATACTTGATTGGCTGTTTAATTTTAATGTGGGACCTTTTGAATCGGGCGGATCTTCAAGAACGGTTCGTGCCGGCGGATACAGTTATACCAAACCCTATAAACAAACGGCGGGAGCATCGATGAGAAGGATCGTTGATTTTAACAATCTTAATGAGACACAATTCATCCTCCCAACGGGACAATCGGGTCTTCACAACTCTCCGCACTATGATGACCAAGCGCTTATGTATAATGCCGGAGAATATCGAACCACCTGGTTCGATGAATCTTTTATCCGAAACAGTGATGAGTTCAGATATCTGATGGTTGTTCCAAAATAGTGCTATGAATATTTTCCTTATACTTTGTGTCGGGATCCTTATCGTTATATTGTGGGTACTGTTTTCGTGGAAACCCGTGTTCCCAAAGGATTTCTACACCGATACACCGATGTACATCGGGCACCGAGGTTCTTTGCACGATGCTCCTGAAAACACCTTGTCCTCATATGTTGCTGCAATGGATGCCGGCTTCAAGGGAATCGAGATTGATGTCATCGGTACGCGGGACGGTAAAGTGGTTTGCTCGCACAATATTGATCTCGAGCGGGAAACAGATGGTTCCGGGTTTATTCCAGATTCAGATTGGGAGGATTTGTCTTTTGTTCATGCGGGTGTTCGGTCTCATCCAAATAAAACGGATCGGCTCTATCTGCTAGAAGATGTGTCTAAAGCACTTCCCGAAAACCTTAGAATTAACATTGAGATCAAAACACATAAAATATTTGATCCCCGAACCGCTCGTGCAGTGGTTCGTTTGATTCAGGCGGGAAAAATAAAACAAAAGGTGATTGTTTCCAGCTTCAATCCGATTATTGTTTGGATCGTAAAGTTTCTACAAAAAGATATCCCGACCGGATACATTATTGACAGTGAAAACATGCATTTAAAATGGTGTATGTATTGGGTGCATCCTGACTGCCTTCATCCAACGGCGGAGTTTGTTGATGAAAAACTCATCGCATTCGCAAAGAAAAAGGGATTGGCTTTGAATGTTTGGACGGTCAATACTAAGCCTGCGGTTGACCGGCTTGTAGATCAGGGTGTATCGGGGATCATTACCGACTATCCCCGATTTATATCATAAACGTTTAACGAGCTTCTCTGCCTGTCCTGTATAGTCGTTAGGCGTCAATTTTTTTAGCCGCTGTTTGTCCGATTTCGATAAAGGCAATTCGTCGATTAGTGCTAAATAATTTTCTTTGTCCAATTGCTTTCCGCGCGTTTTTTCTTTCAGAATTTCATATGCATCTGCACGTCCTGCTTTTCTCAACAACGTTTGGACGGCTTCACCCAACACTTCCCAGCGGGATGATACTTCATTCTCCATCTGTTTCGTGTCAACATCAATTTTTGCCAATCCGCGACCTATGTTTTTTAGTGCAATAAATGCATACCCCATCGCAGCGCCGAGATTCCTTTGAACAGTGCTGTCGGACAAATCTCTCTGCATTCTGGATATGGGAAGTTTTTCAGCAAAGTGATTAAACATCGCGTTTGAAATACCGAGGTTTCCTTCTGCATTTTCAAATTGAATCGGATTTATTTTTTGAGGCATGGTTGATGATCCGACCTCAGAAGCCACGTTTTTCTGTGTTAAAATTCCCCTGCTGATGTACATCCAAAAATCACGGCATAAATCAATAAGGATAGAGTTGATACGAACAACTTGATGTGCGCTTTCAATCAATGAATCATGAGGTTCGATCTGTGTCGTGATCAAATTTGGTTCCAACCCAAGGGTTTTTACAAAGTTCTGTGAGAACTGTATCCAGTCTGTTTCGGGACAGGCGATTGAATGCGCTGCCCACGTCCCGACGGCACCATTAAGTTTTCCGCACAAGACTTGGGACGTCAGTTGGGCTATTTGCCGTTCAAGCCGCGTTGAAAACACTGCTAGTTCTTTCCCGAATGTTGTTGTAACGGCGGGCTGCCCGTGTGTCATTGCAAGCATCGGCAAACCGGCATATTTGTCTGCTAATTCGTTTAATGCACTCTTTGTTTTTTTCAGCTCAGGTAAGAAAACTTTTTCAACACCGTCTTTCCACATTAATGTGTACGCTAAATTATTGATGTCTTCAGATGTAAGTGCAAAATGAATCCACGGGTGGATATTTTTGTCGGTTTTTGTACGAAGAAAATATTCAATAGCTTTGATGTCATGATTCGTCTCTGCTTCAATAGCTTTGACAGCGGCAGCATCTTCTGTTGTGAAATGTTGATAAATATGTCTCAAATTGTTTTTTTCGGAATCAGAGAAACGCGGTCGTTCTTCAACCGTAGGGGCATCGCCGAGTGCAATCAGATATTCAATTTCGACCTTGATGCGCTGGATCATCAGCGCTTTTTCAGAAAAACATTCCGCCAGCGGTTTAGTTAGGTTTTCATATCGGCCATCCAGCGGAGATAATTGTAATAAAGGTTCAGACATGGTTATCCAATCTATTGATACACTTCCGGTTTTAGCTCCGCAATATACGGCAGCGTGCGGTGTTTATCTGCGAAATCAAGTCCGTAGCCAACCACCCAAACATCCGGAATCGTAAACCCGAGATAATCCGTTTTTATGTTATGGTCTTTCCCTTCTTTTTGGGTTAGCACGCAGGTTTTAAGCGATGCAACATTGCGCGACATCAGAATGCGTTCAAGAAACTGCAGGGTTAATCCGCTGTCAATAATATCTTCAACGACCAAGACATGCTGGTTTTGCACCGGATGCCGAAGGTCCATCAACACCCGAACCTCACCGCTTGCTTTGGACTCAGCCCCGTAGGTACTTAACGCCATAAAGTCCACGATATGCGGAATGGATAGGCGTTTCACCAGGTCCGAGGTGAACATAAACGATCCTTTGAGAATCGAGATGATCATGATGTTATCCACATCGGCATAATCCTTTTCAATTTGTTCCGCAAGTTCATCAATTCTGTTTAGAATATTTTTTTCGTCGATCAAGATTTTTTCGACATCTGTGTGTGTTCTCATTTTATTGCTCATGGTCTTATAATGGTTTCGTGCCGCTGCGGTCCTACCGATATAATACTCACCGGACATTCGACTTCTTCTTCAATAAATCGGACATAGTCTCGGAGTTCTTTCGGAAGGCTTGAGTATCCTTTTTCAATCGATGATTCATCGAGCGTCTCCCAGCCGGGCAATGTTGTATAAACCGGTGTCGCCTTGCGATACAAGGCAAGGTCTGCCGGCATTTCATGGATGGTTTTTCCATCTGCTTTATAGGCAACACAGACTGATAGCTGTTTATATCCGGTTAAAATATCCAGTTTGGTCAGAGCAATTTCTGTAAGTCCGTTTACGCGAACGGCTTGTTTTAACTGTACTAAATCGAGCCATCCAACGCGACGGGGCCTGCCGGTTGTTGTTCCAAATTCTCCTCCTTTTGTGCGAAGTGTCTCCGCCTCATCCTCACCCAACTCAGTTGGAAACGGGCTTTGCCCCACCCGACTGACATAGGCTTTTGTGATACCGATGATCCGGTCGATCTTGCGAAAGGTTACACCGCATCCGTTGGAAATATTTCCAGCAATTGTATTGCTGCTGGTCGTATGTGGAAAGATGCCGTGATCCACGTCCAGGCTCATCCCTTGGGCGCCTTCAAATAAAATTCTTTCCCCATTTTTATATGCTTCATATAAAAGAACAGAAATATCTTTAATATATGGTTTCAACTGCTCACCGTATTCCACATAGCTTTGAAAGACTGTCTCAAAATCGAATTCCAGTTTTCCGCCTAAAGCATCTTCTACTAACACTTTTGAAAACGAATATGCTTTTTGGAGCTTTTCTCTAAATATCTCTTTATTGAGCAGGTCAACGATCCGAATGCCGTTTCGAAACATTTTATCTGCATATGCGGGGGCAATTCCGCGTTTTGTACTGCCTGCCGCTAACCCGCCCTGGTGTTTTGTTAGGGCTTCATCCAATGAAATGTGATAAGGAAAAATCACATGGGCACGATCACTAACAAGCACCTTTGGATCAATTCCCCGGTCTTTCAGCATCTGAATTTCATCCAAAAGTGTTTTCGGGTCAACCACGACGCCGTTTCCGATAATGTTTGCCGGTTTATTATATATGACACCAGATGGAATCAAATGCAATTTGTACGTTTCACCTCCTGTGATAATCGTATGCCCCGCATTGTTTCCTCCTTGAAAGCGCACAACGTAAGAAGATTCTCCTGCAAAGAAATCTGTTATTTTACCTTTTCCTTCATCGCCCCACTGGGCTCCGACAATGATCATTATTTTATCTTGATCTGCTTTCAAAGTATAAACCTCTTTTTGTAGTCTAGAATAAATCTTGTGAAAAAGACAGGAAAGATTACACCGAAGACGCCATTATATGTAAGTATCTAATTTCTCTTTGAGAAAATAATTTCATAAAAAACTCAAGTAATGAGTATCCTAAGCAGATTAGATTATACCCGATTTTTGAAGAGGCTTAAATAGAATCATATGAATACTATCCTAATTAAAAATGTACTGCTCGATGGATGCAAAACAGATGTTTTTATAGAAGGTGAAACGATTAAAATCATCGGAAAGTCTTTAAATCTCCATGCGAAAAAAATCATTTCCGGAGAAGGGCTGGCTATTATCCCGTCGTTTGTGAACGCGCATACCCATTCTGCGATGACACTTTTACGCGGATATGCAGACGATATGAAACTGCATGATTGGCTGACAACAAAGATTTGGCCTATTGAGTCTAAATTGACCGAGGAACATGTCTACTGGGGTGCAAGACTTGCCGCCCTTGAAATGATAAAAACCGGAACAACTCACTTCAATGATATGTATTGGCATTACAACGGAACAGCGCAGGCTGTGAAGGATTCCGGACTTTTCGCTCATCTTTCAAGCGCTTTTCTAGATCTGGGCGATTCTGAACAGTCCAGAAAACAAATTGAAGAACAGATCAATTTATATCACAACCGCAATGAACATTCCCCTAATGTTACATATACTGTCGGAGTACACGCTCTTTATACCGTTTCAAAACCCGGCTTACTATGGGCAAGGGATTTTGCGCGTGAAAACGGCTTGCTTTTACACATGCATTTATCAGAAACACAAACCGAGGTGGACGAATGGGTTGAAAACACAGGCATGCGACCCGTGGAGTATTTACACAGTATTAATTTTTTAGGTCCGCATCTTATTGCGGTTCATACAAATTGGTTGTCTGACCATGAGATTTCTATCCTGGCTGATCATGGTGTCGGTGTGGTTCATTGTCCTGTCTCAAATATGAAGCTCAGCTCGGGTGTGTTTCCTTATCAGCGTATTCAATCTGCTAAACTGCGTGTCGGCTTGGGCACAGATGGTTGCGCAGCCAACAATAACCTAAACATGATGGAGGAAATGAAAATCGCGGCTCTTCTCCAAAAATCTCATACAGCTGATCCGTCTTTAATGACGGCCGAAGAGGTGTTTTCTACTGCAACAAAAGGCGGGGCTTCTTTGTTAGGTTTGCCGGCTGGTGAAATAAAAGAAGGAATGTTGGCAAATTTGCTTTTAATTGATTTAAATGATTCGCACCTTATTCCAAATCACAACCTCGTGTCAAACCTTGTTTACTCCGCACAGAGCGAATGTATTCAGACAACGATTTGCCGAGGGAAAATCCTAATGGAAAACAGAGTGGTTTCAGAAGAAGATATCATGAGGGAAAAAGTTCGCCGTGTTTTGCGAGAGCTTTTCTAAGGCGTTACTGTTTTTAATTTCGCCAACACCTCTAGTACGGCTTCGCCGGCAAAATCTGCTGTTGCGCCCAGTGAAACAAATCCGTGCTTTTTTATAATACAAAACTCTTCTGATCTTAAAATATCCCTAACCATCTCTGCTCCTTCAATCGTACCATAGGGTACTTCTTTTTGTGTTTCAGGATATCCTAGCCGCGAAGCAAATCTTGTTAATGTGTCGTTGTGACCGTGAAATATTGCATTCACATCCGGACGGTCTTGATAGATGAGTCCGTGCATGAAAGCTTCTGAGCTGGGTTCAGGAATTCCATGAAATAAAACTTTTTTTGTATTGATAAAAAATGAAACCACTTCCGAAACAGCGTTTTGATCCAAACCTTCTAAAGACTGACCTGCGCCCGTAATCAAAAACCCGTTCTTTGTACGAACACTGAGATTGCCGGCGTGACCGGATTCGGTTTTCGGAGCAAGCCCTTTCATTCCAAATTGAACACCCCAAGATATTAATAATTGGGTTTTTGAAGAACTTAAAACGCTGTTTGACAATCGAATGGATGTGAATTTAGTGCCGGTGTATATCTCAGCCATTTTTGTCCAGTTTATCCAATTCATTCGGTTTAATAATTCCAAATTCGGTTATGATACCTGCAATGAATTTAGCCGGGGTAATATCAAAAGCCGGGTTTCGCGCAGAGCTTCCTTTTGAGGTAACCCGGATATCATTTACACAAAGAACTTCATTCGGGTCTCTTTCTTCAATCGGGATGTCCTTACCTGTCGGACAAGTAAAATCAATGGTAGAAGTGGGTGCTGCAATATACACTGGAATATTGTGTTCTTTTGCCACAACTGCTTTTTCATAGGTTCCGATTTTATTGGCAATATCACCATTGGCTGCAACGCGGTCCGTTCCCGTGATCACTAAATCAATTTCTCCGTTTGCCATAAAGTAACCGGCGGCATTGTCTGCGATCACTGCGTGTTCAATTCCTTCTTGGTACAACTCAAAGGCCGTGAGTTTTGCACCTTGGAGCCGAGGGCGGGTTTCATCCACGAAGACAAATACGGATTTCCCTTCGTCATGTGCCGCACGAATAGGTGACAGAGCTGTTCCATAATCAACTGTAGCCAATGCGCCTGCATTACAATGGGTTAATATTTTAGCGTTATCATGTATCAGCTTATTGCCAAACTCTCCGATTTTTTTACAGGCCGCCGCAGAAATATTGGCATATTGCTTTGCAGCGTCGAGTGCTTTTGTCTTCACCTCTTTCGGTGTTTTGCCTTTATTTGCCTCAGCCAACACCCAGTTTAATCCGTGTTCTAAATCATAGGCGGTCGGTCTTGCGGTAATCAGTTTATTTCGGAAAGCATTCATCTCGTCTTGTCCGGGGTTTTCAGATAAGGAGATTGCCTGTGCCAAACCGTAGGCTCCCATTGCTCCGATTGCAGGTGCGCCGCGAATCACCATCGTTTGAATTGCAGAAATCACTGCATCAATGTCGTTGATTTGAACAATCTCAAACGATTCAGGAAGTTTGTTTTGTTCAATGGTTTTTATGGTTTGTCCGTCCATCCAGACGGTTCGATAATCTTTGCCGTTTATTTTCATGGGATAATTTGTTTAATAAAAATTACATTAACTGATTGCAGACTACCAATAGTTTCTCATGTGAAATACCTTGTGTCTCATCGCAATATTTCTCTTAACTTTACTGCCCAGTTATACAGCCATTGTTGTATAGTTTCTTTAATTAACGGAGGTTTGATTCATGTCAGAATTTACAGGTGTTCTCGGAATTTTTGTTTTGTTAGGAATTGCATTCGCAATGTCTAACAATCGATCTGCTATTAACAAACGACTCATTATTTTTGGATTAGCTCTCCAGCTTGTATTTGCATTATTCATTTTAAAAACACCGATTGGGCAACCGTTCTTTGCCGGTGTGGATACGGTTGTAAAGAAACTGCTGAGTTTTTCAGACGCAGGAAGTGATTTTTTATTCAAGTCCTTTGGGGCGGGTGTGGTTGAGGGACCGTTGATGAACTTCGCATTCCGCGTTCTGCCGACCATCATTTTCTTTTCGTCTTTGATGGCGGTGATGTACCACCTTGGAGTCATGCAGTTTATCATCAAATGGATTGCAAAAGCCATGCAGAAAACGCTTAAAACGTCTGGTAGCGAAACATTGAGCGTGTCTGCAAACATCTTTGTCGGTCAAACAGAAGCTCCGTTAATGGTTCGTCCTTTTGTCGAAAAAATGACACAGTCTGAGTTAATGGCCGTTATGGTCGGCGGTTTTGCCACAGTGGCTGGCGGTGTTCTGGCTATTTACGTAAAAATGCTTCAGGATGTTCCGAATATCGCGGGACATCTTATGGCTGCGTCGATTATGAGCGCTCCCGCTGCGCTTGTCATTGCAAAAATCATTTACCCTGAAACAGAAATCTCTGAAACCTCAGGAAGTGTTAACATTCATGTTGAAAAATTAGATGATAACATGATGGAAGCCACTGCGCGAGGGGCTTCTGACGGGTTGAAGCTTGCTGCAAATGTGGGAGCTATGCTTGTTGCCTTTGTTGCGCTTATCGCAATGATAAACTATCTTCTTGGTTTGTTCGGTTTTTCCCTCCAGGAAATATTCGGCTGGGTATTCATGCCGCTCGCATGGACAATGGGTATCCCCTGGGCAGAAGCTGGAACAATGGGTACGCTTATGGGAGAAAAACTTGTTTTAACTGAACTGATCGCCTATGGTGATTTAGTAGAGCTGCGTTCGGCCGGTGCGATTTCTGATCGCACCGCGATTATTGCAAGTTATGCTCTTTGCGGATTTGCAAACTTCGCATCGATTGGTATTCAATTGGGCGGAATCGGCGGAATTGCTCCCAATCGACGAAAACACCTTTCAAAGTTGGGATTAAAAGCTATGATCGGCGGCGCTTTGGCTTCATGGCTGACCGCAACGCTGGCAGGATTATTAATCTAAAAAGTTTCTTCATTTTCCATAATAGAAAAGCCGGCAATCGCCGGCTTTTCTATTTTCATTTTATTTGAAAATCAAATCACATCTTAGAAGATGTAACGGATTCCAAACTGCATACGCCAGCGTGAGAAGAGACCCGGATCATCGATAAAGGTTTCTTCGACATCGTTGAATGAAAGAATCGGCTCACCGTTTTCATCCCAGCCTGTTAAACCAAGCGGAGCAAGCGCCATTGGATTAGCAACTTTACGTACGCCCCACTCGTCATTCAACAAGTTAGCAAGATTCAAAATGTCCATACTGAACTGGAATTTTCCATAGGCTGTGCTATAGTCATGAAGGACTTTCAAATCTATGTTGCTGAACCATGGGTTAACCAGTCCATGCCGTTCGGCAATCTTGCCGCGGTTTTCGCTTAAGTAAGGATCCTGTTCAATGAATGCATTTAGCGCATCCCATTGTGTTGTATCGGCTAAAACGATATCGTCTGCATTTTCAGGAATGTAGATCAGATCGTTTGAGAATCCATCGCCATTCACATCGCCTGCATAGGTGTGTGAGTAACGGTTTCCGCCGGAGTAAACATACTGATTTCCTTCAGCTAATTCATAGAAGAGCCCAACGTTTGTGCTTTGTGTTGCAGACCAGTCGTGTGTGTAATTAGCTGTTCCGATAAAGCGATGACGAATACCAAATTCAGACGGTGCAAGAGTCGGCTTGTTCGGGTCGCCCTGAACCGGCTGACTTTGGAATAGCACTGAAGCAATTTCAGTAGACTTAAGATTATTCATGGATTGTGTGTAGGTATAAGCTATGCTTGATACTAATCCCCAATTGTGAACTTTTCTTAGTTGTCCGGTTAATGTCAGATTATAGCCTTCGTCCGTATTGTCAATGACGTATGCTCCTTCACCCGATCCCGGGTAGAATGAGTTCAGCTCGTTTGCACCAACCCCACCAAAGTAAGGACGGCCATCTGCAAGAGAATCGACTGGAACTACTAGATCAGCATTCCGCATATAAATGGCATTCAAATCTTTTCCATAAACCATTTCAAACGTACCCAGCATTTGGCTTGGCAATTCAAGGTCTAAGGCTAAGTTGGTTGTCCAAACTTGCGGCCATTCAAAATCGTCTACCATTGCATTTAAGTCAAAGGATTGCTGTAATACAGAAGCAACGTCTTCGCCTTGTTCTCTGCCTTCGCCGCTGTCTGTTTCGTGATCTGGGTTGCTTCCGTCTCCAGGAATATTCGGATTATTTCCTGGGTTCGAAATCACGTTACCAATCCATACAAACGGAAGTCTGCCGGTAAAGATACCGGTTCCACCGCGAAGCTGCATGGAGCGGTCACCCTTCACATCATAGTTAAAACCAACTCGTGGTGAATATAGTGGTTTTGCATCCGGGAGCTTTGCTTGGTCTACAATTTCGGGGTTGTCATTTTCATCTAATAAGCTTAGCGAGTCAGTTGAAAATGGGTTTGCAACCGGTTCTGTATTATAGATCGGAATGTCTACACGAAGCCCGGCTGTAACATTCAGCTTTTCATTGACCATAAACTCGTCCTGCGCATAAAAGGCAAGCTGAGCAACATCAATAAGTTCGCCTTTAAATGGTCCCGAACCAACCATGCTGTTAAAATCAACAAAATCAGTGTTTTCGGGTGAGTTGTCCGTACGGATAAAGAAATTATCTAAAGATGAATATGTTGTGGCACCTAAGAAATCCAAATATCCAGCTCCGGGGTATAGCAAGTCTAAATCTCCTGGCAGCATAAATAATCCATGGCGGAAAATATTGAAGGAGTTAAAGAACTTAAACTGTTCATAGTTCACCCCGGCTGTCAGTGTATGTTTTCCCATAAAGTATGATGTGTTATTCGTGATCTGCAGAACGTCCTGATCTAAAATATTATGGATCGAGAACGGTTCGTGACCGATCGTTGTGTATGTCAAACCATTTTCACCAATTTCAACTGTCGGGAAGTCAACGCTTTTTGGGGTTCTCCAATCACGGAACATATTGTAACTGAAGAAGAACCGGTTTGAGATATTCCCTCCGAATGTGCTGTTTAATTCTCCTGCAAAGGAATGTAGTTTGTTATTAATCGTATACCCTGAGTTTTCAAACGGAAGGCTTGAGCTGTTCGGTCCGCGACCTGTCCCGTTGTAACTTAGTACAAATCCGTGCGGACCAAGGTCTCTTGAAGCATCCAACATATTGTATCTAAATACAGCATTGTGATTTGCGCTCAAGTTGAAGTCCAGCTTGACCAGTAATTTGTCATTGTTTGTTTCATGGTTGTAGCCTTGATAATCACCGGTATCATATCCATAGACATCCATCATACGGTCACGAATTGCATCCATTACATCAGCACTGACTCGAGATTCTCCAAATTCAATATTACCGTCTTCATCAGCAACAAAGTTTGAACCCGGGTCTGTTCTGCGCTCTCTTTCATAGTTTACAAAAAAGAATGCTTTGTCATAAATAAACGGTCCGCTTAAAGTAAACCCAGACTGATTGTAGTTCAGTGATGGGTCTGCGACCACATCTGAGCCGGCAACGGAGTTACCTTGAAGTGCTTCGCTATGGCTGAAATTGTAGACAGATCCGCCGAATGTGTTTGTTCCGCTTTTAGTCACAGTGTTAATACCGGCACCTGTGAATCCACCTTCACGAACGTCAAAGGGAGCAACAGAAACCTGAACCTGTTCTACCGCATCAAACGGCACAGGTTCGGCATTGGCTTGTCCGCCCGGAGCAGGATCATCTAATCCAAATGGATTGTTAAAGTATGAACCATCCAGTGAAATATTATTATACAGCCAGTTCCGTCCGCCAAAACTAAAGTTCCCATCACTTCGAGGGTCGAGACGAGTTAAGTCTCGCGTGCTTCGTTTAATGGTTGGCATTTGAGCTAAGAGATCTCCACCGACAAACGTAGCTGCACCCGTGCGATTTGCATTCATGAGGTCATCTTGAACTGCTGTAACGTCAACACCCTCCATTTCGATCGTTTCCTGAACGAGCTGGAAGTTTGCATTCGTCGCAGAGCCGAGACTCAAAAATACGTTTTCCTCTACTTGTGTTTTATACCCAATATATGAAACAACAACTGTGTACGGTCCGCCAACACGCATATTCAAAATCGTGTAGACACCGCCGTCACGCACCATGGTTCCATATTGGGTGCCGCTGGGTTCGTGGGTCACCACAACGTTTGCACCAACCAAAGGCTTGTTTTCTTGGTTTGAAACCAGTCCACTAAGCCCGGATGTTGTGACGCCCTGTGCAAACAGGTATCCAAACAACATCAAGACGGTAAAGACCGACAGATTTCGTTTTCTCATCTATGTTCTCCTTGGTTATTCTGTGAATTTTCTTTTACGAAAAGATCGTATCATATTGAAACCCAAGCGGGGTTCGATATAATGTCGCAGAATTTATCACGAAAGTTTTCAGAGTACAATTATTAATTTTATTCCGAAAAATCGACAAAAAACTCTGAAATAATGCGTTGTTTTTTTCATTTGACTTATAAAAATAATCGACGGTAGATTCTGCAGCTTGGATGTCCTAACAACTGAAGCAGGTGATAAGGTTTCATCGTTTCATTTGAAAGACAACAGGGTGTCCACAAAACAAAAAAATGAGGAATCATAAATGAAAAAAACTGTTTCTGTTGTTCTCCTGTTTATTTTGACCACCGGTCTAGTCTTGGGGGGCAACTTAGTACACAACACAAATCACAGTGCTGATTTTATCCGCACCATGAATCGCAATGCCTCTACCGGACTTGATGCTGTTTACTTCAATCCCGCTGGTTTAACCAGCCTGGACGATGGTAAATATTTTTACTTCAGCAATCAAACCATTATGCAAGATCGTGAAGTAAAGTCTTCTTTTTCACTTTTCGGTGAGGAAAAAAAGTACCTTGGATCAACCTTTGCTCCTGTTTTCCCCAATGTTTATTATGTAGATAAACGCGGAGACTTTGCGTTTTCTCTTGGGCTTATGCCAATCGGTGGCGGTGGTAGCGCTAACTTTGAAGAAGGTTTACCTTCTTTTGAATATGATGTTGCAATAATTCCTACACTTCTCACTGCTAGCGAGATCCCAACAACTGCTTATGGCTTAGACATGGCATTTGAGGGTTCATCTGTTTATCTGGGTGTCCAAGCAAATGTGTCATACAAAGTAAGTGATCTGTTGTCCGTGTCTGTCGGCGGACGTTATGTGCAGGCAAAAAACACTTACATTGGACATTTAAAAGACATTCAAATCAACCCAGATGCGAGCGACATTGATGCGTCTTTAGCAAACTACGATGGAACAACATTGGCATCCGCGACCGGGTTTTTCACAAACCTGTCTAATGTTTTATCCATTGGTGCTGAGCAATTAGGATATGCAGCAGAAGCAGCTCAGGGAGCAGGAGAGAGTCTCCAGCCGCTTGTAGACGATGAGAATGCTGGGAATTTAACTTTTGACGATCTTTTAACGTATGGAATTATCGATGAAGCGACATATGCTACTCTTGCGGGTGGTGCCGAACAGTTGGGAATTCCGTTTGACGGTTCTATCAATACACCAAATAATACTCAGCCAGCTTTCTTTGCTGTTGCTACAACATACGCTGCCTTGTCTGAACAATACGCAAATGATGCAGCCACAAATGCCGGTTTCGCCGCCAAAACAGCTGATATAGAAGTTGATGCCACTCAAAACGGATCTGCTTTTGCTCCTGTTCTCGGACTCTATTATACTCCAAATGACCGTTTAGCTCTTTCTCTCCGCTACGAAGGAAAAGCTGAAATGACGCTGGTTAACGATACAGAAGTTGACGGCTCAGGTCTTTTTCCAAACGGAGGTAAAACATATTCCGATATGCCTGCCGTGCTGGCAACTGGGCTATCCTTCAAAGTGCTTCCGTCTCTAAGGCTCGAAGGAAGTTACAATCTCTACTTCAACGAAGATGTAGACTGGGGCGGTAAAGAAGCCTATACTGAAAATGGTTTTGAGTATGGTCTGGGTGCCGAATTTGCGCTTTCAGAGGCTTTAACCTTAAGTGGCGGTTGGTTATTTGCAGATGGAAATGTTCTGAAGGGCTATAATTCTGATATGAGCAATAGCCTTGTATCCAACACAGTTGGGTTTGGCGGAAAATACAAACTGAACTCAAAAATGGGACTGTCTTTTGGCATTTCCAACACATTTTATGAAGAAGGTACGGAAACAAAAGATGTTGTGCTGACCGACGAACTTACAATAACAGCTGATGAAACATACATGAAAACAGCGCTAGACTTTGCTGTTGGACTCTGCTACGCATTCTAATTTCTTCGTAAAAGAAAATAAAATGATGAAAAGGGCTGTTTCTGCAGCCCTTTTCTTTTAACTTATTATTTTACTTGATGTGTTTTGCCGGTATCTGTTACATTCTTCCAGAATGAGCAATAAAACACATATCGTTCTCGGGGCTCTGTTCTTGTTGTTTGTCGGCTGTTATGATAATGGTTTAACATCTGTCTCCGGAGTTGAAGGCTCTTTACATATCGAAGGTGGTTGGCCCGATTCTATTTACGGAATAACCGTTCTTGCGCTTGACAGCGATATAACTTCCGACCCTGAACACCCTGCGGATTATCTTGTGTCTTATGGTAATCCGGTTGTGCGTGGAGACACATTGCTTAATTATTTCATTCAACTTGACAGGGGTGCTTATTATTTGGCAAGCGTCGGGATAACCGTTGAGCCATCGTTTTTCATTACAAAACTTGACTCATTTTTAGCGAATCCGGATTCGCTTCCGCTTTCTTTCTTTGAGCTTGATGCAATAGGAAATGTTTTACTTCATCCAGTTATTATTAAAAAGAAGGAGATAACAACTTTCTCTTACTGGAGTTCGATTCAATTTGATAACCGTTAATACTAAATTTAACTTCAAGAAAGGACTTACCTTATGAAAACCAAACTCTTCCCTGTTTTCTTTGTTGTTTTATGTTTTTACATAGGATGTCAGATTCCCCCATCTGAAGAAGATTTACATCCTCTTGTCGGAACTTGGTCGTTAACACAGCTCTTAACGGAAACAACCGCCTATTCAAATATCGATACGGTTTCTGTGGCGCTAGGCGGAACAATACTTCCTATCAACTCCGGACAGTTAGTGTTCAGTGGATCTATTATGTATGATACTAATGATGGTATTGGCGGCCAAGTTGTGTTAGAAGAGGACTATGCCGCTTCATTGGCGGGCACCCTTCCTGTAAATATTGGAACCAATTGCAACCCGATTGTCGTTTTTAGTTCAGTTGCTTCAGACGGGAGTTGGAGCGCTGATGTAGAGACAGGTGAGTTTCAACTCAATTTGGATTACGACCAATTGGATATTCAAGGAGGTTTTTCATTTAATGAAGACCAGCAAACGGTCGATATCTCTTACACCTCTTACGAGCCCCTTGACACGCTGTTGATTACGTCAATTATTGTCAACAGTTCGACTGAACCGATTGAAAGTCTTTGTCTCCCAGCATCAACAGAAATAACGAGAACATTAAGTTTCAGCAAGGATTAAATCTCTTTGCGGTTTTAAATTTGATATGAAATTATCATCTAAAACTTCTATAGAGACAGGTCTGTAATCATGATACAAATACTTCATAATCCGCGCTGCAGTAAAAGCCGTGAAGGATTGCAATACTTAAAAGATAAAAACCTCGAATTTGAGTTGGTTGAGTATCTTAAAAACCCCTTATCCGAAGAAGAACTTTTTACTCTCTCAGAAAAACTGAATCTCAAGCCCAAAGATTTTATCCGACTGAAAGAACAAGATTTTAAAACGCTGTCTCTAAAAGAAAAGTTGGATGACGATTCTGCATTAATCTCAGCAATGGCTTCTTATCCGAAGCTGATCGAGCGCCCGATTGTCATCAATGGGGATAAAGCTGTCGTTGGACGACCTACAGGCAATATTGATACTGTGTTATGAAAGTCAAAATATTAGTTACCGGCGGAACCTTTGATAAAGAGTATGATGAAATAAGCGGAGCGCTGTTCTTTAAAGAATCTCATGTCAGGGAAATGCTGAGTCTGGGGAGAAACCGGGTGAACGTTTCTATTCTGACGCTGATGATGGAAGACAGCCTCGAAATGACTGAGCAAGAACGGCAGATCATTGTAGAAAATTGCCGCAATGCGAAAGAAAAACATCTTGTAATCACCCACGGTACGGATACGATGACCGTTACAGCCAGAGTGATTGCTGAAGCAAACATAGATAAAACTATTGTGCTTACCGGAGCAATGATCCCCTATAAATTCGGGAGTTCGGATGGTTTATTTAATCTTGGAAGTGCATTGGCGTTTGCCCAAACCCTTCCAGGCGGAGTCTATGTCGTCATGAATGGAAGATGTTTTGAGCATGATAATGTTGAAAAAAATAAAAAAACCGGGATATTTGAACAAATAGATTCATAAATTACACCGTGGCTTCAAAAGATATATCTCCTCGCGCCTTCTCTTTGTTTAGAAAAAGCATTTTACGGTTTTGTTTTATTATTCTTTTCCTCTTTCAGCCCGCTGTCGCCCAATTTGGAGAGATTCATGTGACGATTGACGATCGCCTTCTGAGGGGAAATGAACGGCAGGAAGTGTTTTCGCTAAAAGAGGAAATTGGGTATTTCTATCAAAATATCATTTGGGATGACGAATATAAAGATTTGATGATTCCGCTTCATGTTCAAATCATTTTTGAAGGAACATCAACCAAAGGATCTGTTAAAACATTTTTAGCTCAAGCGCTTTTTTCAAACGGAGGTGATCAGAGATATTTTGCCAACGGAGTTCAGTTTTTCTACAATCCAGGTAGCGCAATTCATTTTGATCCGGTGATTTTTGAGCCACTCCCGAGTTTTCTTGCTTATTACGGAAATCTAATCCTTGCCGGAGAAATGGATACCTATGAACCCAACGGCGGAACTCGGGTGTATGAAGTCTGTAGAAACATTGCGCTTCGGGGCAGTTCTTCAGATTATCAACGAGGCTGGAGTGACCGGGTAACGCTCGTGAATGATCTCAGTTCAAACTTTGGGTTGAGAAAAGCGCGTTTTTCTCTTTACTATGCTCTCGATCTTTTTAATAATGGAAATATTGAGGAAGCCCTAAAAGAATTTAAGTTGATGCTCGCCGGACTTGAAGAAGTAAACCAAGTCACCCCCAGGGAACAAAATACTCTCTATTTTCTAAAAACGCATGCTGAAACATTAACACGGGTTTTATCTGTCCTTCGGCAGGAAGATATGCTGCTGGATTTGATTTATTTCGATTCGGACAATGAAGATATTTATCAGGCGGGTTTAGATACAATTTCCCGATAAGTCTTTTTCCTTAACAAATAATAGTCTAAGACGATACTTCCGCAATATAATTTTTCTAAAATATTTCTGTCTTTTACTTTTCTCACCTTTTTTGTTTTTCGTCTTTTTCTAAATATCACCAATGGATGAAATGCAACCCATGCGACGGCTTTAATAATCGCTACGGCGTGTCTCCAATCTAACATCATGGCAGCATAGATAAACGCAACGCCTTCAAGCGCAAGGCGAATTGGAAGCAAATAAAGGGTCAGCAGAAGGGTATAATTCGAGAGAATCATTAATAATGAATTTCGATGATTTAAATAATATTTTTGAACTGTATACTGCGGCAGGGTAGCGGCATTTTTATGATATACAATTGATTTTGGGGCTGATCGAATGTTAAATCCCATCAGGTGGAATCGCCAACACAGATCAATTTCTTCCATATGTGCGAAAAAGGTTTCATCAAACCCGCCCGCCTCAATAAACCGATCTTTTCGTACTATCATTGCTGTCCCGGATGCCCAAAATATATCATCCGGAGCTGCGTATTGTGCTGTATCATTTTCCTGTGTGGAAAATATCCGTCCTTTTGCAAACGGAAATCCAAAAATATCCATTGCACCGCCTGCACCGCCCGCATAATCAAAACGTTTTTTTTGATAATAATTTCTTATCGTGGGTTGTGCCGCTGCAATCTGTGGTTCTGCTGCCATGATGTTAACAAGATACTCAATCCAACCGGGTGTTTGGACAGTATCATTGTTTAAAAAAATAATATATTCTCCCAGGCAGGCATTCACACCGCGATTGCATCCACCCGCATACCCGTAATTTTTGTCATTCTCAATTAAGATAATGTCAGGATGGTTGTTTTTGATCCAGTTTTGGCTGCCGTCCGTTGATAAATTATCAACAACCACAATCTCAATATTTGGGTAGGTCGATAATTTTAACGATTCAATACATTCAGAAAGTATTTCAATTCCATTCCAGTGCGGAATAATAATTGAAACCATTGGTGTTGTGCTCACTATGTTTTTCTGGATGTTTGTTTTAGTTTTGTTCGCCGTCTGATTCTGAAAGCATTTGTTTTGCTTTAGTGTCTGTTGGGTTACGCTTAACCCACTCTGTCAAAACCTTCTTGTATTGCTCATCCAGCCCCAATTCTTTGTAGATCAACACCAGGGATGAAACAATCTCTGTAAAACTTTTTTTCCATGTGTTCCATGACCTTTGTGTTAACCCAGATCGGCTTAAGCCTTTTTCCTTTACAGATTCTTCCTGCCGTAAATATGAATAATAAAGTGTTTCGAAAATGTTTTTAGCCTTTTCATAATTCCCCACTTCTTGGACGTAGGTTTGACCATATCGTAATAATTCGTCCACGGAAAGATTTTTTCTAGATGAAATTTCATCTAATACCTCTTCGAATCGCGCTGTGTTTCCAAGCTGGCCGTACAACATTCCGATTTGATAATAAAGTTCTCGAGATTCAAGATGTATTGTTTTTTCAGGGATGTTTTTGGACATTTGATCTAAGGTTTCAAGAGCTTTTGTTTGCATCTCTTCTTTATACGTTTGATCCGGATTTGCTTTTCGTCCTTCTCGCTGAAATTCCAAGAAATAGTGAACGGCTAATTGCCAATATGCGCTGCGGTAGTTTTGAAGCAATCGAATAATTTGCGAGTTGAAGTAGATATCATCGTTACCAAGGTTTCTGAAAAGATAGCCCGGCTGATAGTTTTTAGACCAAAATGTTTTTTCGATATCTTTTTCGGTAGATATCGTGGATTCTGGTGTGAACTCATCTGACCATGTTTCGTCTTGTAGTTCGGTCATCAAGTATAAATCCATTTTTTCAGGATCAATCATATCAACCTTGTGACTGTGTACTCGAAACGTGAGTCCTTCCATCGCCATGTGTTCATCCAGCCCCAACTTATTTGCGGGAGAGACAGTCACGGCAAAATAAATCGGGTGTTTCCATCTTGTGTCGTTTAGGATTTTTAAAATCATCATGTCCTGAACTTTTAACGCCGCGCCGCCATACGTTGGTTTTACCGTCCATTCAATATACCCTTTTGTGTTCAGCGGGTCATTCGCAACTGGAATGCGAACCGTCCGTGTTTCCCACGGCATCAACCCGGAGGTATATTGATTTATTTGATCGTCGTCCATGTGGATAAATCTAGTTTCCTTTGGTCGGGAATCTCGTAATTGTTTGATGTACCACGGTGTATTCAACAAACTGAGGTTTGCCACGGTGACATCCTTGCGGATTCCTTCAACCTCCTGTAGGTACCAAAGCGGGAACGTGTCGTTATCTCCGTTTGTGAAAATGATCGCATTCGGTTCACAGGACTGTAGCATATTATAACTCATGTCCCATGCAACATAGTTTCCTGACCTATTGTGCTCGTGGTAATTTGCCTGAAGCATCACCGCAGGAACAGTAATAACCAAAATTAAAAATGTGATCAGGTTTAATCGATGCGCCAGCTGTTTCTCTTTAATTTTTTGGTAAACCGTTTCAAAGATTGCAGACGCACCAATCCCAACCCATATGCTGAAGGCTAAAAAGCTTCCGACATAGGAATAATCTCTTTCCCTTGGCTGCGGGTTGTCCTGATTTAAATAAAGCACAATGGCCAAGCCGGTAAAGAAAAAAAGTGTGAAGACAGAAAAGGCTTCTTTTTTATCCCGGCTATAATGATAAAACATCCCGCCAAACCCAAGAATAAATGCAAGGGGCAACCCGAACTGACTCCAGTCTACGCCGTCTTCTTTCTGGTTTGCTCCAAAGGTGGTAACGCCAGATTCAATGGAGGGTCCTCGTCCTGCAAACTGCCACAGGAAGTATCGCCAATACATTTTTTTCATCTGATAATTGATAAAATACGACCACTGTTCTTTGGGGTTATAGAGCATGTAGCGACGATTTTGAGTAGAAGAGTACTCGTTGTTTTCATTTGGAGGTCCCACTACTACATATTTTGCGGGTAGGTCGTTATATCTTCTTGGGAATTGCCCAACCTGACCGTACTGTTCTCTTTCGAGGTATGAAATTGCTGCAGCAACCGTTTCTGGATTGTTTTCATCAATGGTTGGGTTTTGATTAGACCTAATAAAAATAATGGAGTAGCTTGAGTATCCGACAAGGATAAGAACAACTGACGTAAGCACCAGTGAAAGAAGTTTCCGTTTTTCGATCACGGACCAAACCAGCGCACCAAAAATCAGAATGACAACCCCAACAACACCCCAAACACCGATCATCCCGGCTAATCTTGGTAGGCCTTTTATGATTCCGTTGTGGATGACAAAAAAGATAAGTCCGGTAATTCCCATCAGCGCGAGAAAGGATTTCCATTCAAAGTCTTGCTTTTTAAAATAAACTATCAGCGCAATAAACGGCAGAGCAAGCAGGTTCAATAAGTGAACGCCGATCGCCAATCCCATCATATATGCAATGATCAAAATATAGCGTTCATTCCCGGGTTTTTCAGCCCGCTCGGACCAATGTAAAATCAGCCAAACAACAATGGCTGTAAAAAATGTGCTGATAGAATACACCTCTGCCTCTACAGCATTAAACCAATGGCTGTCAGAAAATGCAAAAACCATTGCGCCGATAAAAGCGCCGCCAAATGCAATAATTGCATCTGCTTTTGTGCGGATCTCCCCACGCCAATGTGCTACAACTTTCACGATGATCAAATACAGCAAAAGAACTGCAGCCGCACTGACAAGCGGTGAAATAAGATTGATTCGATAGGCGATGTCCGACCCGATCGGAAGCATCGAGAAAATCCTTCCAATGATTAAAAACAGCGGGCTTCCCGGGGGATGCGGCACTCCAAGCGTGTACGACGTCGCAATAAACTCACCACAGTCCCAAAAGGATACGGTCGGTGCAACCGTAAACAAATATACAATTAATGACAGTAAAAATGTGATCCCTGCTAAAATCTGATTTAGGCGGATATATGATTTTGAAATCACAGGTTCATTCCTTTTCTTTTTTATTTTTTTCTTCTTTTGCTTCGATAAAACTCATTTTTAATTCGTGAAGCAGGTGGCTGATATATGTTTCTTCATTCTCGGATAAATTTCCGTCCATGCGTTTATAGATCATATCCAACATATCAATGTGAACGGAGGCTTGAAAAAGGTCTTTTTCTGTCTTTCCGCTTACGGGGCTTTTGATCTTTCCAAGGGCAACCCATGCGCTGTGTACAACCGATGCAATCAGTTGGTCGAACAGTTGGTCTTCGGTTAATTTTTTTTCTGTCATCATATTAATCTATAATCTTCTAATGATTGTCATTAGGAATGTTCCGTTTTGAAATAAAACATTCGTGAATAATGCCCGCGAATTTAGTGGTTTTTCAATATTCGAAATGGGAAATGATTTTATCAGAGAAAATTACAGGATTAACCCTTTATTAAACCTTTTCTCTTCAACCAGTTCGATAGAATTTCATTAAACACCTCGGGAGAATCCAAAGGAAGGGCGTGTCCTGCGTTTTTTACTATCTGTAATTCAGATACGTTTTTTAATCGTCTAGCTAAGGTTTGATTCAAAAAGTTGTGTACAATTTTATCTTTTTCTCCGATTAAAATAAGCGTTGGTTTTTTTAGATCACCCAATCTTTTCTCAACCCTCAATTTTGCGATGGCCAATATTGAACCATAATAAGACCATTGCGGGTTCTCACTAATTCTTTTTCGAGCCAAGCGACGAAGCTCCTCTTGATCTTTTCTTGGAAACAAGCGATTGGCTATAATCGCCGCCATTGGCTTCACGCCGAAATTTCGGACAATAAATAATCGAAAAGCCAGCTGCATTTGAAAGATAGTCCGCCGCCCACCGCCGTAAACCGGTGTGTTGATTAAAATAAGTGATTGAACCCTTTCCGGAAAATCCAATGCAACCTGTAGCGCTGTACATCCGCCCATTGACAAACCGACAAAATGTGCTTTTTTAATCTTTAGGTGGTTTATGACTTCTGACACATCCTTTGCCATGCGGCTTATCGAATATTCTTTTCGATAAGGATGAGGTTTGTCTGATTTACCATGACCTCTAAGATCAACCGTAATCCGTAGATGTGTTGATCGAAAATAATTTACCTGAAGGTTCCAATCGTCCGTGCAGGATCCCAATCCATGGAGAAAAACAACTGGAGAGCCTTTGCCTTTGATTCGATAATGAATGAAACTATCGTCGCTTGTTTTTAAAAATGGCATAACCAAATGTAAAACATTCTAAAAACAGGAGGAATGACTATTTTTATAAAATCGGATATTTTTGTCTTTTTTGCTTTGGTGCTGTGGTATTTTAGATTTACTTGTCTTAATTTTCTGTATTGATTCGCACTCAAAATATGTCTATTGAGGATGTATAAATATTTAATTCTTTGGAGGAATAATGTTAGAGCTAAAAAAAGGAATTGATATCCTGCCGTTTCTTGGCAAAATTAATACGATAAAAGAAGCAACCAATGTGTTTGACGCACATATTGATGCTGAAAACAGATTAAAGCTTGCCCACATCAAAAATGAAGAAACCCTGATCAAAATTGCAAACGCTATTGAAATATGCACTCCTGATCATGTCTTCATTAATTCCGGGACACCGGAAGACATCCAGTGGATTAGAGAATATTCACTCGAAAAAGGCGAGGAAAAGCCTTTGGCAAAACCCGGACATACGATCCATTTTGACCTTCCTGAAGATCAGGCGCGGTTAGTCAATCAAACATTTTATATTATCAACAAAGACGAAAAAATCAGCTCGCTTGCAAAATATGTAATTCGAGATGAGGCGATTGAATATCTTCAGACTTATTTAAGCGGCATTATGAAAGACAAAACAATGATTGTCGGATTCTTTAGCAGAGGACCTGTTGGTGCCCGCGCTTCGATTCCTGCCATTGAAATTTCATCTTCCGGTTATGTGTTCCATTCCGGTGAATTATTATATCGTAACTGTTATAATGAATTCGATACCGAAGTCGAACGAAAAGGTGTTTTCTACACCAACCTTCATTCTGAAGGGTTGAATCGCCCTGAAGATGTGCCCAACGCAAGGATTTTAATGGACCGCAGTTGGTTTACAACTTTCTCAACCTTCTGTACTTATGCGGGAAACACACTCTTATTGAAAAAGGGGAATCACCGCTTCACGGTTGATTATGCCACTTATTTCAAGACGAACGAAGAACTTTCAGAGCATATGTTTATTACAGGGATGACCGGACCCGGCGGACGCACAACTTATTTTGCCGGTGCTGCTCCTTCAGGATGTGGTAAAACCACAACGGCGATGGTTGGAACTGATTTTATCGGTGACGATCTTGCCCAGCTTTGGATTGCAGAAGACGGTACATGCCGCGGAATTAATCCTGAAAAAGGGATTTTCGGTATTGTGGAAGATGTGAACGCAGAGGGTGATCCTTACTTAATGGATTGTCTGCGCGGTGACGGAACAGAAGTGATCTGGTCTAATGTGCTGGTCGATGATGCTGGTAAGCCGCACTGGGTCGGTAACGGTGAAACTGCGCCTAAAAACGGTACAAACTTCCAAGGTGACTGGTACGAAGGAAAAACAGATGCAAACGGAAAGCCTGTTCCGATGTCGCACAAAAACTCCCGCTGTACCCTCTTAGCCTCAGCGATCAATAATCATAATACCCCTGCCGCTGAAGATCCAAATGGCGTACAAATTAAAGTCATCACTTACTCCGGCCGTGATGCGGATACCATGCCGCCTGTTTGGGTTGCCAAAAATAATGAAGAAGGTGTGGTCATCGGTGCCTCAATTGTTTCTAAAGCAACCGCTACAGAAATCGGTGCTACCGGCGTCAGAAGACAACCTTGGGCAAACGCCCCGTTCATTCCGGGCGCTTTAGCCGATTATATGAATGCACAATTTGGTTTTTTCAATTCTGATAAATTTGCTTCCGGGGCAAAACCGGTAATGGCTGGATTGAACTACTTCCTCACACATGAAAACCGCGGCGGAAGCGGCTCCAATTTGCTGGGAGAAAAACGAGATGTAAAAGTCTGGCTGGGGTGGTTAGAGCTGTTTGTTCATGGTGATGTTAAGGCCATCGAAACTCCTGTCGGATATATCCCGTTTTATGATGATCTGAAAACACTCTTCGATTCCATTGGAAAAGAATACAGTAAAGAACTGTATATGATGCAATTCTCTCTGTATGTCGATAATATTATCCAAAGGATTGACCTCCAAACTGAAGCCTATCAGAAAGAAGAAAATATTCCTGATTTGCTTTTTGACATTTACAAAAAGCAAAAATCTAATCTACTGAACTTAAAAGACCAATACGGACCTGTTGTAAAACCGGAGATGCTGGCTTAACTTTACCGCCAGACCCGTTCATAATATTATAACCTTTACTCGAAAGGAGTCCGTATGGAAACGGTCATTTTAGGGAAGACCGGCGTCACCGTTCCGCGCGTAAGTCTCGGTACATGGTCTTACGGCGGAGAGAATATCTCCGGAGATATGTCCGTCGGCTGGGCAGGACAAACCGATAAAAATTCCTGTAGCGCGATGATACGCGCCTGGGAACTCGGTATATCCCACTGGGATACCGCTGATGTTTATGGTGAAGGTCGATCGGAAGCCGTGATTGGATCCATGTGGAACACCGTGCCAAGAGATGATATTTTCCTTGCAACAAAATTTGGATGGAGCCTGGGCCCCTACCCTTATTTATACCATCCGACGCATATGCGGAATCAATTCGAGCGTTCACTGAAAAACCTCAAGGTAGAAACCGTCGATCTTCTTTATTTACATCACTGTAATTTTGGTGACAATGAAGAGTATTTTGATGATGCCAACGAAATGCTTCATCGGATGCAAGAAGAAGGGAAGACGCGATTTCTTGGTTTATCCGACTGGGATTTAAATAAAATGATGCGGTTTATCGATCGGGTTAATCCTGATGTTGTTCAGCCGTACCGAAACGTCATGGATGATACATTTGAATCCAGCGGGCTCAGGCAATATGCCGAAGAAAACAATATCGGTGTTTGTTTCTTTTCTCCGATCAAACACGGTTTACTGACTGGCAAATACACAAAAACAACGACATTCCCTAAAGGTGATTATCGACTAAACATTCCTGATTTTAACGATCAAAGTATTATCGATAAAATGCGGGAAAACCGCGAGCTGCTTCTGGAGCGATTTTCAGATCATCCTCAGCCAGTAATGCGTGGCCTCATAGATGCGCTGCTTACAGATTCGCCCACCGGGTGTGTGCTTCTCGGTATGAGAGACGTTGATCAAGTCAATGCCGCATCAAACCTCGGTGCCCCGCTTTCACTTACGGACACGGATTGGGTTAAATCACTCTACTAAACAACATGTCCCAGCCATCTATTCGTGTTGTTTTATTGCTCTGCCTAGCGCTGGTTTCTGTCAGCACATCTTCTATTTTTGTTCGGCTGCTTCCCATCATCCCCGCGGTGGTGATTGCCTTCTGGCGAATGGCAACAGCGAGTTGTTTTCTGTGGTCATATAGTGCCATAAAACCTCAGGGTGTTGTTCAGAAGTCTCTCTACGTAAAAATTCTTATTGCAGGTGTTTTCCTCGGGCTTCATTTCGCCTGTTTTTTTGGTGCACTAAAATTAACCTCAGTTGCTAACGCCACTCTTTTTGGAACAACAGCTCCATTTTTTACAGTTCTGATCGAGAAAATTTACTACAAACAAGATCTTCAGCGAAAAGTTGTATTCGGACTTATTTTAGCTGCGACAGGAGGAGTGATCATCCACGGCGGACACTTTGAGCTTTCAGACCAGCACACCCAGGGGATTCTGCTGGCATTATTAGGATCGTTGTGGTTGGCGTTTGTCTGGCTGCTTACCAGCGCTATTCGCCAATCAACGAAGACCGTGGTTTTCGGACGATCGCTGTATATGGTTGCTGCGGTTTTATTGTTTGTCTTTGCGGCTGTGTTGGGTCAATCTGTGTTTGAATTTTCAGCGAGAGATATTCCGTGGTTCATTGCTCTCGGTCTTATCCCAACGGTTTTTGGTCACACGGTTTTCAGTTATACCATGAAATACGTGTCATCAGCGACAATTGTTGCTTCGGTTCCGCTGGGAGAACCTGTTTTAGCATCTGTTTTAGCCTGGATGCTTTTTGCAGAGACGGTTCCAGTACAAACGATGATCGGCGGGATATTCACGTTAACCGGTGTGTTTTTGATTACTGTTCGGTCTTCTTCAGGTCGTTTTCAGCCTGAAAATCTTTAATTCTTTTTCGTCCTTTAAATATTCCATGTTGTTTTTCGGGGAGCAGTGCGGCAATCCGGCACATGACTTCAACGCCGATTTCATCAAGGAATGGTTCTTTATTCTCTTTTTCTTTTGGCATAAAAAACGGTCCAAACGATTTCCCGATGTTTATTTTGACGCGCGGTCTGATTCCTCTGAATAGATCGTTCCATGCGGTTTCCAGTCCGGATATTCCAACCGGGACGATCGGCACTCCTGTGACCGTTGAAAGATATACCGTGCCGTTTTTCGCTTTTCTTAATGTTGTATCAGTAGACGAGCCCTCTGGAAAGATACCTAAAATCTTCCCATTTTTTAAAACGTTAAGTGATGTTTTTATTGTTGAGGGAGCTATTTTTTTTCTGTTGGTGGGGATGAATCCATAGAGCCATGGCGCCCACATAAAGTACCAGTCGATTTTTTGTTCACTGGCCGCCAAAAAATTGATGGGGCGTAGTATCGCGCTTATCACAAAGGCGGGATCAATATAGCTAAAGTGGTTACTGGCAACGATAAACGGGGCTTCCTTTGGGATATGCTTTTTACCTGAGATAGAAGACCGACCGATCACCGAGCTGATAAACATTGCCAAATACCCGGCAACATATTGTATGTATTTCGACCGGGGAGAGTATAGGTCCAGCTTGGTTCGTGCGCTCATGACGACGGGAATTTACAGGAATTTATGCTTCATCCTAAAATAAAAAGGGGCGACAAAACGCCCCTTTTTGTTACAGAGTTTTGTTTGTTTAATTAAAAGGGAAGGTCGTCATCGCCGGGATCGGTTACCTTGGCTTGTTGAGCGCCATCGTCATTTCGTCTTCCAAGCATTGTCCAACGGTCCCCAATCACTTCTGTGGTGTATCTTTTGACACCGTCTTTGTCATCCCAAGAGCGTGTTTGTAACCTTCCTTCAAAATAAATCAACTGTCCTTTTTTAAGGTATTCTCCTGCTGTTTCAGCCATTTTTCCAAAGACAACGCAGCGGTGCCATTCCGTTTTATCGTCGTAGCCACCTTCAGCGTTTCTTCTGGATTCGTTGGTTGCGATATTAAATGTAGCAACAGCGCTTCCGTTTGGTGTGAAACGGCTTTCGGCATCTCCGCCGAGATGGCCCACTAACATTACTTTATTGATACTTCCTTTTTGCATGTTATACCTCTCATGTGTTCGTTATAAACTATTGTTTTGTGCTGCTTGATTGTAAGTGTGATTTGCAATTTTTATCAAGTCTTTTTTCTGAACCATGTTAATTTTTATATATAAAAGAAAAGGGACCCATCAGGTCCCTTTTCTTTATCGTTTTTATTCGTAATATTATTTCATTAAGACCAGTTTTCTCACATCTGTGAAACTGCCGGCATCAATTCGATAGATATATACACCGGTGGGCAATGCTCCGCCGTGGTCGTTTCTTGCGTCCCACTGAACAAAGTACTGTCCTTGTATTTGTTTTGCAGAAACCAGCGTCCGAACTTTTTGTCCCATCAAATTGTAAATACTGACATTGACGAAGGTTTCTTCAGCAATATCATAGGTAATTGTTGTGATGGGATTGAATGGGTTCGGGTAGTTTTGATGTAAGGCAAAACTTACCGGGAGAAGATCATTATCAATCGCGCCATCTTCTATTGTTACACAAGCTTCATTTGAGTGACCTGATTCAGAGTCATCTATCAAAATCTGTGTTACTGTATAACAAAATGTTCCCAGTCCAAAGTCTACGTCTGTGTAGGTAGTTCCTTCAATTCCTGATACATACAATCCTCCGTTCCTATAAATATTGAACGTCGGAGTATATTCAAACGATGTTGGAGTAATGATAACTTTCAACAGGTTGAGGGCTGGATTATCAACGGTAACTGAACCAACTTCCGTCATATCAACATCGATAATCATACCACCAAAAGCGTCCTGGAGAATAAAGGTTCCAAGATCAGCTAACCCTGTATTATCCCACGTCAGATTGATCAGATAATTTGAATCAAACTGAAGCTGGATATCATAGATATGATCCTCAGAAACACCATCTGCGCCGTTTAAGATCTGCGTATAGTATCGATCTGACTGCCAGCTGAGCGCTGCGTCAAAGGACGGAGGTGGGGGTGCCGGAGGTGCATACTGATCGATTCCTTCATCATAGCCGTCCGTTGCAAGAGGTGAAAACCCTGTGGTTAACGTATAAGAAACGTCTCCACCGGCATCAACCGTGATCGGAAGTATGAAATCGAAATCGCTGCTTGGAATATCTTGTTCCATTGCATCCCAGCTTAAATCGATGTTTTCTTCAACGTCATCAAATACCGCTGTTAAGTTTTGCGGTGAGGAAACTTCAGGCGTTGCACAGGCTTCGTTTGAGTGATCAGATACTGATCCATCAACCATATTTTGAGTAATGGTATAACAAAACTCTTGTGGTGGTAAGCCTGTATCTGTGTATGTTGTTCCTTCTAGTCCGGGTACTAACAATTCACCATCGCGATATAAATCGAACGTGGTCAAGTAGTTTGACTCTACCGGAGTAATGAATACTTTCAGCAAGTTAAGTGCTACGTTATCAACCACAACAGAGCCCACTTCTGTCATATCAACATTAATGATCATTCCGCCAAATGCATCTTGTAGAATAAAGGTTCCAAGGTCAGCTAAACCTGCGTTTTCCCAAGTCAGGTTGATCAGATTGTTTGAATCAAACTGAAGCTGGATATCATAGACATGCTCATCATAGATACCGTCTGCACCATTTAAGATCTGGGTGTAATACCGATCAGACTGCCAGTTGAGCGCTGCATCAAAAGACGGGGGTGGAGGTGCCGGAGGTGCATAAAGATCGATTCCTTCATCATAGCCGTCTGTTGCATCAGAAGAAAATCCTGTTGTTAATGTATAGGACGTTTCTCCGCCGGCGTCAACGGTAATCGGAAGCGTGAAGTTAACACCGTTTTGAGGTGTGTCTTCTTCAATGGCTGTCCAGCTAAGTGTAATGGATCCCGGACCTGCCGTTGCGGTTAATTCCGGTGCCGGTGGCGGTGGCGGTGGCAGCGGAATGTATTCGCCCGGTTTAACAGACAGCTCGGCTGTTGTAAACGCGGGGTTATCAAAAACAAAACTGTTTACAGCGACCATGTCAACATCATTAAATAAAACGCCGCCCCAACCGTCTCTCAGGGTCACATTACCGTAATATTCCCACATGGTGTTGTCCCATGTAAGAGCAATGGCTCCTGATTCGTCGTATTGGAGTTGGAGTGTATAAACATGTTCAACTTCCCAATCTTCTTCAGCCCCATTTAAGATTTGGGTGAAGTAGCGATCGTTTTCCCATCCTAGCGCAACATCAAACGACGGAGCTGGAGGTGCCGGAGGAGCATATGCGTCTAAACCTGCATCGTATCCATCTGTTGCTTCCGGAGAAAAACCGAAAGTTAAACTACGGTTCTCGCTTGCGCCAGCAAAGTTAACTGAACCCACAAAGTTCGGTACGTCCACAGGGGGTACATAATCACCGGGAGTTACTCTTAGCTTTAACATAGTCAAAGCCGGATTGTCTACAGACAATGATGTTTCTGCGTTCATGTCAACATTGACAATGTTTCCACCAAATGCATCTTCAAGTACAAATGTACCTAATTCACTCAGTCCTGTATTGTCCCAAGTAAAGGTAATTGCGCTTGATTCATCAAACTGTAAGAGCACTTCGTATGTATGTTCAACACCCCAATCTGCTTCAGCCCCATTTAAGATTTGGGTGAAGTAGCGATCGTTTTCCCATCCAAGGGCAACGTCAAACGACGGAGCTGGGGGCGCCGGAGGAGCGTATGTATCTAAACCTGCATCATAACCGTCAGTTGCGCCTGCTGAGAATCCAACCGTTAGACTGCGATCGTCTGCTGCGCCGGCAACATTGAAGGTAAATGTAAATTCAGGAACAACAACCTGCTCAACAATATCTCCTGCATCACGCGGGAGAATTTTGTAGGCACCATACGAATAGTTTAACGGTCCTGTTACCGCGTATCCTGTGCCAAGCACCGGTGCGAAAGTAAAGTATTGATCGTCAGCCCAAGCGGTACCGCTACCGTCGTCTACAGACCATTCACCGTAGTTGTTGGCTTCATTATCACAAAGACCGATTGTCGTAACCAGAACACCCTCATAATCTTCCGTGCTAACCTCTGCCGTTGTAAGTACAACCGGTTCGGGAAGCGCATTACCTGAAGAATTAACTGTAACGCTGGCGACATTCATCAATTCAGTTAGGTCGTAATACTCTGTTACTTCAGCTACCAGTGTAATGTTGTCACCTACAGTATAAGTGTTTCCACTATCATATATATATATGCCGTTCCAAGCGCCTGTACCATCCTGAATAAAGTGTTTGTTGCTGCCGTTTGTCGCGGTAACCACACCCGATGTTTCAACAACTTGACCAGCATAAGGTGATGCATCAGCCTGTCCTTGAATATCATAGATAGTAACTGCATCGATACATTCCATACAGCTCTGCCAACAAACAACATCTAACGTGAAGTCTTCCGGACCAACGACCATTCCATAATTAGCAAATTCGTCTGCGGGGTTCCAATCACATTCTGATCCAAGCGGCGGATTTCCGGCAAGACCATTCCATCCATTTATGGTAAATAAATATTCATATGTGCCTTCCGGTATTTCCGCAGTGCCTACGTAAATACCATCAGCATCGTCATCTGTCAGTTGGGTTCCCCAACCTGCCCATCCATCAAAACTACCTGTAGCATATACACCGTAAAATGGTTCACCGTTGTTATCAACATAGCCTTCAAGATCAAGTTCTGAGACATCTACTTGGAACGTGACAAATACAGTCGTCGGCGCTTCTGCCGTGTGAGATCCTAAAAATGTAAAGGTGTTTTGGTCATAAACATCCCATTCGCAGGTTTCAGAGGCAGACGAGACGGCCCAGTCGTTTCCGCTGTTTACACCGATTGCTCTTACAAGCGTATGGTTTTGTGTCGCAGCGGCCTGTCCACAGACATCCCAACCGGAGCCCGGATCACCATTCCAATCACCAATCCAATCAATGGCTACAAAGTCAGTCTCGGTTCCCTGTACTAAAGAAAATCCATCATCACCATTGCTTAAATATGTGAAGGTTTGGTTGGCTACTGCCAAAATGGTCGGGTCAGCATCCGGGTGAGCGATCACATATACGCCACCAGCCGGAACAATCGCTCCTGTGTCGAATGTGTTCCAATATTCGTATTCACCAGGAGTGGTCGGCGCATTTGAAACATTCGGAAACGCATAGCCGGACAGATCGATATCTGTATCTGTCGGATTATAAATTTCCAACGCCTTATTATTTGAACTTCCCTCAATATATTCAGAGAAGAATAAGCCCTGGGCGCTTAGTCCTGCAAACAGAACAAGCACAAGGCTTAAGCATTTGATTGTTTTAAACATTGTATTTCCTCCAACGTTTATTGTTCTTCATATTTGTACAAATGGGTATAACCGCATCTGTCTTTTCACATAACTGTGTTAAAATCTTTTTCTATTTATAAAAGTCTCTGTTTTATCAAAGGGTGTTCAGGTGCTTTCCTTCATAACCCACATCCTCCCGGAGAAAAGAACAACTTCTCTCCAAGAGGACGTACTTAATCTTTATGTTTGTTTCGACATATTAGATACGTGCCGCAAAAGCGGCACGTATCTATATTCGTTATTTTATTTCATCAAGATCATTTTCTTGACAGCCGTAAAGCCTTCAGCTTCAATCGCGTACATATATACACCGGTAGAAACTGGTTCGCCAAGAGAATTGGTTCCGTTCCAAACAACCGTATGGTATCCGCCTTGTTTCACGCTGTTTACAAGTTCGGTGACTTTTTGTCCCATGATATTGTAAACGCTGATCGTTACAAAGCCTTCTTCCGGAAGAGCATAATCAATGCTGGTTACCGGGTTGAACGGGTTCGGGAAGTTTTGAGCAAGCATAAACTGCTCAGGAATTTCTCTGGTTTTACCCAGCATAATGCTGTTGATATTTCCAGATAATTCAACACTGCCAAAACCATTCATTTCAATCACTTGACCATCCGTGGTTGTGATTGTCCAGAACATGTGGTCACCGGCTTCTTTGGTCACGTTCCACTCGATGGACAGATTATCTGTTCCCTGGGTTTGGATCATGCCTGATGTCTCAATAGCTCTCATGTCACCGGCAAAACGCACATCAAATGCACCTGCTGGCGGTTTCGGAGGCATACTGAAGCTCAGCGCATCTTTTTCATTCATATCCATACCGAAGTACAGTTTCATTCCGTTGATCGTAAGAACATTGGCTTCCGGTTCGCTGATTCTTGCTAAGCCGCCGAGAGCAGAGGTAGAAACCGTTACGTCTCCGGCTGCGCTTGCGCGTACCCAGTATCCTTTACCTGGCTCAACAGATGTTGCGGGTTCACCATATGGATAATCATACAGGGTTCCCTCTATGATAACACCACTCGGATCAGCTAGTCCAGCAGAAGCAGAAACACTACCAATCAAGTTCCAGCCTTCAGCTAAGGAGACAGCCACATCATCTGTGCAGTCGCCTGCAAAGGTGTTTGTTCCAGCTGCGGTGAATCTTAACCAGTATCCATCACCGTTTACTAGTGTATTCACAGGTTCACCATATGGATATCCATAACAGGTTCCTTCAATTGATCCCGGATAGAGAGCAGAAACAGATGCGTCTTCAACACCAACAGCAAGACTGATTAGGTTCCAGCCTTCAAGGTTGTCAGCGACAACTTCACAGCCTGTTTCGCCGCCTGCTTCAGCACATGCTGTGTCTGAAGGCAGAGATAACACACCGTTATCATCAACAGCATAAACCCATCCGCAAACATAATCACCATCGGCAAATCCGTAGATCAGGATGCTTAGATATTCTGTTGCAAATTCATACACTGTTCCGCCGAATTCAAACGCAAGTATAAATCCAACAACATCACGCGTCGTGTTTTGATACGTTCCGTCAAGAATGTCTTGCAGATTAATTGCTTGTTGGTCAGCTCGAGCCGGCTCAACGTAACCTTCATAGTCCCAAGACCATACAATGGAAGCATAGTCTTCAAACCAGGTTCCTTCAGCTTGAACGTTCGTCGGAGCTGCAGGGGGCTCAACAATGGTGACACAGGCATCATTACAAGAATGGATGCTTTCGTATTCAGGCAGGTTTGCCGTAACTGTATAGCAGTATTGGTTTCCCTGTGAAATAGCAGTGTCTGTGTATTCCATGTTTAAAAGACCTGAAGCTTGAATTTGCTCTTCAGCACCATTGTCTGAGCGATATACCGTGTAGGTAACCTGATCAAACGGAACAAGTGCAACGGTCAGCGTGTAAGCCGTTTCCGGAACGCCGTCCCAGAAATCACCAACGGCAAAATCAGCTACCATTGGGTGGTCGGAGTTGTTTGCCCACACAACATTATGGACGTTTTCATTCGGGCTATAAACCTGTGTATATGTATCATCAAGTTCAAATACCCAAATCCCCACATCAACCATACCGGTTTCAGAATGATCTGTTACGGTTAGATGTAGTTCAAATCCATTATCAACTGTGATTTCAAACCAATCCGGGTCAATTGCACAAAGCTGAAGTTCATAGGTTCCTTCAGTAATGGCTGCCGGGCTTGATGAAGAATCATTGTCTTCAAAATCATCGTCAACACAGTCCATTTCTTCTTCTGTTACCCAGAAGGTAAACGGACCCGGTGAGTAAGCACCGGTCCAGTAAATGATCACTTCTTGGCCTGTTGTAACCTGAGTAGTTACTGTGGATGGTCCCCAATAGTCGCAGCAATCATCATTCGCACCTAGGACATCAAGATAATATCCATCCTCGTCTACATCACAGGAACCCAAAACGCCAAGGTATGTATCCCAAACAGCGTCTCCGGTTGCATTTTGTGATGTTACAGTGAGAAGGGCATCCATCGTTGCGACATATGAGAAATACTGAGGGCCGACACCGTCTGCTGCATTTTCACCATAAGTAGCTGTCAGCGGCTCTAGACATGTGTCACCGGCATAATAACATGAACCGTCATCAACCGTTGCATCAGGATTGTAGTTTATCGCTTCAGGGTCGGTACAGCCGTATACTTCTGCGTTTGGTACAGTGAACTCAAGAGAGAAAGATTCTCCGTCTTCTAATCCTGCAGTAAACTGGACGGCTCCATCGGCATCAACAAGGGTTGCTGTTCCGCCGTTCCACCCGTCACCATAAGCATCAAATCCGTTAAAGATATAGGTTCCATCTGCAAGATCAACATCGAAGACGCCAGCAGCGCCGCTGTAAAGTTCGTTCGCGCCTGTGTCTGTAATGTTCCAAGAGATTTCACTATCCCATGAGCCTCCGCCAACCGTTAAGGCATACATGGCTCTGATTTCATGGATGGTTAAGTCGGCTGTGTATCTGGGGCCTTTGGTTGTTGCTGTTGGTCTAGCAGTCTGTTTGGTTGAGTGCAGTTTTGCTCTCGTGGGCTGATTATCAGCTTGCTCCAAACTCATTCTTTGTTCTTTCCGGTTTTCAGCAAGTGCGGTTCCCGGCATGACAAGAGGGGCGTCCCATGTTACACCAATCGATGTTTGATCTCCGGAGAGTTCAGCAACAACGTTTTGAGGTGCATCCGGGCATTCCGGTGCTACAAGCGAGATTGTCAGCTCATAGGGGATGGGATCTTCACCGGCATAGTAGATTACACCGACATAGACATTCACAGGCTCAAGCGTTTCATTTATCCATGAAGCCTCTTCTTCACAGTCCATGTTTCCGCTTCCGGCAAGATCGTCTCCGCCTCCCCATGCACAGACGCCGTCACCCGCATAATCTTCAAAGAATAGATCTATATCGTTTCCGGGGTCTCCAGTGCCGTGTGTTGCCGCTGTTAGAATGTGATATGGTTCAACTGTTACAACACTCCAGTCAACAGCTGCCACACCACTTGGCTGCATGATTCCGCCTTCGTTGTCATACATACAGAGTGCGTATGTAAAGGTTCCTTCTGCGCCGTGGTTTACAGCAATGTCTTTGTTGTCGTCATCTTCAAACTCATCGTCTTCGCATGTTGGTATTGCGCTCTCATTAACAAAGAATGTAAACGGTTGAGAATCCCATGCGTCATCCCAAAAGATTTTTACTTCATCGCCGGCCGCAACAATAATAGAGACCGTTGATGGTCCCCAATAGCCGCAGCAATCATCGTTAGACCCTATCAGATCAATAAGGTTTCCGTCTCCGTCAGTTTGGCAAGATCCATATACATATAAGTATGTGTCCCATGCAGCGTCTCCGGTTGCGTTTTGTGACGTGATTTCCAGCTCACAATCTGTTTGTGCTGTGTATGAATACCACAACGGCATTAGCTCTGCATCATTTTGTCCAAGAACCGCGGGGATTGCATCCTCACAGCTTGTGCCTGTTGCACCTTCAAGTGGTGATGCACACGCCTCGTTTGACATGCCCGATAAATCACCGCCAGGTAAAACCTGTTCAACGGTATAGCAGTATTCGGTTCCAAGTACTACGTCTGAATCCACGTACGAGTTTCCATCAACTCCGACGTCAAGAGAATCTCCATCTTTATAAATATTGAACGTTGGTACATAAACCTCTTCAACATCTACTGTGACCGTGAAGTTCTGCTGCGGTTCAATATAGGCAGGATATAAAATTGTTCCAGGGCCTGCGATTTCAGCAAAACTTAACTCAATACACCCTTCTTCCGTCCAGGAATATGAGGCAACAAAGTAATCATCACATGCACAGTCATCCATTAAGATAATCCCTGCGTTTGAAATTGCTGCATCATTTCCACAAAGCGTGACCGTTACATTGTTTGCAGCATAGGGTAAGTCAATTTCATACCATACTGCATTCCAATCAAGAAGGCCTTCACAATCAACAGTTGCGCCAAGGTTTGAGCCCGTCACTGTAGTGGGATATGGTCCCTCAACGAATTCTGGTGATGTACACTCATCATTTGATGGTACTGTATAATCACAAGATCCGTCGTCCATTGTTGCATCTGGATTATAGTTTGTGGCCGCAGGATCTGTACAGCCCCAAATGTCGGATGTCGGCAGATCAAATGTTTCAGTAAAGAAATCACCGTCCAGCAGCCCATAAAAGAACTGATAGCCGCCATTCTCATCAACTAACAAGGCTGTTCCGCCGTTCCAACCATCACCATATGAATCATAACCATTAAAGACATATGACCCATCAGCAAGATCAATATCAAAGACGCCTGCGCCACCACTGTAAAGAATGTTTGCGCCGGTATCAGTGATTTCCCAGCTGATTTCTGAGTCCCAAGATCCGCCGCCAACTGTCAGCGCATAGAGGGCACGGGAATTATAAACCGTTAAATCGGCAGTAAATGTGTCGTAAGGTTTAACGTCCAGTGCTTTGTTCACCGGGTTAATCGTCGGCATTTGAGTAGCCGCTGGCTCATCAACAACCACGCCTTCCCACTCAAGAGAAACGCCGCTGCCGATACCGGTTGCGGTTAATGTCGGGGAGGTTGGGTTATTAAATGCGGTCAGTGTCAGAACATAGTCACCAAAGCTTGATCCATATCCATAAACTTTTGCGTAATAGGTTCCGGCAACAATGTTTGTTAAATCAACTTGTGAATTGAAGTTTCCGCAAGGTGCATCATCATTATAACCAAGGTAGTCTGCGTCTTCGCACGCTCCCCAAACTTCAAGTTTTGTATCATAGCCGGATCCGCAGAGAGATACAATAACGTTGTCATAATCTGCGTCCACAACAAAGCTGTACCAGTCCACGTCGTAAGCTTCTGTGGTTGCGCCATATGTGGGAGCACCATTTACAACACCGCCATCAAGCGCATAAAGACACTCATCGCCTTCATATACACATGAACCATCGTCAACTGTTGCATCAGGATCATAATTAACCGCGGTAGAGTCTGTACAACCGAGAATGTCGGTTGATTCTCCAAGAAGGAGAACGCCCTCAAATGGAGCGCCGCCGCTTAGCAATACGGCTCCTGCACCATCAAGGATTTCCCAAGACACTTCGCTCTGATAGGATCCGCCGCCACAGGTAACGACGTATGTGCCGTCATCTAAACAGTCATCAATCAAAAGACTTGAACCAGATGGCAGTTCATATACATTCTCACCTATTGTTAATACGTTGCCGTTCCAGCCGTCGCCCAAAGAATCCATCAAATTTACCGTTAAGCAGTTTGTTATACAGCAGCTTCCGTCATCAATGGTTGCATCGGGGTTGTAGTTACAGGCATCGACATTCATACATCCAGGAATATCATATGATATTTCTACGGTAAAGCTTACTCCTGCCCCGGGGCTGGGCCCGTCACCTACAATAAAGTTACCGTTCTGATCATAGAACGCATAACTATGTTCGCTTTCATAACTTCCGGACGTGTAAACGGTTTCAATTAGGTCTCCATTGTCGACAGCAAAGGTAAAAACAGCTTCGCTGCCATCGTCAATGGTGATATCGTCTAAAAGCAGAGTTCCGTTTTGAAAGACGTCCATATTGGCTCCATCCCAGCCGTCGCCCCACGAGTCTGTTAAGACAAGCGTGAAGTCTTCTGTCCTGCCGACATCATAATGTTCAGGCGTGACAAAAGCCGGGTGGTTATCTTTTGTTCTTACTCGCTTCTCGCTATCTTGGACATTGGATGCAAATCCGAATGACAAAACAAGCGTCGCTAATAGCGTAAAAACAATCGTTTGTTTAAGTAGTCTCATTATCTACTCCTTAGTTTGTTACTGTTGGGTTTGTTTTGATGGATTCAGTCGAGCTGTTAAAACCCGTATTTCCATCTTTTTAAGGTAGGTGAGGCAGGGCCGAACGCAAAGATAGTTTTTTGTTTTTTGTCTTTGGGTGTCGGAAACAATCGTTTTAGCGATTCCTTTTATTGTCTACCTCCTGTTGTGTGTTTTGGTTGTCTTACGTCAACCTATTTCTTTTCGCTTGGATATCAAAATTGCTCATAATTCTATAAGCACCCTCGATACAAGGAGCGATAAAATAGGGCGACCATCAATTAATTTCAAGATTTTAATTTGAATTTGTGCGCCATATCACAATATTTTTACATATTTCTCATAATTTTTACTGTTTTTCAACCGACTCGTGAGTCTGTTTTTTCATTTTTTAGTCAAAAACACTCTTGAATTCACTCTTTACTTTGTGAACAACCGCTTTTGTTCTTTGGTCGGTTTTCAACTTTTCTTCAATGGTTCTGCAAGCGTGTAAAACCGTTGTGTGGTCTCTGCCGCCAAAGTAGAGGCCTACTGTGTTTAATGACGCACTCATGATCTCGCGCGTTAAATACATGGCTATCTGTCTTGTTTCTGCTACATGTTTTTTTCGTCCAGTCCCGACAATCTCTCTCTCGGAAATGTTCGTTTTTTGAGAGACGCTTCTGACAATGTCTTCAATTGAAATATCTGTTTTGATGCGATTCCCGACCCGCTCTTTTATGGCGTCACGGACAAGGTTCATATCTATCTCTTTGTTGAATAATGAAGATCGTGCCAACAGCTGGATCACGGAGCTTTCTAATTCTCGGATGTTTTTCGTGATGTGTGTTGCAATAAATTCGATGATTTCGTAAGATAACGACAGGTTGTTCGTTTCCGCTTTTTCCATCAGGATTGCCACCCGTGTTTCATAATCCGGCGGCTGAATGTCCACAGACACCCCTGAAGTAAAGCGTGACAGAAGGCGGTCTTGTAGTTTTACCATTTCTCCCGGATAACGATCAGCTGTCATTACAATTTGTTTCCCGGATTGATACAGTTCGTTAAATGTGTGAAAAAATTGTTCCTGTGTTTGTTCTTTCCCCTGAAAGAATTGGATATCGTCAATCAGTAACACATCCGCATTTCGATAAAATTTTGAAAACTCAACGGTTCTGTTCTTTTGAATACTAGAAATAAAATCGTGTGTAAACTTTTCGCTTGAAGCACAAACGATGTTTTTCTCCGGTGATTTAAATAATATGTGATTTCCAATTGCATGTAAAAGGTGTGTTTTCCCTAATCCGACCCCGCCGTATATCACAAGGGGATTAAATGATTTTTGCCCGGGTTCTTCAGCTACGCTCATTGATGCAGCTTTAGCGAACTGGTTATTGCTTCCTTCAATGAACGATGAAAATATATACTTCTCATTTAGTTTGGGTTTGCTTACCTCTTTCTTTTTTTGTTCATTAATTAAATTTTGAGGTGTTGTTTCTGTTTTTTGCTGACCTTCCGGGGCAATTGTATATTTTATCGTGACTTTTTGATTGAGGTTTGAAAAGATGGTAGACTCAATCGTGTTTTTATAATGACTTTCAATCCACTCATAAAAAAACTGGTTTGGAACCTCTAAAACCATCTCATTGCCATGCATGGTAATGAAATTGATCGGGTCAAACCATGTATTGAATGCGTGATCCGGCAGCGATGCTCGTAAGAACTCTTTTGTCTTTGTCCACAAGGAATCTTGGTTTAAAATAATGTTATCCACAGGTTATCCACAGGTTTGTTTTTATAAAAATTATTCGTTTCTGCTAATGTGAAACAATACTTTGTTTGAGTTTCTTTGAGTTTTTTTTTATTAAACGGTTTTTATATATCACATCGTTTGCTTGGCCTCTGTTTGCCTTTTTTGAATTTAATATATATTAAAATTTGCGTCTTGTTGCTCAAATGTTTTTATTTTGTTTCTATTTACATAGTGTGGTAAATTTCTCGGCTAAAATAGGAGAGAAAATGAAACGTACATTTCAACCAAGTAATCGCAAGCGCAAGAATAAACACGGATTCAGAGAAAGAATGTCTACCGTCGGTGGCCGTGCTGTACTAGCTCGTCGTCGTAAAAAAGGACGGAAGGTTCTTTCTGCCTAGTGCGAAAGCTTCTTTGCTGTGAAGATCGTTCAATCTACTCGTTTATTGACCGCTTCTTTCGTAAAGTTTTTATTTATATCGTACGTCTTTACCAACTGACGCTTTCGCATTTTTTCGGCAGTTCGTGCCGCTTTCAGCCCACCTGTTCTAGCTATGCGCTGGACGCATTAAAAACTAAATCTTTTCACCATGCTTTCTTCCTTATTGGAAAGCGTATTTCAAAATGTCACCCCTACCATCCGGGAGGTTATGATCCGGTCAAATAATTATGGATAGAAACACCCTTTTTGCGTTTTTCCTCATTGCTATTGTTCTTATTTTAACACCCTTTTACATGGGTATCGTTTCTCCGCCCGCTCCGGATGAAACATCTACCGTCGAACAAGCTTCCGAAAGGGATATTACGCCGCCCGCATTACAGCCAGCTCCTTTAAAAACGCCTGTAAAAACCAGAGCAGAACAAACATCGTTTGACGTCAATGACCAAGAAGAAACTTTAGTGTATTTAAACACCGATCTATACAACGCCGTCGTCAGTTCCAAGAATGGCGGGTCTTTACTGTCTTTCACGTTAAAAGATTATTCTATGGCAGACTCGCTCCCCGTTCAGCTTATCAACTCCTATAATAAAAACAATCTGCTTGTAAGAACACAATCTATTGATGGTGAGCCAGTTGAATTAAATCAGAACTGGGCTTTTTCATCCGATGTAACTTCGTTTGATGTCTACGACAATCCTGTGTCATTAACATTCAAAACTTCACTGTTTAATGAGCCTGTTGAAAAAGTATTAACATTTTATCCACAATCCTATAAAATAGATGTTTCGGTTAATCTTGTCCCTGTTTTATCTCAGTTAGCTCAGGATTCATATTCTCTTTCATGGATGGGGGGAATGCCTGTAACTGAAAAACGGGTAGATGACGATCTCACCTACTTTAAGGGTTATGTATACCAGGGTGAAGAGCTTTACACGCCCGGATTAAAAAAGAACACCACGCTAAACAAAAAATATACTGGCGTTACTGATTGGGTCGCTGTTCGGTCAAAGTATTTCACGTCGGCATTAATCCCGAAAGAAAAGGGAAGCGCTGCAGAGGTTTCCGGCGATCACGACGGAACAACACCGCGATATAATGTCAGTGTTCATCAAAGTGTTTTAGACGGTAAGGAAACATCATTATATCTTGGTCCTTTACAGTATGATAGAATAAAAGAACTCGGTGTTTCCCTTGAAAAAATCATGAATTTCGGATGGTCCTTTATTCGACATATCGCAAAAGGTGTTCTTTACGTTTTGGTTGCTTTGTATGATATTATCCCCAATTATGGTGTTGTGTTGGTTCTTTTCTCAATCATCATCAAAATCATTGTTTACCCATTAACGAAGAAAAGTTATCAGTCTACACGAAAAATGCAAGAGGTTCAGCCGCTGATTGCAGCCTTAAAAGAAAAGCATAAAAATAACTCACAGCAGCTGAATAAAGCGACGATGGAGCTCTACAAAGAAATGGGTGTGAACCCGATGGGAGGGTGTCTTCCTGTTCTAATTCAAATGCCGCTTTTATTTGCTCTTTTTCAAGTGTTCCGTTCTACAATTGAATTGCGCGGGGCACCCTTTTTCCTTTGGATTCAAGATTTATCCGCACCTGACACGCTGTTTCATATTGCTAGTTTCCCAATCAATATTTTACCGCTTCTAATGACGATAACTATGTTGGTTCAACAGCAAATGACACCTACGCAACCGGGGCAGCAAAAAAGTATGATGTATATGATGAACATCTTTTTCCTTTTCATTTTCTATCGTTTCCCGTCAGGACTGAATCTTTACTATACTCTGTTTAACCTGCTCACGATTTTACAGCAAAAATATCTTACACCACACACACCGACCGCCCCCGCTGTTAAACAGAAAAAATGATTTCAAACGATACGATAGTCGCCCCCGCATCGCCTTTTGGTGTCGGGGGAATTTCTGTTATTCGTTTAAGCGGGTCTGTCTCAAAACAGATCGCAACAGCTCTTTCTAGACAAGACTTGCTTCAGCCAAATCTCGCTGTTTTTTCTGTTTTACATGACGAGAATGGTCATGCTTTTGATCAAGCTGTTGTTACTAATTTTCAAGCTCCTAATTCTTATACCGGCGAAGATGTTGTAGAAATATCCTGTCACGGAAACCCGCTTCTTGTCCAAAAAATTGTTGATCTTTGTATTTCGCATGGAGCAAGGATTTCCGACCCGGGTGAGTTTACACTGCGTGCGTTTGCAAACGGAAAAATGGATCTTATTCAGGCAGAGTCCGTTTCCGGACTTATCCACAGCCAAACAACAGAGGCGGCTTATTTGAATTATCATATTCTTCAAGGACAGCTTTCTAAGACATTTCATCAAATAAAAAAGCGACTGCTAAACCTTGTGTCTTCAGTTGAATATTTTATCGATGTTTCCGAAGATGAATTGCATGAGAACGATATTCAAAACATCTTTAATGTTTTTCCTCCCTTGAAAGACGAGCTGGAAAACCTTCTTCAATCATATAATTCCGGGAGGCTATTAACTGAGGGTGCCAATGTTGTTCTAATTGGAGAGCCTAACGTTGGTAAGTCCACATTATTAAATGCTCTTTCAGATTCAGACCGGGCAATTACAAGCCCGACCCCCGGCACTACGCGAGACAGTGTTGATGTTCAATTAAACTTGGGAGGAATTCCGGTTCGGCTTGTTGATACAGCCGGATTAAGAACATCAAATGACCAAATCGAACAGGAGGGAATACGCCGAACAGATGACGCTATTTCTCATGCCGATCTTGTTTTGTACATTGTTGCGCCTAACGTCGAAATCAGTCCAGATATTATTGAGAGCCTAACGTCACCTTTCATTATTTTACACAATAAAACCGATTTACAGTCACCACCGGACAACGAAGAGCTTTATCCTGTCTCCGCTCTGTCTGGAAAAGGTGTTTCATCTTTGAAAGCGCAGATTATAAATCGCTTGGTTTCAACCTCTGTAAAAACAAAACATATTGCCCTGACGACAGCCAGACAACACCGTGCCGTTAAAGATTGTTTGGGTTTTATACGGTCTGCACAGCGTCATATATCAATGACTTCATTCGAGTCAGAGCTTGTTGCGTTCGAGCTCAGGAATGCGATCTCCTCTCTTGATATCGTATTGGGAAAAACCACCCCGGACGACATCCTTAATAATATTTTTGGTCAATTTTGCGTAGGGAAGTAGTTTCACGTGAAACACCCTTCAGGCCGTTATGATGTAATTGTCGCCGGCGGGGGACATGCCGGAGTTGAAGCCGCTTATATTGCTTCATCATTGGGATGTAATACTGCCTTAATTACCCTCGATAAAAATGCTGTTGCGCGCATGTCCTGTAATCCGGCTATCGGGGGGTTGGCTAAGGGGCAAATTGTTCGCGAGATTGACATCCTGGGCGGGGTTATGCCTCGAGTTGCTGATCAGTCCGGTATTCAATTCAAAATGTTAAATCGATCTAAGGGCCGTTCTGTTTGGTCTCCAAGAGCGCAAATCGACAAGCGTCTTTATGAAAAGAAAATTCTTTTTGAACTTTCTATGCAAAACCACCTTGATATAATTGAGGTTGAGGTTGTTGATCTCATCGAAGAAGCTGGGCATGTTTCCGGTGTTGTCTTTCGTAACGGTGAGCGGATTTACTGTGACCAGCTGATTTTAACTTTTGGAACCTTTCTTAATGGCTTGGTTCATGTCGGTGAACGGAAAATTTCCGCAGGAAGAATGGGGGAGCCCACGTCTGAGGGCATTACAGAAAGTTTGGTTTCAAGAGGATTTATTTCCGGGCGACTAAAAACCGGTACGCCGCCTCGGCTTGATGCGGGCTCAATTGATTGGTCTAAAACAACACCCTCGTTTGGAGACAAACACCCGTCACCGTTTTCTTTTTCTACAAAAGATTTTCAGCCGCCGAACATCCCATGTCATTACATTAAAACGACGACAAAAACTCATGATGTGATTCAAAAAAACATTAAGCGTTCACCGATGTTTTCCGGAGATGTTTTTGGCGTCGGCCCACGATATTGCCCGTCTATTGAAGACAAAATTCATCGCTTTGCTCACCATGATTCACACTTGCTTTTTCTTGAGCCGGAATGGAACAGATCAAGCCAGATTTATCTGAACGGGTTTTCAACAAGTTTGCCGGAAGACGTTCAGCTTGAATCTCTTCGATGCATTTCCGGTTTTGAAAATGTTCAATTCTTCCGTCCCGGTTATGCCATTGAGTATGACTTCTTTCCTCCCGCGCAATTGCATGCCACACTTGAATCTAAAAATATCTCCGGCCTGTTTTTTGCTGGACAAATTAACGGGACGTCCGGTTATGAAGAGGCGGCGGCGCAGGGGCTTCTCGCTGGTATTAATGCATCAATGAATGTGAAAGGCAAGGATAGTCTAACGTTAGCCAGAAACGAAGCATATATCGGTGTTTTGGTTGATGACCTGATCACAAAAGATACCATGGAGCCTTATCGGATGTTCACCTCTCGCGCAGAGTTTCGTTTGCTCCTTCGCTATTCAAATACTGATCGCCGTTTGCTTCACCACGCTAAGCGCATTGGGCTTCTTTCTGAAGATTATTGCAGTTTTCTAGAAAACAAACTTTACCAAACAGATCAACTCTTATCCGAGTTTGAAGCCAGCGTTTCGCCGGATGAAATAAACCCCGCTCTGCAGCAGCTGGACCAGCCAACGCTTATTCAACAGATGCCTGCGACGCGCGTGCTAAAGCGCCCCGGTGTCTCAATTAAGTCTTTTCCAGAGCGCTATTTTAAATCAATCGAATCTTCCGGCTATGAAAAGGGAATAAAAGAAGAAATTGTTTCAGAGGTGGAAGCAACGATTAAATACTCTGGTTATATTGATCGGCAAAACCAACAGGTGGCTCAATTAAAAAAACAGGAAAGTTTTGTTATTCCTGATGGCCTTGATTATCATGCTATTCCAAGCTTATCAAATGAGGGAAGGGAGAAGCTTTTGTTTGTGCGTCCCGAGACGCTGGGGCAGGCTATGCGAATTTCCGGCGTGTCACCGGCGGACATTTCAGTGTTGGCCGTCTATTTGGTGAAATAGGTATTTTATGGTTTCACGTGAAACAGGGGTTTTGTCGCTGCGGTCTTTTTTTCAAAAAAGGTCTTCTTTCTTTGGCGCAGCTTTTCCTGACGGCTTTTTTAATCGCCTGTCTTTTGATTCACTGTCTGTATTAACCCTGTGGTTAAAATATCTCTCTTCTCAAAACCCGTGTCTTGTTGTTTGTCCTGACGCTGATGAAGCAGAAGTTCTATACCGAGCGGCTTATTTATTTGGTCCTGTGTCAACATTTTATTTCCCCGATGATCATGTTTTCCCTGCGAGTGTTCCAGGTTTTGTTTCTGAACATAAGCGCTACAGAGAGGAGGCATTGCGTGCAGTAAAGACTTGTTCTTTTGGGTTGTTTTTTTCATCAAAAGAATCCTCTATAGAGCCTTGTGTTCCTATCATAAAAAACGAAGACTCACATCTGCTTATTCAGGGTGGGGCTGTTGATGTTCAGCGTTTGATTGATAATCTCTCGGTGTGGGGATATACCCGTGTAGATAAAACGATGTCACCAAATACATTTTCTGTTCGCGGAGGAATCGTTGATGTTTTCTTACGTGAATCCAGACATCCTCTCCGTATTGAACTTTTTGGTTCAACGATTGATTCGTTGCGCGCATACAATCCAGTATCGCAGCGGCGAGTTTCAGACATAAAACAAATTGAGGTGTTTCCGCCATCTGATTATTATCATGACAAAGCACAACACACCACACTTACCGAGGCTCTTCCAAAAAACACACTGGTCATTTCAATTAGTCGAAAAAACAACAGCTGGGTTACCATACTGGAGAACCGTGAGACAAACTCAGAGACAGCAGACATTTCTTCAAGTCCCATCGTTGATTTTGCGGGGGATCTCCCCACCGATGATATGATTGTGTTTTTAGAGAATGAGTCTCAAATACAAATCATTAAAAAAAAGTTGTCTCAAAATGTTCTTTTTGTTTCCGGTGTGCTGCAACAATCGTTTCAGCTTTGCTCTGTCTTGTTTTTATCCGCCAATGACTTCCTCAAGCAAACCCCCTCTTCGCGGCTTAGGTGGGAAACAGATTATGTTGTGCAACAACCTCTTTCATCACTGCTTTCCTTGGCGGAGGGTGACTATTTGGTCCACCGGGAATACGGAATCGGCAGGTATCAAGGTTTGTCTGTACTCCGCTCAAAAGCCGGGCTTCAAGAATGTATTAAAATTGAGTATGGCAACGGTGCGGCGGTTCATGTCCCTTTGGACAAATTTGACCGGGTTCATCGATATGTCGGAAAAGAAAAACAGTCTGTTGTTCTGTCTACATTGGGTTCACCCAAATGGAAGAATGAGAAAAAACGTGTTGTTGATGCGGCAACTGATGTTGTTCGGTCTTTGGTTCGCCTCTATCAATCTCGTAATTCGTCACGCGGTTTTCTTTATGAAAAAAACGATTTCATCTATCGTTCGATCGCTGAATCTTTTCCCTACGAAGAAACCCTTGACCAGGACAAGGCTATATCAAGTGTGACATCCGACATGGAAACCAATCGCCCAATGGATCGTTTGGTCTGCGGAGATGTCGGGTTTGGGAAAACTGAAGTGGCAATCCGCGCGGCGACAAAAGCAGTGATAAGCGGTAAAAAAGTTCTTGTGTTAACACCGACAACCATTTTAGCGGACCAGCATTATATTACCTTTAAAAACCGCCTGAATGCCGTTGGTATCAGAACAGAACTTTTATCCCGTTTTCGCACAAAAGCTCAGCAATCTGTCATCCTTGAAAAAATGATGACCGACCAGCTGGATATCGTCATTGGTACACACCGACTTTTATCATCGGATGTGCAGTTTCCAAATCTTGGTTTGATCATTATTGATGAAGAACATCGCTTCGGTGTCCGCCATAAAGAACGGCTTCGGGAGCTAAAAACGTCTCTCGATGTGTTAACGCTTACCGCCACTCCGATTCCAAGAACGCTTCAGCAATCGTTAATTGGGGTCCGCGATCTCAGCACGATCAATACGCCGCCAAAGACAAGAAAACCCATTCATACAACCGTTAGTTATTTTCATTGGGATGTTGTTGAAAAGGCCATCGGTGCCGAACTCTTGCGAAACGGCCAGATTTATTTTTTACACAACGATATTCAATCGCTGCCTTTTTATTTTGAGGAATTGCAAAATCGTTTTCCGGGTGCGGTGGTAGCGATCGCCCACGGCCAAATGTCCAGTCGAAACTTGGAAGAGACTGTGTTGGCTTTCTTTTCAGGTAAGATCAATATTTTACTGTGCACCACCATCATTGAGTCCGGGTTGGATGTTGCCAATGCAAACACCATTATTATAAATCAGGCACAAAACTTTGGGTTGTCTCAGCTTTATCAAATCCGCGGGCGGGTTGGTCGCGGTTACCGCCAGGCACATTGCCACCTTATGATCCCAAAACACAAAACGCTTTCAGCTGATGCTTATCAACGATTAAAAGCCTTAGAACACTACACATCTTTAGGCTCAGGGTATAATATTGCTCTCCGAGATCTTGAAATTCGAGGAGCCGGTAATCTCTTTGGAACTAAACAAAGCGGCCACATGGCAAAGGTTGGGTTTGAGTTATACTGTAAGCTGCTTGAAGAAGCGGCGGAAGAACAAGCTGGAGTGAAAAAAGAGAAGAAACTTATCCCAACGATCACGGTTTATAAAGAAGCTCTCTTGGGGGAAGATTATGTTCCGCTTGTCCAGGACCGTTTATACTTTTATCTGCAATTATCTTCCTGTGAGTCTCTAGCCTCTCTGGATGATATTTATGACGAGCTTCGCGATCGGTTTGGGCCTTTACCTCCAGTCGCTGCTTTGTTGGTTGAAACAACAAAACTCCGCATACAGCTTACGGGGTCAAGTGCCTCTTCTGTCTCGATCAAAACCGATGAGCTGATCGTTGTTTTGCGAGACATCTCCCCTTTTGAAACCTTCTCTGATCTAACGACATCCTTATCAAATGCGTTGGTTACAACCCTCTGCACATATCAATTTAAACAACTAAAACCGGATATGGTTCAAATCGTTGTGTCGACACCATCGTTTAAAAAATCATTGGCGGTGTCGAAAGAATTTGTCAAATTGTTTTCCGTTTTAGAATGTAAGTAACTTCGTCCATGAAATTATCAGCATATCTATTTGTTTCATTTCTCTCTTTTGCGTTGTTTCTTTCCGGGTGTTCAAAACAAAATTCTTCCGGAAGTGACGGTGTCTTGGCAAAAGTGAATGGCGCTGTTTTAACCTGCGCAGAGGGAAATGCATTGTTAATGGAGTTTCCCCGCGGATCAACGACGCTGTCCCGCATTGTATCGTCGTGGATCGAGAGGGAGCTTCTCTATCAGTCCGGTGTAAAAAATGATTTCGACAAAGATATAAAAATTCTGTCCGCTGTCAACGAATTTCAGCGTAAACAAATTGGAGATGCTTTTCTTTCGTCTGCATCCGCCCATCGGTTCAACGTTACCAAAGAAAACGTTCGCGAAGCATACCGATCAAATATTAAGAACTATATTCGCACCACACCCGAGGCTAAAATTTTACACGTCCGCCTGGATTCAAAACAAGAAGCAACCCAGATAAAAAAAATATTGGGGGAGAAAAATGCAGGTGAAAAAAGAAAAGAACTTTTTACTCAACATGACGTTGATATACTGACAGTAAAAAAGGGCGCACTTCTAACGGAGGTCGACAAAGCAGTCTTTAACAGCAAGCGTAACATATCGGGTCCGATTAAAACACAACACGGATACCATGTTGTTGAGGTTCTTGATCGTTTTAAAAAAGGGTCTCAAATCGGTTTGGAACAAGTTTATGATGAAATTTACCAACAACTGGTGAATCAACAATTATCAAAAGCGCGCGTTGCAATATTAGACAGCCTTCGGTCTGAAGCGCTAATTACAATCAATACGGAGAAACTTCAATGAGAAAATCATTTTTTGCTATCTTAGCTGTTTTAACATTTTCAATGTATACTTTTGCACAGGATGAACCGCCTGTGATCGAGGGAATTGCCGCTATCGTTGGAGATAATATTATCTTAAAAAGCGATCTTTCGCAAATCCTTACAATGACGGCCGCAAACGAGCGGTTTGATCTGAACGCTAATCCTAAACGCGCCGAACAGCTGCAAAACAGAATTCTCCAATCGTTGATTGACCAAAAAATCCTGTTAGAAATGGCCGAGCTGGATTCAATCGTTGTTGAAGACAAAGATGTCGACAATGCCTTATCTCAGCAAATTGATTCGTTTATTGCTCAGGCTGGAAGTGAGGAAGCCGCAGAGGAAGCGTTGGGGCAGTCTATCAAGTCTTTTAAAAAGGAATATTGGTTTGATATGCGTGATAAAATGATCACTGAACAATATCAATACACGCTGTTATCATCCATTGCAGTCTCACGCAGGGAGGTGAAACAGTTCTTTGAAACCTATAAAGACAGCTTGCCGATGTTTCCGACATTGGTCAACCTTCATCATATTTTATTACCGATAAGAGCCGGAGACGAAAGTAAAAAGGCTGCTTACACGCTTTTGGACAGTTTACGGTTAGAAATCCAAAGCGAGGGTGATTTTGCTCAAATTGCCGGCGCATACTCAGAAGATCCCGGTTCAGCCGGTCGCGGAGGTGACCTTGGTTTTGTCCGAAGAGGAACGCTGGTGCCTGAATTTGAGTCAACCGCCTTCAGTTTAGAGATTGGTGCGGTCAGCGATATTGTTGAAACAGATTTTGGATACCATTTGATTGAAGTGCTTGAAAAGCAAGGTGAGCGAGTTCGTGCGCGTCATATTTTGATTTCACCCGATATTACCACCGCTGATGAAACCCGCGCATGGAATTATGCGTCATCCATCAAAGACTCTATCCAAAACTTGGATAATTTTGAAGAGTTTGCGTCACGGTATTCCATCGACGAAACAACCAAGTCGGTTGGCGGGTTCTTAGGCTGGGTTGATCCGTCATCATACCCTGTGAGAGAAATTGCTCAGGTGATTTATGAACTTTCACAAAATGAGTGCAGTCCTCCGATCCAGAGTTCATTCGGGTATCATTTACTATGGTTGGGGGATATTCGCCCCGGCGGTGTTCCAAACCTTTCTTTACACTGGACAGATGTCGAAGAAATGGCATTAAATCATAAAAAAATGATGTGGTTTAACGAATGGATGGAAGAAACAAAAAAGAATTTTTATGTGAAAATCGGGTCGGAATAAAGATTTGTTATTCTTGATTTCAAGTTATCCACACCTTTATTCAACATTCATCCTCAATGGATTTGGATTTACCATTTTTTCACCTAAAATGACAGTTTAAACTATCTGGTCTCAAGTTATCCACATCCCTGCTTATCTTATCCACATAAAGGACTACTTTAAGCCATGGGTTGCTGCGAGCTTTGTTTCGAAACCTATTTAAAGTATCAATTGAATTCATTCACAGTATCCACAGGGTATATAATTAAAATATATATAATTAAAATCTATTATATAATATAGTATTCAGTTACTGTGTTTTATCTTCATAAAATGCTTGTGAAATGCGGCTGAAATTCATAACATTACAAGCCTATTTTTTAGGAATTACCTTAGTTAGAAACGAAAAACATTTTAAGGATTTTTATGAGGCTTTCCACGTCAAAATCAGAACTTCAATCAGCTCTACAAAAATTATCTAAAGCGACCCCTACGCGATCTACTTTACCGATCTTGAATTGTGTCCTTTTTCAAGTTGAAGAAAACAAAACAACTTTAAGAAGCACAGACCTCGAAATCACCATTATTATTGATCTGCCTGCCAGCGTAGAAGAAGTTGGATCCGCAGCTATTCCGCTCCAAACATTATTAAACATTACAAATGAATTACCCGAAAGCCGAATTGGAATATCAATTGACCCTGAATTAAACGTTGAGTTGATCACGGACACAGGTAAATACGATTTAAAAGCCAAACCCGCTGATGAATTTCCAGCTCCTCCGGATGTGGATTCCCGCCAGGCATTTTCGATTGATCCCGACAAGATGCTGTCTATCATCGATAAAACATTGTTTGCGGTAAGTCGAGACGAATTAAAGCCATCCTTAACGGGTGTGTTTTTCCGGGTTGGTGATGATAAACTGGTTACCGTTTCTACGGACGGTCATCGTTTAGTTCGGTACATTAACCATGAATATTCCGGCGGAGAGTTTAAGGGCGATGTTATTGTTCCTCGAAAATTCTTGAGTTTGACCAAAGCTCTTTTAACCAAAGATGACTCCACAGAATTTTGGATGGGTGAAAATCACATGACGGTATCCATCGGTAAAGATACGATTTACACACGCGTTATTGATGAGCGATTTCCGGACTATGAAAGCGTCATTCCAACCGACAACGAAAAAACGTTTACCACGTCGGTGAGTGAACTTCTGGGCGCAGTAAAGCGGGTGTCAATTTTCTCAAACAAATCCACACATCAAATTGCATTGCGGTTAAACTCTGAGAAAAATGTGATCACAACCGAAGATCCAGAGAAAGCATCCAAAGCACAGGAAGAGCTATCAGGCGAATTCAACGGTGAAGATATTGTTATCGGATATAATGCCACATATTTAAAAGATTTACTGGTTCACCTGAGCTGTGAAACTGTAACCATTCGGTTAAAGTCATCTATCAGTGCTGCATTGTTTGTCCCTGAGACGGTTGAAGAGAACACAGATTTAACCATGCTGCTGATGCCCATTCGGTTAAACGACTGATCATTCAATCTAGACATATTACTTATCAATCTTTTTTGTCTGGAATCAATGTCCATTAAGGAAATTGAACTAATGTCTTTTCGTAATCACGACGGTGTAAAATTCGAATTTTCTTCCGGTGTGAATATCATTTGGGGAGAAAACGGATCGGGAAAAACAGCCGTTGTTGAAGCGATTCACCTTTTATCGCTTGGGCGTAGTTTTCGTACGCATAAACGAAATGATCTTTTGCAGTACGGTAAAAAACATTTTCAGTTAAAAGGGCTTTTTGAAAACGAAAAAAAGACAGATACAGTATGCTTCAATCAACTTGACGACGGAAAACGAAAAATCATTTTTAACGATGTATCTATAGATGGTTTAAGGGAACTTGTCGGACGACATCCGGTTGTGCTTTTATCTCCCGAGGAGCAAAACATCACCAAGGGCAGTCCGAAAGAACGCAGACAATATTTTGATAAAATTATGTCAGTTGTTTCATCCGAGTATATGGAAAAGCTGATTCGGTATCAAACCATTTTGAAACAGCGGAATGCCTCCCTGAAACTGTGTAGAGAAAGAAAAGCAAGTGTTGTTGAGGTGGAAGCGTGGGAAGAACCCTTGGCGTCGGCAGCCATTGAGTTATGGAATATGCGAGAAGATATGTTTTTAGATATCTTGAAAAGTTATGAAAAAGCAGTAAACGATTTTGGCGAAGACGATGTGTCGCTGGATGTGAAACACAACAGAACAAAACACACTACAGAAAAAGAATTTATTGAACAACTTGAGGTTCAGCGAAATAAAGATATTTTAAATGCAGGAACAGGCGAAGGACCGCACAGAGATCAATATCTGTATAAGCTGAACGGGAAAGACTTGAGGTCGTTTGCATCGCAGGGAGAGCACAAACTAGCACTGATTTTGATCAAGTTATCAGAACTTTATTTCATGAATGAAAAACAGGATATCACCCCCGTCTTTTTATTGGATGATCTGTTGGCAAAACTGGATACAAAACGAGCCGAAAAAGTGATTTCACTGCTGACGCGGTCAGCACAAACCATCATTACAACAACAGATCTGACTTACGTCAACAAGTGGAAAACCGACGATTCTAACACAAAAATAAACAGCATTCATTTGGAAAAACCGTGCAAAGCTTAAAATCCGCATTAAACAGCTATCTGAAAAAGATAGGGATTGAAAAAACCATTGTGCAAAACACAGCACTAAGTAAATGGGAAGAAGCTGTCGGTGAAGTCATTGCAGCCAATACAGAACCGGTTGAGGTTCAGTTTGGAAAGCTGATCGTCAAAACAGCAACACCGGTTTGGCGGCAGGAACTCCAGCTGCAAAAAAGAGACATATTAGAAAAATTAAATAATACTATTGGAAAAAACGCGATCAAGGAAATACAATTTATATGAGCAATCAATCAACGCAATATAGCGCAGAAAAAATCACAGTTTTAAAAGGGCTGGAAGCGGTAAGAAAACGCCCGGCCATGTATATCGGCGATGTCGGCAAACGAGGACTGCACCACCTGGTTTATGAGGTGGTAGACAACAGTGTCGACGAAGCATTGGCGGGTCACTGTACAAAAATTTCAGTTTATTTTAACAAAGACAACTCCGTTACCGTTGAAGACAACGGCCGAGGCATTCCGGTTGATATTCACAAAGAGGAAAAGAAGCCCGCTTTGGAAGTGGTTATGACGGTGTTACACGCCGGAGGAAAATTTGACAAAGGATCTTATAAAGTTTCCGGAGGACTGCACGGTGTCGGTGTCTCGGTTGTGAATGCTCTGTCCAGCAAATTAATTGCTGAAGTTCACAGGGACGGAAAAATCCATCGGCAGAGCTACGCAAAAGGATTGGTCGACTCAAAATTAGAGGTTGTCGGTAAAACGAAAAAAACAGGAACAGCAATCACATTTTATCCGGATACTGACATGTTCCAAGTAACCGAATTTGAGTTTGATATTATTTCTGACCGGCTTCGGGAATTAGCTTATCTGAACAGAGGGCTGGAAATCATTCTTGAAGACAAGCGCGAAGAAGAGACGAGGAAAGAGACCTATAAATATAAAGGCGGTATCAGTGATTTTGTCAAATTCCTGGATAAAGGTAATCAAGCCATCCATGATAAAATCATTACCGTGAACAAAGAAAACGTTGATGTCCCCGTGGATGTTGCGTTGCGATACAGCACCAGCTATACAGAAAACATTTTGACGTTTGTGAACAACATAAACACGATCGAAGGCGGAACTCATCTGTCCGGTTTTCGCTCTGCGTTAACACGAGCGTTGAATAATTATGCATCCAAGAACAATCTCATTAAAGCAAAAAAGAATGAGAACATCTCCATTACCGGTGAAGATTTTCGCGAAGGGCTTACCGCAATCGTGTCAGTGAAAGTTGCAGAACCGCAGTTCGAGGGACAAACAAAAACAAAACTGGGAAATGGTGAAGTCAAAGGGATTGTAGATGCAATCGTTTATGAAGGCGTCCAGGCTTTCTTAGAGGAAAATCCATCCATCGGGCGGAAGATTATTGAAAAAGCCTTAATGGCTGCAAGAAGCCGATCCGCAGCAAGAAAAGCAAGGGAGCTTATCCGCAGAAAAACTGCATTGGGCAGCACAACACTCCCCGGAAAATTAGCGGATTGCTCTAATCGCGACCCATCGTTAAGCGAGCTGTTTATGGTAGAGGGAGACTCTGCGGGCGGTACCGCCAAACAGGGGCGTGACAGACGATTTCAGGCGATTCTGCCGCTTCGCGGTAAGGTGATCAACGCTGAAAAAGCACGAGTTGATAAGTTGCTTTCGAACAATGAAATCCAATCCATTATAACAGCGCTTGGAGCCGGGTTTGGCGGCGGCGGAGATGAAGAAGGTGAAAAATCTGCTACCGATTTTGATTTAGAGAAACTCCGCTATCATAAAATCATTATTATGACAGACGCAGATGTGGACGGTAGTCACATCAGAACCCTCCTACTAACCTTCTTCTATCGTAAGATGCTTGAAATTATCACCAATGGACACCTTTTCCTCGCTCAGCCGCCACTGTATAGAGTGAAGCAAGGAAAAAAAGCCCTCTATGCTTATGATGACAACGAGAGGGATTTGATGATTGAGCGGATGCGTCGTGAAAACAAAACACAGCGAGTGGATATTCAGCGGTATAAAGGTTTGGGAGAAATGAACGCCGAACAACTATGGTCCACCACCATGGACCCTGACCGCCGAACGCTTTTACAGGTTTCGATCGATGATGCTGCAGAAGCATCGATGGTCTTCCAAAACCTCATGGGCGCCGACGTTGAAACACGAAGAAAATTTATTGAAACCAACGCCAGGTTTGTTGTTAATCTGGACGTCTGAGAATAAAAAGAATTGATAAGAATTATAAAGGAATAAAAGTGGATATTGCACGAGAAAATACGATCAATCGAGATATTGTCGAAGAGATGCGAGAAAGTTATTTGAACTACTCGATGTCCGTTATCGTCTCAAGGGCGCTGCCGGATGTCAGAGATGGTTTAAAGCCAGTTCATCGTCGAATTCTTTACGGGATGAGCGAACTTGGCTCTCAATGGAACAGGCCGTATAAAAAGTCCGCACGTATTGTTGGTGATGTCTTAGGTAAATATCACCCGCACGGAGATTCGTCTGTTTATGATGCGCTGGTACGCATGGCCCAAAGCTTTTCAATGCGCTATGAACTGATTGACGGCCAAGGAAACTTTGGTTCGATCGATGGAGACAATGCGGCCGCCATGCGTTATACCGAGTCTAGAATGACGCGAATGGGAAGCGAACTTCTAAAAGACCTTGAAAAAGAAACGGTTGATTGGACACTGAACTTTGATGAAACATTAAAAGAACCGGTTGTCCTGCCATCCATGCTGCCAAACCTGCTGATCAACGGCTCTGAAGGAATTGCTGTTGGAATGGCCACAAAAATTCCACCGCACAACCTTAATGAAGTGATCAGTGGTTTAGTTGCGCTCATTGACAATCCGGAGACCACAGTTGATGAACTGATAGAATTCATTAAAGGCCCGGATTTTCCAACCGCCGGAATAATTATGGGGGTTGGCGGAATTAAAGAAGCTTACTCAACCGGAAGGGGTAAAATAAAAGTACGCGCCCGGGCATTTGTTGAAATGCAGAAATCTGGAAAAGAGACCATCATTATCAGCGAACTGCCTTTCCAGGTGAACAAGGCTTACTTGATTGAAAAAATTGCAGACTTAGCCCGAGATAAGAAAATTGAAGGTATTACCGATATTCGCGATGAATCGGATAAAGACGGCATCCGAATTGTCATTGATATAAAGAGAGACGCTATCCCTGAAGTCATTTTAAACCAGCTGTATAAACATACCCAACTCCAGGACACGTTTGGAATGATTCTATTGGCTTTGGTTAATGGTGTACCAAAAGTGATGACGTTAAAACAAATTCTGAGCCACTTTATAGATTTTCGTCATGACATCATTGTAAAGCGGACACAATTTGATTTGTCACAGGCAGAAGCCCGGGCACATATTTTAGAAGGATTGAAAATTGCTTTAGATAATATTGATGAAGTGATTACGATCATCCGCGGCAGTAAAGATCCTCTGGTTGCAAAAGAGGGATTAATGAACTCCTTTGACCTTTCTGAAAAACAGGCTCAGGCCATTTTAGACATGCGCCTACAACGGTTAACCGGTTTAGAGGTCGGAAAGATTGTTGAAGAGTACAAAGAGCTTTTAAAAACGATCGCTCACCTAAAAGGAATCCTGGAAAACAAAAAACAACGGATGGAAATCATTAAATCCGAATTGTTGGCAATTCAATCGCAATACGGAGATGAAAGACGAACAGAGATTTTACCATTCGGAGCAGAATTCTCCATTGAAGATATGATTGCGCAAGAGGATATGGTTCTTACCGTAACACACAACGGTTATATCAAACGTACAGCCGTATCTACCTATCGTAGTCAACGGCGCGGAGGACGAGGAATTCAAGGCGCAGGCTCTCGCGAAGAAGATTTCGTCGAACATTTATTTATTGCGAACACACACGACTATCTGCTTTTCTTTACAGATCGCGGAAAATGTTATTGGTTGAAAGTGTATGATGTTCCCCAGGGTGGACGTGCCGCTAAAGGACGGGCAATCGTAAATATCATTGGATGTGAGCCTGGTGAGAAAATAGAAGCCTATGTCAGTGTAAAAGAGTTCGACGATGATCGCTATATCGTGATGGCGACCCAGAACGGAATAGTAAAGAAGACGGTCTTGTCAGCGTATGGGAATCCGAGAAAAGGCGGAATTTATGCCATTGATATCCGTGAAAACGATAAGCTGATTGAAGCTAAAATCACCGACGGCGAAAACGACATTCTTCTCGGAACAAGGGAAGGAAAATCCATTCGATTCTCCGAAAACAATATTCGTCCCAGTGGAAGAAAGACAATGGGTGTTAAAGGGATCACACTCAGCTCGAAAAACGATCAGGTGGTCGGAATGCTGGTTGTAAAGCGTGAAGGAACTATATTAGTTGCGACCGAAAAAGGATTCGGAAAACGAACGGATATTATTCAGTATCGAACGCAAACCAGAGGTGGAAAAGGTGTGATGACCATGCGGACAACCGACAAGGTCGGAAAAATGGTTGCTATCATGGAAGTCGTAGATCAGGATGATTTGATTGTGATCTCAGACAGAGGTGTTTTGATGCGTCAACCCGTTGCGGACATCCGGACAATCGGACGTGTTACACAAGGGGTCAAGCTCATCAAATTAGATGAAGGTGCGAGTATTTCATCGATAACACGGGTTGTACATGAAGATGAAAAGAAAGATGAAACACCCAAAGCGGATCAATTAAATATTGAAGGAGTCGTTCCGAGCGAGCAGTGAGTTTAGCTGAAAACCTCAGTCGTGTTCAAACCAAGATCCACGACGCGCTTAACCGAAGCGGGCAAACTCACACCGTAACGATTGTTGCGGTCACAAAAACCCATCCTGCTGAGTTTATTGAGCGGGTTCATGACGCAGGGATTGTCCACATCGGCGAAAACCGAATTCAGGAAGCCGAACAAAAGTTTCCGCAACTGCCTGACCTCCCAGCCGTGACGAAACGAATGATCGGACATCTCCAAACAAACAAAGCCGTGAAAGCCGTCAAGCTATTCGACACTATTGACTCCATTGATTCACTGAAACTAGCGAACAAAATATCAGCCAAGGCAAAAGAAATTGATAAAAAAATCCATGCGCTGCTGGAAGTCAATACAAGCGGAGAGGTACGAAAATCAGGATTTGATCCAAACGACATTCAAACCATGCTGGCGTGTTTGGAGATAGAAAACATATCTGTCAAAGGACTGATGACCGTCGGCCCGTTAACACGAAACACAGATGAAATTCGATCATCGTTTATTCAGCTTCGAAACGTATTTGAGACAATCAACAAACAGCGACCGCACCATCATCACCAGCTTGATGAGTTATCCATCGGGATGAGCGGAGATTATGAAATTGCAGTGGAAGAAGGAAGCACAATGGTGCGGCTTGGAACGGCCCTTTTTGGCACAAGAACGGTAAAATAAAACATGGCAACGATTAAAAATTTATATTTTACAAGAAACCCTTCAGAGTGGGGCTTTAACACGAATAACATAGAAATTATTGAAAAGCATAATGTTGGTATGTTTAATGGTGTGAGAATAATTTATCCAGAGGTTTTAGACGAATCACATATCAATCCAAAAACAATTACACAGCTGAAAAACAGATTAAAGATTGAAAGCGTGATCTTTGTTGATGCAACTAAAAACACCGAAGGTCTTATCGCGATAAAAGATCACGTTAATCGCTCTGGATTGAATTTTTTACGAGGAGTTACTCCATTTGAAAACCGGCCAAGATTTCCCGATCTAAGTCATATTTATATGGATGTGGACGGTCTTCAAAAAGCCACTGTACATACCATTGGTCGTACCGGTCTTGAAAACGAAAAGGATGAAAACATCGCATGGAGTGAGGCAGCAGGATTTTCCACCCCTGTTTTATATTACTGCGGCTTATCTGTACGGGGAATCGGCGGAGAGATAAACAAAAAAAACATTCAAGCCTTACACAATATAATCAATTTCCTTTAAAATGAAATAAAACCGGTTGTTATAACAAGACAACGCTTTTATCAGAGCGAATCAATAGTTGTGGCGGCAGTTTTTTCCCGGGAAATCCCGAAGCCATCACAAACCCATAAGCCCCTGTATTTTTTATAATCAAAACATCACCCTCTTTTACTTCTGGAAGCATACGATCTCTGCCTAAAAAATCAGATTGGAGCGCAGTGTTCCCCCTCACATCATATAATTGAGGATCTTTAGATTTTTCCACCACCTGAATTTCATGCCAAGCATCGTATATATTCGGGCGGGAAAACTCCCCGAAACCAGCATCGACAGCGATTTGTTTTTTATCGGACAGCTGCTTAATGTTCGTTACTTTTGTATACAGCGTTCCGGCTACTCCAAGGATTGAGCGGCCGGGTTCAATCTTAATTTGAATATTTCTTTTAAGCTTTTTAGACAGCTGTTTGATTACATGAGAATAATGAGCCCCAACTCCGGCAAAATCAAATGCAGGCTCGTCAGGTTTATTGGGCACACCAAAACCGCTGCCGAAATTAACATAGGTCAAATCCGGGAAGTGTTCTGCACATTTAATCATAAAATTAGAGGACAAAATAAACGGGTTTGGATCTAAAATATTTGAAGCAAGATACCCATGAATACCATTGATGGAACATCGGTTTTTTTCAGCCAGTTTTATTACTCGACCAAAGTCCTCAACATGAATTCCGACATCTGAATTTTTCGGGGAATTGGTGTGGTCAACGGGTAGCTCAATGTCTTCACGCATTTTAATCCGCACACCAAACTTTCCACCGAGGTTGATTCGGCAATATTTCTCAACTTCTTCAACAGAATCTAAGTTGATCTGAATACCTTCCTCGACCAACCTCCGTAACATTTTTTCACTTAATCCGGTGGATGTATAAGAAATTTTATTGCAGGGAAAACCAGCCTGCCTCACAACGCTTAGCTCATTAAATGAGTTGATCTGAACCGAACATCCGTTTTGGCGTAAAAGGTGAAGAATCTTTGGATGATTATTGCACATTGCCGCAAAATGAATCTGTTTGTTTTCATAAGGAATTGAGCGACAAATAAGCTGATAATTATCAATAATTATCTGTTCATCATATACATAGATCGGGGTTCCATATTGTGATATAAGCCGGAGAATGTTCATAGTCTGTTTTTGAAACTTTACATTCCTAAAAGGTTACACCAATCGTGAAAATCGTTTATTCGATTTTGGAAAATCAACCCCCATTGCTAAGAAGGTAATCAAACCCAAAAGCAGCGCAGCAGATAATATGCTTAAATCATAAACGACATGAACAGGGGCTCGAGGAACAGGTAGGCATGTTACAAGAATCCCGATAAAAACAGTTGCAATAGCTGTCCATTGGTATAAGCGAAGTCCATATAAAATTTTTGTTTGAACTTCTCCGCGATAGGCCTCTTCTACAAACCGACCCACTCCCGTTAATATTAAATACATTCCCGCAATAATACTGTAGGTTGCGCCGTTAAGCCAAAGGGCTAAAAGAAACAAGCCAACAATAAACAACCACAGGATAGAATAAAGCGGAGTTGGGTGTAGGGCGACGCCCTTTAATTCGGAAAGTCCGCAAACACGCGATCGGGGATGATAATAACGAATTCCATGGCTTTCATTTTCCACAGGACTACCGTGACAACATCCATTAATTAGACAGCGGAGCCTTCCGATAGCCTGCACCCAAGGCATGAACACAGACAAAACCCCGATGACAAGCCACACGGGATAATCTAGCAGCCATAAAACGGGGATTCCAAAAATCATTCCAACAAGAGACCCGTAGTAACCAAAAGGTCGTTTAAGTTTTTCAGACCCTTCAATTATTTGAGCCCAAAGAGCAGAAAAGACGAGACCGATAATTGAAAAAATAACAATTGCCCAAACGATTTGTTTTCCGGCAAGCCAACCCGCCATCAACACACCAACAAAAGCTCCAAAGCCAACATATAGACCATGGTTTATGATTCGCAAAGATCCGAAAGTCCACTCTGACCAAGAATTAGCAACATACTCAGAAAGCGCACAAAGTTTTAGCCACAAAAATCGTCGCTGATCGACCACCCAGAAAATAAAGACCCCGGAAATAAATGACAGTGCAGGAGAAGCTGTTTTAATAGACAACAACACGGAGAAAACGACGCCAACACCGCGCAAAAGAAACTTCACCCGGCTAAACGCACGAGAATATAATTGTGTAAACAAAAAGATTAAACCGGGATGAACGGTCAGGAAAACCAAACCGGAATCGAAATTGCTGTAGAAACAATAGATCCCAGCGATCGGAAAGGTAATTGAAACAATGAATGTTAATCCAAGAACAATCAAAAGGGATATAATTCCTTCGCGACACTCTCTTGCGGATACGAATAAGAACGGAAAGACCGCCACAAGTAAAAAGCAAATTGCCATTAGAAACCAGGCGGCAAAAGACAGGTAAGTAACGCCGCCCAAATCTGAGACAAGGTTCCAACCAACCAGTGAAAACAGCAGTTTATTTGATACAAACCACACGGTAAAAGGCAGGATTAAAGCGAGCAAGCGGTGTCCCCACGAGACTTTCTTGTCATAAGTCCCTGAAAGTAGCGTAAAACTAACCGATCGATATTCTGGAAATCGTTTTTTTAAGTCAATTTTTTCATATCCAAGCACCAGGGCAGCGATACACAAAGCCGTAACCGGGGTTACCATCCATAGGCCGCTGGAAGAACCGGCGTAAAGCGAAAAGCCAACCAACAAAGCAACAAACCCCGTGTAAATAGGGTGATCTAAAAAAGAATACGGCCCGCTTTTCACTAATTTTGGCGGCGGATAGGCGTTCATAGGTAAGCCTTTTCCATGTTTCATCAGAACAATCATCGCCCAAACGAGCAAACCCAAGCCAATGGCGACAAGTCCAATTCCCCAGAAAGAAGATTGAACGGCCGACAGCGTAACAATATTTTCAGTCATCGAACCCCAGATCCAAAGGAAACATGGAAGGAAAAATAAAAAAATTGCTCCATAAATTATTTTCCCGATAAAAGTCTTTATTGCGCTCATAATTTATTTCCTTTCTGAAAAGTCCACCCTCTCGTGAATTACCCAGCCTGAACTCTTCGTTTTTCCAGATAATTTTAAAACGCCTCGGCTTAACCACTTGACTTCGTTTGCATTTAAGAAGGATTTTTTTACAATCTTATTAAGCCCGGGAAACCAAGCTAACAAAGCCTTCACAATTTGTAAGATCTTTTTTTCTTTTTCTAATACACGACGACGGGTTAAAAACAATTCAACATCTAAATCTGCAACAACAACCCGATCTTCACCAATATAGGAAGCGGTGGTACGCTCACCGTTATACCAAACCCAATCTTTCGTTTTACTGCTTTTTATTTCTATCCAAACCAATGAATCACCTTGAGAAACGAATCGACCCCAACGGAGTTGATCCAAGGGAATTTTCCACGGTTCAATCGCAAGGGTTAATTGTTCGGCATATCCCAAGCCTTTAATTGAAAGATCAGAGCCAATAGAGACGAAAGATTCTGAAATAGGTTGATAACAGGCCCAATCTAAAAAACCGTCGTCAGATTCAAAAATCCTTGCATATAGGGGAGAACTTTTTTGTTTCCATTGCCCTTTAATATTAAAAAGGGAATCCTTCCAAACAAGGCTCCCTTCTTTTTTTTCAGGAGTTGAACATTTCTTAAACCTAGATTCTTGCAAGGCTTTTTCATTGGGAAGGCTGATTAGCTTGTTGTTGTATGATAACGATATGGATTTCCAACTCAATACAGCGGCATACCCGATAAAAACACGACCGCTTTCATCTATTGAATCTAAATACCACTTTGATAGCTTAAACCCTGAAGAATCCTTGCGGTGTTTCTGAAGATCGGTCATAATTATTGGTGATTATCAGAGCCGTTTAGATGTTTTTTTGTGATGAGCAAAGACAAAGCTTTAGAATCCTCCGCTATGAAGTTAACAGGAAATGTTGATATTTCAAACGCCGGAAACGAATGATATAGTCTCGCATGGATATTAAAAAAGAGACTTATTCTTTATCATATTTTCAAAAAAGCCATAACGACAGGTTTATTGTTTATGTGTGCCCTCTCGAATAAAATCGAATAAAAACAGAGGGAAAAGAAGAGAGAGATAGGCAAGAAAATCAAAGGGATCAAATGTAGATGGATACACTTGAAAGAATTGTAGCAGCTCAACCCCGAAACAGAAAAACAAGAACAATAGAAATGTTTTAAGCGGTGTAAAAAATCGAAACCATATATTATCAGCTCTCGTTGTAAACAACCCTCGAAACAAAATATAACTCCACGCCGGCCCAACCATGTCCAGCAAGTAACTTTGCCAAAAGGATCCAAAATCAAACCAAACAGTACTAAGCCCGGTTAGCAAAAAAACAAATAACCCGACTGCAAAAAAGGGGGCGGTTTGATTATGACCAACCATAGGCCTTCGATTAACCCAGATCGATATTATTTATAGAAACCGCTATTTCAGAAGCCAATTTTACATTATTCAACGCCAGGGCAATATTAGCCCTCAGGCTCTCTCCCCGAGTTAATTCTTTGATCTTTTTCAATAAAAACGGCGTGACGTCTTTACCGGCGATCTTGTTTTTGAGACACTCGTCAAGAGCCGCGACTATATAGCTGTCCATAACTTTTCGAGGAATTTCACTTTCTATTGGTATGGGGTTTGCAATTAAAACTCCGGATTTTAACCCAAGCCCTCTATGGCGTTGAAAGATATTTGACACTTCCGAAGGAGAATGTACAACACTGGGAACCGGCAAACCGGAAGACCTGGAATAAAACGCAGGAAACTCATCCGTTTGATATCCAAAAATAGGGACCGCTTCTGTTTCTAAAAACTCAAGGGTTTTTGGCAGGTCGAGAATCGCCTTAGCTCCCGCCGAAACGACGATAACCGGCGTACGCCCCAACTCTTTCAGATCCTGAGATACATCGAAAGTGATTTCGGCATTGCGGTGAACACCGCCGATTCCGCCGGTTGCAAAGACATGGATTCCCGCAAGATAAGCTAACCGCATCGTGGCTGAAACAGTTGTTGCTCCCGATGCTTTTCGAGACAAGACAAAAGGAAGGTCTCTAACCGCGGTCTTCTCAATTGTAGAATCACTTGAAAACCGCTCTAACAAAGCATCGCTCATCCCAATGTGGACAACGCCATTAATAATCCCGATGGTGGCAGGGGTGGCTCCGTGTTGCCGTGCACCTTCTTCAGCTTGTTTAGCAAACTCTAAATTTTCCGGAAACGGCATCCCGTGGGAAATAATCGTGGATTCAAGCGCAATCACCGGGCGATTGTGTTGAAGCGCGGACTCAACATCCTTAGTAAAACAAAATGGTTTCAATGTGGAATTCAATGGTATATTCCTCGAAGTTTAAAACAAGTTTACACAGTAAAAGGCTATGAACAAAAGACAAGAAACACTGTTTAAGACCGCTTTAATCCTTGCACAGATCACAGTATTTTACAATCTGCTGGAGGGCGTTGTCTCCATCTTTTTCGGACTGGAAGACGAAACCCTTGCCTTGTTTGGTTTCGGGGTAGATTCATTTGTGGAGGTGATTTCAGGAGTTGGTATCTGGCACATGATTTTGAGAATTAGGAAAAACGAAAGCGAAAACCCGGACGTCTTTGAAAAGACCGCGCTTAAAGTCACGGGAACAGCATTTTATTTGTTAACAACAGGCTTGCTTGTAACAGCGGTGCATAACATTTATAACAACCACCAGCCCGAAACCACATTTTGGGGAATTGTGATTTCCACCATTTCTTTGGTGACGATGTGGCTTTTGATTCGATTTAAAATAAAAACAGGGACTGAATTAAAATCCGATGCAATTTTGTCGGACGCAAACTGCACAAAGATGTGTTTTTATCTATCTGCGATTTTATTGGTTTCAAGCGTCGGATATGAGCTAACCGGTATCGGCGGAATTGATTCCGCCGGAGCTCTGTTGATCGCATGGTTTTCATTTAAAGAAGGGCGGGAATCCTTTGAAAAAGCAAAAGGAAAAGCTTGCGGAAGCTGTTGCGGCGGGCACAGCGACTAATCCAACTTTCTCGGATGTAAAACCATAACAAAAGCACCCCAAAAAGAACCAAACCTCCGCCATTTAAAAATATAGAGATTTTGTCTCGGTGTTTACAGCTTAAAACTGTGTGAAATACACATGTTTTTACCTTGACATCCTTGCTGAATTTGGGGTAATATGACACCGTATCCGTCCTTAAATTTGGGCGGGTGTTATCCATCCGAGGTACATAGTTATGAAATTAGAGGCGCACATGAAAAGGACCACGTATATTTTTACAATTATTCCGTTTTTATTGTCTCTTGTTTTTGCAGAAGACTTTTCAATAAAAGGGGTCGTAAAAGATTCTGGCGGAGACAAGCAGTCAAAGATCACCGTGTTGTTATTGGGCGAAGAACGAGCCGAGATTCAGCGTACTAAAACCAAAGGCATGCTGAAGAAAGGAAAGTTTTCTTTCGACAAGGTCATGCCTGGCGAATACACGCTTGAAGCAGACGGCGGAGAACTTGGGAAAGCTTTTTATCCGGTTTCGATTGTCGCCGCAGATGTAAAAGACATTGTATTAACACTGAACACACCACAGGTTGCAGACGGCGAAACAACGTCGGCACTAACCGCGGATGAAAACCTTTCCTTTACTCCACCCCTCGCCGGACAAACACAGGACGGCCCTTCGAAAGATTATCTCATCAGCGAATTAAGCTTTGAAGTGAAAAAAATGGCCGCAGAGATCAAACACCTCAACACAGAGTTGAAAGATTTAAAAGCGCTCAGCACAATGTGGGTGAATCCTTTGGCTGTTTACTCAAAAGAAATTATCTTAAAGAACGGCAGCACAGTATTTGGAAAGATCATCTATCAGGATGAGAAAAATTTAAAAGTCGAAACGCTGGTCGGGTATCTGATCATTAACAGGGAAAACGTGGTTCGTGTTATTGATAATATCGTCAGCGAAGAACAACAGGAGTATGTACCCGAACAAATTCGTGACAGCTATACACCACCACCAATGCCAAAATTGGCAGAGCCCAAATACACAACACCCAACCCGCTGGACAGAGAATCCGGAAAAAAATATGCAGCAAACTGTGTGTTGGTTGGAAATATTTCCGAGAAAAAAGACAACCAAGGTAATTTAATCTTCACCGGAGAAGTTAAAAACATCGGCGGTCGAAGATCTGACTTTGTGAAGGTAAATTTTGTTTTCCGCAAAAACTGGAGCGGAGAGACAAAAACACTCACAACCTTTATTCGCGGCGGATACCACACGTTTGATTCCGGAATTACAACGGACGCCACCCTGCTTCCGGGCGCATCGGGCGTATTTGAGCTGTATGTCCCTCACACGTTTGGGTCTTTTATCGGATACTCGTACACGATCGATTGGGAAGAATACGAGTGATAATCCTGAATTCATGATGATATTTTGAAGAAAGAAGATCAATTAAGATGAAACAAAAAAAATTGATTGTAACCGCAGCCCTTACGCTGCTGGTTGTGTCCATAGGCTGGAGCTCTGCACGCGTTGCCTACACTCGTCCGGGACACATGATGAAAATCCCCTTCAGCAGTGTAGACAGGAGCCCCTATCTGTTTCGTGCAGGATTTGGTTTAGAGCTGCACAATCTGAACCCGATCAACACGGCAAAAGGTGTTTACTTCGATGCGGAGCTTGGCAAGAACTTTCTATTAGGGTTTTCTGCTGTCACCCGAGGAGACACAACCTCGCTTGCCACCCTCGGAGAGGTTCAGACGCCAATTCCGGTTGAGTTTGGTTTTCATTTACAGCAACGCGTTTACACCTATAATGATATTTCAATTTCAGTTGGTTTGCAGGACATTGTCTTTCAAAACATTGAAGACAAAGGCTTGCAGTTAAATCCGGATGAACTATCCTTTTTTGCTGTTGTGAACAGTGAAAAAGAGATTGGCTCTTACGCCATGAAAACGTTTATGGGGTTTGGCACAGGAAGCTTAGCCGCCGCAACACCGGACACAGGCACGCTTGCTGTACAGGACACAGTAGCAGAGGAGACAGGAACGCAAACTGGCGTCTTTCTCGGCTTTATTCTTAACACACCTTATTTTAAAAACTGGGGCGGATTAGATCTTGTGGGTGAATTCGACGGGACAGGTATCAATGTGGGACTCCGCATCCCCCTTACCTCGGATTATCGCCTGAACATAGGATTCACCCACATAGAAAAACTTCCGGACTGGAACACAAAATATTGGACGGGTCACCCCGGTATTACGTTCGGGGTTGATATGTCCGTTCCAAAGAAAGCCCCCGGTTCTGTTTCCTCAGGAATCTCAGCACCATATCCGACACTGGCCGGAGCAGAAGGAACTAAATTGACGGATGCTGCATTTGACTCAACTCTGCTTGCCGCAGATTATGCCGTGATCGCGATCAAAGACTCCATCAACATGATGAACAACGAGATGAGAAATCTAATCACTCAACTATCTGCGAAAGAACAGGAATCACGATTCCTTGAAGATGCATTAAAAACCATCCAACTGGATAAAAACGTCGCCGAGAAAAAGACGAATGAAGCGATGAGGCATTTATCCAGATCGCTGCGATATTTTTACTCAGGTGATTACCGCGGAGCTTTAAGAGAAGTTGAAGCCGCGATTGATGAGAACCCCGGACTTGCATTGGCATATGCCCGCCGAGGATCAATTTATTATAAATTAGGCGACATTCAACGCGCCACCATTGACTGGAACCTCGCACTTCGGCTGGATCCGGAATATGATGATGTCAGAAACATTTTAAAGGCGCTGCGCGAAAATCGTCTGCAAATCGAAAGCACAACAAAGGATTAGCCTATGGATATTGCAACCATTATAGGTATTATTTTAGGTCTTGGGTCTATTGGAACAGGGATTTTTCTCGCCGCATCATCTGCCGGCGCAGAAATGGGTGTGTTTTTGTCAACATCCAGTTTTGCCATTGTGTTCGGAGGTATGCTTGCTTCCGTGTCAGTTGCCTTTCCACTAAAGGAAGTCTTACAATTGAAAACAGCCATGGCTGCCGTCTTTAAAGGCAGTAAACGAACGCTGGCTGCCGTCATCGAAGAAGCTGTCTCTGTTGCTGAAATCGCACGAAAAGGCGGAACGATCGAGCTGGAGAAAAACCTGGGAAACATTAATGATCCTTTTTTTAGAGACGGCGTTGAAATGGTTGCCACCGGATACTCACTTGAGGAATTATCCGATGTAATGAACACAAGCATCGATTATCGGGAAATCCGCGAAAGAAGCCAGGCCGAACTATTTAAAACAATGGGAACCATGGCGCCGGCTTGGGGTATGATCGGAACGCTGATTGGATTGGTGATTATGTTAGCCGGTTTCGGCAGCGGCGGATCGGGGATGGCCGCGCTGGGCGCAGGTATGTCCGCTGCGTTGATCACCACTTTTTACGGAGCAGTGTTTGCCAACTTGTTTTTCTTGCCCATGGCGGCAAAACTGTCAAGCCGAATTGCATTTACCTCTACGATACAAGCAATGCTTGTAGAGGCATCACGACTCGTTCAACAGAAAAAACACCCGTTGATTGTTCGGGAAAAACTGAACGCATTTATTCCACCGAAAGAACGCGTAAGAAGCGAATAATATATCCGTGGCTATCACACCTAAAGAAAAAAAGAAGTATATAGACAAAGGCCGTCGTCAGGTTGACGAAGGTCTTCCTGGCTGGTTCGGAACTTTCGCCGACATGATGACGCTTTTGTTTGCATTTTTTGTTTTGGTGGCCGCGATATCCACGATAGACCCTGTAAAGCTTCAGCAAATGGCTGATGCAATGGGAAAATCTGTCGGCAAAAAGATTAAAATTGAAAATCAGGCAATGAACCTTGCGGATATCAAAAAAGAAGCAGATGAAATTGTTGAGAAAATGGAAGCGGACCCGCTTTCCGGTGAGAAACCAGTTGAAATAAAAACAAGCCAAAAAGGAATTAGTCTGGAAATAAAGTCAGACATTAGCTTTAAATCCGGGTCAGCGAATCTAACCTCAAAAATTTTTCCGATTTTGGATAAAATCGTTCCGCTGATCAACAAATCACCGTTCCAAATTGCGGTGGAGGGCCACACAGACAGCCAGCCGATCTCAGATAAATTTAAAGAGCAATACCCTACAAACTGGGAATTATCAGCAGCGAGAGCTGCCGTCGTTACACGGGAATTAATTAATAGGGGTGTTGCACCGACAAGACTTCAGGCAGTCGGATATTCAAAGTATATCCCGAGAGACCGCCCAACAGACAGAGTTATCGATGAGAATATGATCATTGAATTAAACGCGACTAAAGAATTAATGTCAAGAAACCGGCGCGTTGAAATTACCTTTTTAGCCCCGGCCGGATCATTGAATTAAAGGACAAGAGGAATAAAAATGAAAAAATATCACATTTCTTTTAACTGGATCACAGCTATCATTTGCGCTGGAAGTCTAACGTTTTCACTCGCGCAGGAAACGAGTTATCTGACCCAGAAGCTCATGGTCGAAAACGATTTACGGACCAGGATTTCTGACGCATTGTCAAAAGTCATTGATGAATCGAAATATGTCATTGATGTCAGTGTTGATTTAAAGATCACCGACGCCGTTGAAGAACAGATCACGGTGACAACCGGAGATAAACCTTCGGAAGAGACCCAAGCGCTAACGACAGATACTGTTGCAGAAACCAAACCGACGATTATGGAAGATAAAATATCCGATTTACCGAAATCATCGATGGTTGGTTTGCCGATCCCGGGATTTGAGTTTGAAGTCCCGTTAAAAGAAGCGCCGACAGAAGAAGAACCTCTTGTGGTTGACGAACCGACAACGAACATTGACGTTGAGGCTGTGGAAGAAAAAGAAGAACCGTCTTTATCAAAGACATCCATTTTAAAAAGACCATCAATCGCAGAGATCAGCCGATTAGAGATCAGCCTGATCTTAAACGAAGGTGCTGCACCCGAACTGATTGAAAATATCCGCCAGATTGTGATGATGGCATCAAGATTTAACCGGACCCGCGGCGATGTATTAAGCATCATGACAGCAAGCTTTAAAGAACGCCGAGATGAGAAGACAGCCGAACAAGTCCTTCTGAAGACCATCGCTGAAAAATTAGACAACCTTGAAAAAGAACAAACAGACAAGGTAGCGGATAAAGAAGAATGGCAAACTGAATTAGATCGATACAGAGAAGAAGAGCAAACCAGACGGCTCGAAGACAGACAATATCTACAAAACCTTCTAACCCAATTTGAACAGGAAGAAAAAGAGCGTGCGTTCAGAAAAGAACGCCAAAAGATCATCAAACAGGATTCGATTCAAATCGAAATTCTGAAGAATCAGATCGATTCACTTCGTGCATCCCTAGAGACAACCCCTCAAGGTGAAGACTCTGAAGAAACCCAAACTGAAATTGAACAGCGGGAAGCGTTAATTACACAAATTGATAATCAAATTTCCGATAGACTCGGATCACTACAGGAAGTACAGGAAGACTTAGACAGACAGTTGAATGAAGGAAAGAGCAACGGCACACTTACATTGGTGTTTGTTCTGGCCGCGTTGTTAGTGATCTTGCTTTTAGTTGTGGTTGCCATGCTTGCCAGCAGGACCAAACAAGCCTATCCTCCACCTCCACCATGGATGTATCCGCCGAAAAAGAAATCAAAGAAAAAAAAAACAAAGGCGAAGTCTGAAAAAAAAGAGCCCGAAGCAGCTACTGAAAACAAACCGGTAACGAAAACAACAATTGAACCAACAAAAGACGAAGATATCAGTGTGCTTCAAAGTGAAATTAACGACATCAGAAAAGCGGTGGTCTCAATGAGTGTCGGGCAGCCGAACACAGCAACGCGCATTGTAAAAGAATGGCTTGAAGACGAAGCGCCGCCTGTAGCCGAAGAACCGGCCCCCAAAGAAGAACCATCTGATCAAAACAAGAAATAGGATTTAATTATGAGCGCAGATAACATACGCCTTTCCGGATTACAGAAAGCAGCCGTTCTGTTCTCTGTACTGGGTGAAAACCTTGCTTTAACACTGTTGAAAGGTTTAACCAAAACAGATATACGAAAAATTCGCGCGACGACTCCTGAAGTAAAAAACATTTCGTTCCGGTTAAAAAAGCAAACCGTCGAAGAGTTTTATTTTAATTTTGTCAGCGAGAAATTTCAGGAAACCGATGACGATGAACCCTCTAAACCATTTGAGTTTTTAAACGATTTAACGGACGAACAACTTGCCGCCCTTCTATCAGCTGAAGAACCTCGCGTGGTTGCCATCGTGCTTGCACAGGTTGCTCCAGAACGGCGAATGATCGTGATGAACCGCATGGAGCCGGAAGAAAAAGGAAAGGTTCTAATCCAAATGGGGAATCTGGTCAATGTGCCGCTTGAGGCAGTGGTTAACATTGCCACGGATTTAAAACGCCAGGCGCAGTTCCTGCCAAAAACCGTCAAGTTCTCACGCGGCGGCGGAAAAGAAATTGCCGAAATTCTCAGCTCTATGAGTCAATACGAAGAAGAAAGGTATTTAGAAACACTGGAACGCGAAACGCCAGAGCTCGCAAGAGAGGTCAAAAAACATCACCTTACTTTTGATGATATCTTTCAGTACTTCCCTGAAAACCTTTTGAGGGATATTATGAACTCCGTCCCGGATATGGACACCGTCGCGATGGCGCTGAAAGGATTACCCGAAGATACTGTGAATAAAGTCATTGAAACCCTGCCTCAGAAAAAACAAGCCATGTTTGAGCCCGTAGAAGGAGCGGTGCCGAAAAGAGAAGTAGACGGCGCTAGAAAAATTGTTGTCAGCCGCGCCAGAGAGATGGAAAAAGAAGGTGTCTTTAATCTCGAAGATATTGTTGGCGGCGGAGAAATGATCGAATAATTTCTAGTTAAATATCACTCATAATGCTGTTAGTTTAAACAACCTTCGATAAGGACATTTTGTCGAAGGTTGTTTTTTTAATTCACAAAGTAATATTGAAAGAAAAATATCCATGAAAAACAAACATGTGATTAGAACGGTTATTGAACCCTTTACGATTAAATCTGTTGAACCGCTTCAAATGACAACCCGCGAAGAGAGAGAAGTCATTTTAAAAAAAGCGGACTATAATTTATTTAAGATCAATGCCCAGGATGTCTTGATCGATCTGCTTACCGATAGCGGAACCGGAGCAATGAGCTCTGAACAATGGGCGGCTATTATGAGGGGCGATGAATCCTATGCGGGAAGTAAAAGTTTTCAGCGGTTTGAAAAAACAGTGAAAGACATCTTTGGGTTTAAACACATTATCCCCACCCACCAAGGTCGTGCGGCGGAAAGAATCCTTTTTGCAGTAATGTGTAAAAAAGGCGATACCGTTCCGAACAACACCCATTTTGATACAACGCGGGCGAACGTCGAGTTCCAGGGTGCTGTTGCCGCCGATTTAGTGATCGATGAAGGAAAGGATCCAAAAAATGAACATCCGTTTAAAGGCAATATGGACACGGAGAAACTGGACGCTCTTATAAAAAAGACAGGACGGGAAAACATCCCTCTTTGCATGTTAACGGTGACAAACAATTCCGGCGGCGGTCAACCCGTATCCATGCAGAATGTAAAAGACGTAAAAGAGGTTTTGGTTCGATATGATATTCCACTGTATTTCGATGCTGCGCGGTTTGCTGAAAACGCATATTTTATTAAGCAACGAGAAAAAGGTTATGAGAACCGATCGGTGGAATCCATTGTAAAAGAAATGATGAGTTATGCTGACGGCTGTACGATGAGTGCGAAAAAAGACGGCTTGGTAAATATCGGCGGTTTCCTTTGTACCAATGATGATTTTTTAGCCAAACAGGAAAAAGATCTTCTTATTTTAACCGAAGGGTTTCCAACGTATGGCGGATTAGCCGGGCGTGACCTCGACGCCATTGCGGTTGGTCTGAGAGAGATATTGAACGAAGACTATTTAAAATACCGAATCGCCGAAACACAATATCTTGGAAAACACCTCACAGAAATCGGCTATCCCATCGTTCAGCCGCCCGGCGGACATGCTGTATACATCGACGCAAAGACACTTTTGCCCCATTTGGACCCGTTAGAGTATCCGGGACAAAGTTTGTCGATCGAGCTATACTTAGCAGGCGGGATTCGTACTGTGGAGATCGGTTCAGTTATGTTTGGGAAAGTAGATCATGAAACCGGAAAAGAGACACCGTCTGAAATGGAATTAGTGCGGCTGGCTCTTCCGCGAAGAACCCACACCCAAAGCCATATTGATTATGTGATCGAAGTAGCAAAAAATGTTTATGAAACTCGGGACACCTTAAAAGGTTACCGCATTACCGAACAGCCCCAATACTTACGTCACTTTACCGCAAAGTTTAAACCGGCAGAATAATAAAATAGCCAATGTCATTCTGAAACTATAGGAAGAAGATTTTCATATGACTTTTGAGGCTTAATATCTGAGATTTTAACTGTCGCAATAGAATAAAGACATTTCCACTTCTGAAAATTATTTACAGGATGAAGAATGATAAAATTCATCTTCTTGGTGTTAAGTTTCAAACCATTGTTCAGCTAAATCCAGCCACCCCTTATTCTGCTCTTCGATTAGATAAATTTTCTTTTCTCGCCGCCAACCTTTAATGCGTTTCTCATATTCCAGCGCTGTATAGATATCATTAGTTTCTTCAAAAAATACTAAACGGGTAATATTATATCTTTTGGTGAAGCCATCTATTGTTTTTGATTTATGCTGCCAAACACGGCCCTCTAAATCGCTTGTAACCCCCGTATAAAGACGACGACTTAAACTTGCCATTATATAAACATAATATGTTTTCCCCATGGTTAATTTTACAATTACTAGAAGGATAAACGATAATAAAAAAATTGTCATTCCGATATCCCAAGGGGATGAGGAATCTAAATTACTATAAAAACGAATCGTAGATTTAGAGATGTAGATTCTTCTCCCGATAATCGGGATCAGAATGACAGATATTGAACGGGTGTTTCGGGGAGGTTTTTAAATTTTTATGCGAAGTGATTTATTTCAAAAGTAAAAGCTTTTTCGCTTCAACAAATTTATCTGATTTTAATTGACAGAAATACACCCCCGATGCGACAGGGTTGTTGTTCTAGCTCGCACAACATATTTAATAAATAATGTAAATATTGCACTTTTAATAAATATTATGTATATTTATAGCGTATTGTAAAACAATATAAAAATAACAGGAGAGAATAATGTATAACAAGCTTAAGATAACAATAGCCTTTATTGCTCTATTAATGTCATGTAATGGAACGAACGAGCCCTCAATTAAGACTATTGAGAACCCTGATATAGATAAGACCGTTCAGATAATAACAACCAATAAAAATGAAGTATTGTTGATAGTGCACCAAGGAAAACAACAGGATGTTTTTAATGAGTTGTATGTTTTTCAAACAGATAATGACTACTCAATTGAACTTGATGAGAAATATTTTCTTGCAGAGATTTATGAAGGAGAAGATGAGTTGCTCGTATTAGATATTGAGACAAATCAATCATATGTGTTTACATTTAACGACGAGTTAGTTAATGACGATTTAACTTTTTTAGGATATGGGCTATCGAAACACGAAGGTGAATTCCCTACGGATGTTTTTCTAATTAATAAACAGACATCTGTGTTTAATAAATTGACTCAATTAAATCTTGAGCTATTGGGAGAGGAAACAAAACCTAACAATCAAATATTAACTCCTGGCGCCCCTTGTGCCTATTCTAGTTGTAGTATTGGTTGGATGATTGGTCTTGTCTATTACACGTGTTCTGTGTCGTGTAGGGATGGGTTCAATGCTCTTTGTGTAGCTTATTCTGGTTGTTCTTGTGAAAAGTGTGAAGAAGAAAAACCTGGAAATAATGCGCCGGGGTCTACAGAATAATATAAAGGGCATATATTGTTGTATGCCCTTTATAGGCTTATATAGTTTATTTGTTTTTCAGCGTTGCGTGTGCAGCAGCTAAACGTGCGACAGGAACTCGAAACGGAGAACAACTGACGTAATCCAGTCCGGTCCGGTGACAGAAATCAATACTGTCCGGGTCGCCGCCGTGTTCTCCGCAAATTCCAACCTTCAGATTGTTTCGGACACTGCGTCCTTTTTCAACACCCATTTCAACCAACTGTCCAACCCCGGTTTGATCCAGGCTTTGGAACGGATCGTGAGCAAGAATATTTCCATCTAGATAATATGGAAGGAATCCGCCGATATCATCACGGCTGAACCCGTAGGTGGTTTGAGTTAAATCGTTGGTTCCGAAACTGAAAAATTCAGCGCGTTTTGCAATTTCATCCGCAGTTAATGCTGCGCGGGGTAATTCGATCATCGTACCCACCATGTATTCAAAAGAAACACCGGTTTCTTCTTTTACGGCATCTGCAACGGTGCGAACGATATTTTCTTGGTGATCGAACTCGGTATGTGTTCCAACCAGAGGGATCATCACCTCAGGAAAGACACTTACACCCGCTTGGATTAATTCCGCTGTGGCTTCAAAGATTGCCCGAGACTGCATTTCTGTGATCTCAGGATAAGCCACACCGAGACGGCATCCGCGATGTCCGAGCATCGGATTGAATTCGTGCAGGTTGTCGATCCGTGTTTTGATATCATCAACAGAGATATTTAATTCGCTGGCCAGCTCATTGATCTGAGCTTCGTTTTGCGGCATAAACTCATGCAGCGGCGGATCCAGTAAGCGGATCGTCACAGGCATATCTTTCATTGCTTCTAAAATACCGCGAAAATCTTCACGCTGATAGGGAAGAAGCTCCATAATCGCTTGGCGGCGATCGTCTTCACTACCGGCAAGGATCATTTTACGAACCGCTAAAATCCGTTGCGGATCGAAGAACATATGTTCGGTACGGCAGAGACCGATTCCCTGTGCGCCAAAGCTGCGGGCTAATGCGGAATCTTCCGGGCGTTCTGCATTGGTGCGAACATCTAATGTGCGGATTTCATCTGCCCATGTCATCAGCTCGCTGTATTCTTTATTGGATTCTGGATCAGCGCTTAAAAGAGCTAATTGACCTTTGTAAACGGTTCCGGCTGTTCCATTCATTGAGATTAAATCACCTTCGTTAAGCACAACACCGTCGATAGTGACAGTTTTTGCTTTGGTGTTAATTTGAAGCGCAGAACATCCGACGATACAGCATTTACCCCAACCGCGAGCCACCAATGCGGCGTGACTTGTCATTCCGCCCTTTGAGGTCAGAATTGCAACAGCGGCGTGCATTCCATGGACATCTTCCGGAGAAGTTTCGTCGCGGACCAGCACAACGGTTTTACCGTCGTTTTTCCAGGCTTCTGCATCATCTGCCGTAAAAACGATTTGTCCGGTTGCTCCGCCGGGACCGGCAGGCAATCCTTTGGCAAGCAATTGACCGCTTTTTTCAGCCGCAGGATCTAACATCGGATGAAGAAGCTCGTCAATCTGATTCGGCGACACACGAAGAACAGCTTCTTCTTTGCTGATCATATTTTCATGATACATGTCCACAGCCATTTTGATAGCAGCTGGGCCGTTCCGTTTACCGGTACGTGTTTGAAGCATCCATAGGCGGCCTTCTTCAATCGTGAATTCGATATCCTGCATGTCTGCATAATGTTTTTCAAGCTTTAAGCGGATGGCATCCAGCTCATTGTACACATCAAGATCAAAAGCTTCTAACGAGAGAGCATCTTTTGTGTCATCAGTTTTTGTGGCATCGTTCAGAGGGTTGGGTGTGCGCAGTCCGGCAACCACATCTTCACCCTGCGCATTTTGTAACCACTCACCGTAGAAAGCATTTTCGCCGGTAGCCGGGTTTCTGGTAAAGGCAACGCCGGTAGCAGATTCTCCGCCGGTATTTCCAAAGACCATTGCCTGAACGTTTACAGCTGTACCCCACTCGCCGGGAATATTTTCGATTTGACGATAGCTTATAGCGCGCTTTCCATTCCAGCTGATAAATACAGCTTTAATACCGCCCCAAAGCTGATCATAGTGATTGTCAGGAAATTCTTCTCCAAGTTGTTCTTTGATTTTTGCTTTATAGAGATCAGAAACCGCATGCCAATCATCGCCGGAGAGATCTGTGTCAGAAACATATCCGTTCTTTTCTTTATAATCATCAAGGATGCTTTCGAGCTGATGACGAATTCCATGTCCGTCTTTTGGTTCAACGCCGGCAGCTTTTTCCATCACCACATCGGCGTACATCGTGATCAATCTACGGTAAGCATCGTAAACAAAACGTTTGTTTCCTGTTTTTGCAACGAGCCCGGGAATGGTTTCAGAGGTCAACCCGAGATTCAATACCGTTTCCATCATACCGGGCATGGACATCCGCGCACCGGAACGCACGGAGAATAACAGTGGATTTTCCGGATCCCCAAATCCTTTTCCCATGATGGTTTCGGTTTGTCGAAGCGCATCGTTTACCTGAGCATCTAAATCTTCAGGAAGGTTGCGGTTGTTATCATAATAGGAATTACAAACCTCAGTCGTAATAGTAAAACCGGGAGGAACCGGAATGCCTAAGTTTGTCATTTCGGCCAGGTTTGCTCCTTTGCCGCCAAGCAGATTTTTCATCTCTGCGTGACCTTCGGCATGCCCATGTCCGAAAAAGTATACATGTTTCGTCATAATCTTATCCTTTAATTAATTAAAATTTTTTAAGCAAAATACAGCATGGAATTTAATTAATATTTAAAAGTGTTATGAAGAAAAGTTAAATATTCCTTTAAAAGCCGAAAAAGTTATTTTTATTAATACAATACAGTGAAAAAGAGTAAATTCTTTGAAATAATTGGAGGAAATGATGAATCCGTGGAATTTGGACGTTAATTTACAGGTGGTTGTGCTTGATTTACTCTTTTTAAGTACATTTATTCTTATTGGAACAGCCCTACGAAGATATGTTAAATTTTTTCAAGCCTACTTGATCCCAAATAATTTTATTGGAGGCTTTATTGCTCTTTTTGTCGGAACCCAAGGCATGGGGTGGATTGACCTCCATTCTGACAGATTGATTTTATATGTTTATCATTTCCTTGCTCTAACGTTTATAGCGCTCGGATTAAGGCAAAAGAAAAAAAGCTGGGGACGCGGACCGTTAAGCAAAAGCCTTGCTGCACTTTCATCGTACCTGCTGCAGGCGATTATTGGAATCGGCGTTGCATTGCTTCTGTCTTACACAATTATGCCGGATCTGTTTGTCGGAATCGGATTGGTTCTTCCTCTTGGTTTTGGCATGGGCCCCGGACTGGCTGCTACCATTGCAGGAAGCTGGGAAAAATACGGATTTGTCAGCGGCGCACAAGTAGGACTTACATTTGCCACAGTAGGATATATGTATGCATTTTTTACTGGAATGTGGTTAATAAACTGGGGAATCCGGAATCGAAGAACCGCCTTGATCAAAGGTTTGGAGCATATTAGTGACGGGGTTCGAAAGGGTGTGCATGAAAAAGGGAAAGCGCCGAATGCCGGAAAACTGCCGCTAACTACGGAAGCCGTTGAGCCGATGGCTTTTCACCTTGCCATGATCGGATTTGTTTATTTATTAACCTATTACGTCGTTGGGTCGTTAGCTACGCTTATGGAAAACAACGGACTTGGCGAACTCACCTCAACCCTTTGGGGCTTTCACTTTGTTGTTGGGCTTCTGATTGCGATCCTTGTCAGAAACATTCTTGACTGGACAGGAAAAGCCTATGTGATCGACGAAGGGCTCATGACTCGCGGAATGGGTATCTTTTTAGATTATCTTGTGGTCGGTGCGATTGCAGGGATCAGCTTAACGGTCATTGGATATTATTGGCTGCCCATCTTGATCATGTCTCTGCTGGCCGGACCAATGACATTAGGGATGTTGTATTACATGTGCTACCGCGCTTTTGATGATTTTCATTTCGAACGACTTGTCGAGCTGTTCGGTGAAATGACCGGAACGATCAACTCTGCGCTGGTCTTACTGAAGGTAACCGACCCTGAATTTAGAACACCGGTCGCCGAAGATGCTGTTTACGGAAGCGGAATATCGTTGTTTTTAGGCTTCCCTTTGCTCTACGCATTGAATGTTCCATTTCTTCATTTCGGCGGATCGCTCACCGGGTATTGGGTTACGCTGGGGATTATTGCTGCGTATTGGGTTCTATTACTGCTGTTATGGCGAGGAATCGGTTTTATTAAATTTAAGAAGCAATAAAACCAAGCGGCTCGCCTGATAAAAAATTATTCAGTTTCGGCTAACCGTTCAGGATTTTCCAGATAGTTTTTGACATGGGTTGACATCGCTCCGCCGTGGAATCCGTCCATGATACGATGGTCAAACACACCGGAAAGTGTAATCATTTTTCGAATGACGATCTCCCCGTCAACGACGACAGGCTTATCTTCTACCTTTCCCATGGCAACCACAGCGGGTAAACGAGAGGCCGGAAAGAGCGCTGCAAATCCGGTTGTCAATCCGTGACTTCCGATGTTAGTGAGCAAAACAGACCCGAATGAATCATGAGCCAATCCAAGAGATTTCAGTTCGACCCCCAAATCGTTGGTGATCCATTTTAATAGGACAAAAACCCACCGGCGAAACGGCCACGGAACTTTGGATAAGGAATGTTTTTTCTTCATGGTTTTATTTTCGGTTCCGTCGCGGCTCATTTTAGCTTTATCCACAATTTCCTGAGCAATATCATATACCGTTTTTTGATGAGCCTGTCTAATTCTGACGCTGCTCATCTCTCCGCCGCTGCCCATATTTACGGCGATCGTCACAATAACATCCTCGCGCGGGATGAGTTTTCCGCGACGTAAATAGATATTGACTTCCGGCACCTTTAGCCCGAGTGTACGTCCGATGGCAGCCGCCACCAAATGTGTGATGGTTAAATAATGTCCTTTTTCACGCTCTTTCTTGATAAAATCCATAGCCTTTGTCACATCGATATCAGCCGTTCCGTATATTTTTCCTTCGTTCGGCGGCGCATACACAGCGGTCGACATAATTCGCCAAGGCGTATTTAACATATCCTTCATCATACCCTTTTTCCTTTTTTCAGGGATCAACCTACCGTGAATTTGAGGTAAATAGCAAGGATCGAAATCCTCCCAATAAAATAACGAAACATAGTGGTGAAACTTTTGTAAAATTATCAATGTTGAATTTGAAAGAAAAGATCAAGTCAGTTATCCTGTCCAACCTGAAAGGCGGAAACAACAAAAGGATAGGCGTTGAAGTCGAAAGCCTGATCTACAGTCGAGCCGGAAAGAGGATTCCCGTGAACCCCGGAGTCGACTTCAGTGCGACGGAACTACTCAATCAGATCAAAAAACTATCTGAAACTGACGATCCGAAACCCGGATATACACTAGAGCCGGGCGGACAGTTGGAGTGGGCATCTCCGCCGGTTCTCTCGCTGCACGAATTGAACGAGGTCTATCTAACACACGCAGAAAGGTTGGACCACATTTGCAGAGATGAGAACCTAACGAAATCAGATATTGCATTGGAGCCCGCCCAAACACCCGACACCATCGGTTTGATAGATATGGAAAAATATCATCTCATGCACAGTCGGTTTCAGACAACAGGACAACACGGCTCCTGGATGATGAAAAACACAACCAGCGTTCAGATCAATGTGGATTTCGAATCAGAAAGCGAAGCGGAAGAAATCGCCTATATTGCTGATTGTTTCCAACCGTTTGGATCAGTGTTATTTGCTAACAGTCCGTTTATAAAAAACGCGCCATCGGGAAATAAAAACCTTCGGTATACAATTTGGAATGATACCGACGCCGCTCGCTGCGGAAGCTTATTGGATCACGGTATAACAAAACCGCAAGGACTGTTGGATAAATACATTGATTATGTGATGATCGTCCCTGCGATATTTATTCAGGATGAAAGCGGAGATATTCTTCCGTTTCAAGGTACGCTTGGCGATTGGTTGAGAAAAAAAGAAAAAGAACAGACATTAACGGCTGAGGATATCAGTTGCGCCCTCCATCAGATTTTCACACATGTCCGGTTTAAGAATGTTATTGAAATCCGCGGTGCAGACCGCCCACCGTTTGGGTTTGAGTTAGCGCCCGCTGCTTTTTGGCTTGGACTGACCCATGAGCAAAAAATCAGAGAGGAAGCTCTGCATATTATAAACGGATGGACAGTAGCCGACAGGCGCCAATTTCAGATTCAAGCTGAGTTTTTAGACAGTTTCACCAACCAAAACTGTCCATTTAAAAAGACGTTAGATCAAGTTGTCGACCTTGCTTTGCGCGGATTAGATAAACGAAGCGAATCGCTAAATATCCAAACCGAGCGCCCCTTTCTTGAGGAGTATATAAAAGAAATTACCGCAAACGGGCTTCCTGCTGTTACGCGGCAAAAGACAATATAAAACCGACAAACCGAAACAAAGTTATTTTAGAAAAGGACATCAGAAGTTTGGGTATTTATTGAACATAAAATTCTGATAAAACCAATATTTTTTATATAAAGAAGACAAAAAGGTATGTAATTTTCCCCATTCATTTTCCAACGGAATAAGGAGAAAACAATATGTCTCTCAAAACGGAATTATATCCTTCGGCAGAATCGCGTCACAGCAAAGCCAGTGATGCGAACCGAAAGGCGAAAAATGCTATCAGAGACGAATGGATCAGCGGATTCACCGGCGCCTTTTTAGCTATGTTTATTTTAGGACATCTTATTTTTGAAAGCACCATTTTATTTGGTAAAGATCTTTATGATGTTGTTGCGGGATTTATGGAGCATACCGTTCCGATTGCTCAACCGCTCGTTTTTATCGTCACAGCCGCATTTTTTGTGCATTTTGTATGGGCCAGCCGTAAAATCCCGGGAAAGCTGTATGAACGCAAGCGCATGATGGAGCTTGGTGTAACGCTGAAAAAATCAAAAAAAAACTGGAAACAGGATCCAAAATCTGATATTAAACTAAGAAACCATTTTGAGACATCCCTGTGGATATGGCAGGTGCGAACAGGGATGATCGTTTTAGCAACCGGTGCGTTTCATTTGGTGTTGGTGATGTGGAATATCTTCACCGACATGGGCGTGGAAGGCCAGACGATCGGACTCACAGCCGACATTGCATCCAGCCGGGTTGAAAGCGGGCTTTGGATTTTGTATCTGATCTTGATGTTCAGTGTAGTCGCCCATATGGCAATCGGTGTTTATCGGCTGTTGGTTAAGTGGTTGGCAGATACGTGGTTTGTCCGGAAATATGCGAAAGCACTCTTTTACTTACTCTTTTGGTTTTATGTGGTATTAGGCACTGCAACCGTGATTGCCCTTGCCGGACCATGGGAAGGAGTTCTATCATGAGAACGATCACGATTGATGTATTGATTATCGGAGCCGGTTTAGCCGGTGAGAGAGCCGCGATTGAATCCGCTAAAAAAGGATTGGATGTCATCATCCTGTCATTGGTTCCGCCGAGAAGAAGCCACTCCGCTGCCGCCCAAGGAGGAATGCAGGCGTCGCTTGGAAATTCTGTTAAAGGAAAAGGTGACAACCCAACGGTTCATTGGCTGGATACCGTCAAAGGATCTGATTGGGGCGCAGACCAGGAAGTGGCTCGAATTTTTGCAGACAACGCTCCCATTGCGATGCGGGAAATGGCCCATTACGGCGTTCCGTGGAATCGCGTTGAAGGCGGTCCGCGAGATGTTTATATCAAAGGAAAGAAAACCACCATTGTCGAAGATGACGACAAAGAAGGATTGATCACCGCCCGAGACTTCGGCGGCACAGCAAAGTGGAGAACCTGCTACACCGCAGACGGAACAGGGCACACTGTTTTATACACCATGGATAATTTGGTGATCCAGCACGGTATTGATGTTCATGATCGGATGGAAGCTATCAGACTGATCCACCAAGACGGAAAATGTATTGGGGCTGTTGTTCGTTCTCTGCGGGACGGTGAGATATTGACTTACCTGTCCAAAGCGACTGTGATTGCGACAGGCGGATACGGACGGATTTACGGCGAATCGACGAATGCTGTTATCAACGAAGGAACAGGCTCGTGGCTTGCGCTGCAGACGGGTGTTGTTCCACTCGCAAATATGGAAGCGGTTCAGTTCCACCCGACGGGGATTGTACCAACAGACATTTTAGTGACCGAAGGATGCCGTGGAGACGGAGGCTTGCTTCTCGATGTGGATGAGTATCGGTTTATGCCGGATTACGAACCGGAAAAACAAGAGCTTGCATCGCGTGATGTGGTCTCAAGACGAATGAAAGAACATATGCTGAAAGGGAAAGGTGTTCAGTCCCCTTACGGTGAACATCTGTGGTTAGATCTCAGACATCTCGGTGAAAAACACCTAAAAACAAAACTCAGGGAAGTTTACGACATTTGCATGTACTTCATCGGTGTAAACCCCATCAAAGAATTGATTCCGGTCAGGCCGACACAGCATTACTCAATGGGCGGAATCAGAGTCAACAAAGACGGGCACGCCTACAACATGGAGGGTTTATTTGCGCTGGGTGAGGTTGCCTGCTGGGATATGCACGGCTTTAACCGGCTTGGCGGAAACTCACTGGCTGAAACGATTGTTGCCGGAATGGTTGTCGGTGAAAAGATTGCTGACTTTGCCTCGAAAGAATCGTTGGTCGCTGACATTGCACTGGCTGAAAAAACAGCACAAATTGAAATCGATAAGATTGCAAAAATGCTGAATAACTCCGGCGGTGAAAATGTTTATCAGCTCAGGGATGAAATTGCCGATCTGCTGAAAACACATGTCCATATTTTCCGAACCGGCGAAGGACTTGAAAAAGCTGTTAACGGCTTAAAAGGCCTTGTGAAACGAACTGAAAATGTTCACGTCACATCCAAAGCGCCGGGCATGAATCCGGAACTGTCACAGGCGATTCGTATTGAAGGGATGGCAAAACAAGCCCTGCTGGTTGCAGAAGGTGCATTTAGACGAACGGAATCACGAGGAGCTCATTCGCGTGAAGATTATCCTGCGCGGGACGATGCAAACTGGCTGAACAGAACCCTTGCAAGATGGCCGAACGAAAATGGAGACCCCGTCTTTACCTATGAACCCGTCGGTGTATTGGATTTACCTCCCGGCGATCGCGGTTATGGCGGAGGGCAACAGATCGATATGAAAGAAACCATTGAAGAGTATAACAACAGTATAGACACTAAGCAGAAAGCGGAAGGGCGGATTGATCCGGACGAGGAAACCGGAAAAAGACTGCCGAAAGAAGCATGGAAGGAGGTGCTGTAATGGGACGAACACTTACGCTAAAGATATTTCGTTATAATCCCACCAAAGAAAACGATCAGCCGAGAATGGAAACATTTATGCTTGAAGAAACAAAGCGATTAAATGTGTTTACTGCACTGAACATTCTTCGCGAAACCCAAGCGCCGGATTTAATGTTCGACTTTGTTTGCCGCGCAGGGATTTGCGGCTCCTGCAGTATGATGATAAACGGAAGACCGACACTCGCCTGTCGAACGTTAACATCAGACCTTCCGGATGTTATTGAACTCTATCCTCTACCGTTCTTTAAACTGCTGGGAGACCTATCCGTCGACACAGGGGTTTGGTTCCGGGAAATGGGCGAACGGGTTGAATCATGGATTCACACCGAAAAAGCCTTTGATGCATCGAAAGAAGAAGAACGAATGGACAATGAAACAGCCAATCAAATTTATGAAGCAGAACGGTGTATTGAATGCGGATGTTGTTTGGCGGGCTGTGCAACAGCACAGGTTTATCCGGACTTTTTAGGTGCCACAGGATTAAACAGAATCGGCCGCTTAATGCTGGATCCGAGAGACGAGCGCGGAGATCAGGAATGGTTTGAGCTGGTGTCAACGGACGATGGTGTGTTCGGGTGTATCGGAATGATGGGCTGTGACGATGTTTGCCCGAAAGACTTACCCCTGCTGGAAATGTTCTCGTTTATTCGGAGAAAATTGAGCGGGATCGCCTTAAAGAAATAAGACGAATTGGAATATAAAAAAGAAAAAGGGCAGGAAAACTCCTGCCCTTTTTATCACTTAATTAACTAAAGTCTTTGTAGAGTAGTTTAGTTTTAAAGCATCCGCTTCCCGGAGTTCATTGTGAATCCCGGAGATGATTTCCATTCGTGCATTTTCATCTGATTTTAATGAGATGGTTACCTGCGGATCTTTTGATCGGCGCTCGTACATGATGTGTTTTACATCTTTGATACCGAACAGTTTATCCTCGATGGAGATCAAACCTTCTTTCGATACCCAAATATGAGCTGTGTGCCGTTTTGATTTTAGTTTTTCGATACGCTTGGCTTTCGGGAGTTCAATCGGCAGGCCTGAAAATTCTCTCAACACGGTTGTGACCATAAAGAAGATCAACAGCATAAAGATAATATCAGGCATGGAAGCCGTCGGGATATCGCTTGATAATTGTGTTTTACGTGTAAACCTCATGACTCGCTCTCCGCAATGGATATACGGGTGGCGTTTGCCATTTTAAGCTGGTCGATGACCCGAACATAATCCTTATAGCGGGATTTCCCGTGTGTTTTTACAGAGATGATCAATTTACTGTTTTCACGTAATTTATCTTTGACAACTCGGTTAATATCCTGAATTTTTACCGGCTCTCCGCCGAGGAGAACATTTCCGCTGGAGTTGATGAGACAATTGAGAATATTCTTTTTATGAATCTCTTTGACATCTCCCATTGGCGGAAGAACAATGCCCAAGCCTTTGTCCGTATCGATGGTGGTCGTGACAAGAAAGAAGATCAACAGCAAGAAGGCAATGTCTGCCATGGATGCTGTCGGAATCTCTCCGCCCTTAAACCTTCGTTTTTTCTTGGCCATATTATTCCCTGACGGTTATTTTTTTGCGGCTGCGTCTAACTCATAAAGATGGTCGAGTAACTGAAGAGAATTTTCTTCCATTTCCAGGACCAGTTTATCAATTCTTGAAACAAAAAAGTTTTGAAACATTTGGATGATCATTGCCGTGATCAAACCAAACGCCGTGGTTAATAAGGCCTCTGAAATACCTCCGGCAACCACAGCAGGAGAAATATCATTTGCAGCTTTAATCGAGTCAAAGGATTTGATCATACCTAATACGGTTCCGGTAAACCCAAGCATAGGAGCAATGGTAATAACGGAATTAAGCCAAATCATGTTTCTTTCAAGGAATGTCATTTCGACTCCACCTGCATTTTGGATAGCTTTTTCAACTTCAGCCAATCCGCGATGACGGCGGGAAAGTCCTGCATGAAATACTTCAGCGACAGGTCCGCGCGTGTTATTACACAGTTCTAATGTTGCCTCCACACCATCTTTATCTAAAGTTTCAGATACTTCGGTGAAGAATTTCTTTGAATTGATTGAAGACATCATTAATGAATAAAAGCGCTCCAAAGAGAACAACAGTCCAAAACAAAGTGAAATCAGAATGGGCCACATGAAAGGTCCGCCATTCACGAAATATTCAACCATAGTTTCCTCCAGTTAATTAGTGATTTAAGTTTTTATTATTAAAAATTTTTTATGCGTTCTTCACAGAACAAGAGCTTAACGCAGTAGCGAATTTACGGAGAATGATATATGAAGTCAGTAGCTTCTTCAAATAATTTTAAACTTTTTAAAACCTGATTATCATTCAGTTTACGAACGCCCCACTCCTCATCATTTCCCCAGGCCACACCGGCAATTTCAGCCTTTAATGAAGTATAGAGAAAATCTTTATCCTGATAAACCAAAGACGAATCATAAGCAATGCTGTCCTGTTCAAGAGAAACCAAAAAGGCGGTAAAGTCGCCATCGGTTATCTGCCAGCTGTTTTGAAACTCGCGATAATCCGGTAGTGTGTTCTCGTGCTCAACAACATATCGGGACGCCCAATTAAACATGGGTCGCTTCGGACTGGAGATCAAGTTCTGTGTATCGGAAGTCAGTTTTCTTTCCCAGGGGATGTATACATCCGGTGTGATTCCGCCGCCGCCGTACACCGTTCGCCCTGACCGTGTTAAATACTTCGGACGAAGTTCTTTTAAACTGTCGATCTTTGCTTCGCGGTCTTTGTGATACATTTCTTTATAATACGATCTTTCGTCTCCGTTTTCATACGGGCGTTGGATCAACCGTCCGCTGGGTGTGTAGTAACGGGAAATCGTAATTCTCACAGCGGAGTTATCTGCCAACTGAAGCTGCCGTTGGACCAATCCTTTACCGAACGTTGTCTCACCGACTATTAAACCGCGGTCGAGATCCTGAACGGCGCCGGCGACGATTTCACTCGCGCTGGCCGAACCGCGATTCACCAGAACAACAAGAGGATAATCTTCCCTGCCGGTTTTAGCGCTGGATGTAAACACCTGGTCTTTTGCGGCTTTCTTTCCTTTGGTGTAAACCAATGTGTCATTTCGTGTGATAAAAAGGTCCGCTACAGCCACCGCCTGTTCCAAATACCCACCGCTGTTATTGCGAAGATCCAGTAGATATTGTGTTGCTCCCTGTGCTTCAAGTTTTTGGATGGCAGACTCCATTTCATCGGTTGTGGTCGCAGAGAAACGGGTCAGCCAAATATAGCCTGTTGTATCATCCAACATTACAGCAGCACGAACACTGTAAATCGGAATTTTATCTCGGATAATCGATACATCAAACGGCTCATCCAGCCCAATCCGATGGATGGTCACGACGACCGCCGTTCCTTTTTTACCGCGAAGTTTTGTAAACACCTTTTCTTTAGTGATATCATACGCATCTTCGCCTTCGATGGCAATAATTTGGTCGCCCGGCTGAAGCCCGACGCGTTCTGCTGGACTATCGGCAACCGGTGAAATGACCGTAATGTACCCATTCAAAAGATCGAATTCAATCCCGATGCCTTGAAACTCACCCATAAATTTTTCATTGATGTCTTCAAAATCTTTTGAGGGAATATAAATCGAATGCGGATCGAGCTCTTTCATAATGCCGTGAAAAGCCCCGACCATTAAATCATCCATATCCACGGATTCAAAATAATAATGCTGAACGATTTGAAGAATTTGGTTCATCACCTTGATTTTAGATCGGATCGTACGAAACGGATCTTTATCCTGAGAATACAGCCCGTGTACAACCGGAGAAATAATCAACCCCATAAGGATGATCCCGACAAACAGGTAGGACCATTTAATTTTTTTTGTCACGTTATTCATCATATAAAACCAGTTAAAAGACCGGCAGCACAACTATACCTAAACGAACCCGCGCTATAGACCGAAATACAACATCGCCCGGATTGCAACTCCCTGCGCACTGTATTTCGGAGAATCACTGATGGGTTCACGGTCATTCAACAGCCATCCGCCGGCTGAGATCGTTCCCTTGTTGTACCCCATGCTGACACGAAGCCCGACCCGGTCAAGCAGCTGCCATTTAATTGCCACGTAAGGTTGGACGTTCAAAAAAGCACCGCTGACATTCGTGAATCGGCTTGGGATTCCGGCAGGGATCAACCCTCCGGCTTGAGCGGAATCGAAATCATTGACTTCATAATACATCGTTCCGGTGCTGTCTTGTTCTCCGTATACAATATTTGAGAAAGCGCGATCCCATGTGGCAGTTCCGTTATGCTGATTGATGTTGATATTAATTCTGCCCAAACCGATTAAGGAACCCGCAGCGATTTCAAGATCACGGAACAAAGGCATAACATACTCGACGGTTGCAGCGCCGAGGGTAAACGAAAGCTTGGCTTTGATCGACGGGGCATAGTCTCCGGTATAAGTAACCGTTGTGTCTGCTGTTGCCCCTCCGAGCGGATCATGTTGGTAGCCGTCAACACCATCTCTGTTTTGATAGAGCATCACAACCGGAACAGCGCTGATACGATCTACACCGATCCCGGCATACCCGCCGATTCTCCATCGCCCGGCAATGTGAGTAAATCCCTCTCCGCCATGAATGGTAAATGTTGATTTGAAATCGGTGGTGTCAAGTCCCATTCTAGCCAAGTCTGATGCTGCAGGAATCGCTGAAAGTTTAATCGATGTCATGCTGTAGCCGATACCGCCGCCGTAAAACTCTTCAACGGGGTAAAGATCGCTTTGACCAAGAAGAACACCAAAAAGGAAGCCGAGAGAAATAATTTTTTTCATAATAGTCTGATTACTCATTTATTAATAAGAGAACCATACAATTTATGACAATCATCGCCTTTTTCAAAAGTCAAATATTCGCATTTGATCAATATAATTAATTAGTTGTGCAAAAGAATTTTCTTAAGAATATGTTTAAATCCGAATAAATTAAGGTATCGTTATCACACCGTCTTATTGTAGATTCTACGGCTATAATAAGAAAATTCTTCGATAAAACTATGTTCGGACTTACCACAGGATCAAAAACCGCAAAATTACTAACTTCCATCGGACTGATTGGCGGCCTGCTGTGTTCCAAAGTAATTGCGGATGAATCCATGGTTTTGCATTTAGACGGCACCTATGATCTGGATGGTGATGGTCATTTGGAATTTATGACCATTCAGGAACCGCATGCCGACAATAACCTAATGACACAAATCCAACTCTTTGAAATTGACGATGCAGGCAGGCAGGATTTATTATGGGAGCTGAGCGTCCCCGACGGCACCTTGGGGAGCTTTATCGGAGCGGATGTCGGTGATTTAGACGGTGACACATATCCCGAATTGATTGTCGGAATGAACCTGTCCGGATCTGATGAAGAAATCCTGCATCCGAATTATTTTGTATACCAATGGGGGAGTTATGGCTTTGAGACAACGCCATCTTTAGCGATCAACCTTGCGGGGGAAAACAATTTTCTTCGAAGCCACAATTTTGAACTTTTCGATTTTGATTCAGACGGCGATGAAGAAATTACAGTATCGCTTGGCATTCCGGATCGGGGTATTTCAATTTTGGATATTGACGAGAACGGCGAGTTAGTCGTTGTCAAAACATTAAAACCAACGTTCTTGCGATCGGGGTCAGGATTTGTTTTTGTAACTGCTGTCGATTACGACCGAGACGGCTTTGATGATTTAATTGCTTTCAGCCCGGAGGGGAATTACCTGAAAGCTCAGCCCTTCTACAATATTCAGGGAGATTATATTTCAGGAAAAGGATCTTATCAAAAAATTGAAGGGATGAATGGATTTCTTCCGCGAAAGATGATCGTTTCTGATTGGGATCGCGATGGATTTATAGACGTCGTACAAGCGTTTCAATCCGGGCATATTGTTTCATTAACCCTGACACCGGACAATGTTGTGATCGAAGAAGTTCCGATTGACAGCGGCCCCATCTCAGATATAAAAATTATTGATATCAATCACGATCGCAACATGGATATCATCCTGGTTTCGGGTGAAATGAATATGATTTCGTTAACATCCGCCGACGCTGACGGTGAACTTGCTGAAGCCGAATACTTCTCGTTAGAAAGCGGAGAAGAAGCCCTGCAGATTTTTTCGATTCTGCCGATGGTGCAAATGGGAACATATACCGGATCTGTTGTTGCTGTCGGATGGAGCGGCTCAAAGAACACAGTGTTTCTAACCGACTTAGGTCAAAAACCTGAAACACATCCTGTAAAACCAGTTGTGGAAATTGACGATGAAATACCGCAGGAAGAGTTGCTCGCCACATTCCCGGAAATTTCCATCGATCAATTCACCCTTCCGCAAATCACCAAACCGGAGAAAACAACAGGACAGCCTCTCCCGGAGAACATCTTACCCCGACACATTTTACCCGTGAATAAATCGTTTGCCTATACCATCCCTGAAGATGAAGCAGAGCGTTTTTACAGTTTTCGATGGCTGCAGCCGCCACCGAAAGGTATGTTTTTCCACTACGAATCCAAGTCCATCCAATGGGTGCCGAATGAAAAAGATTTAGGCGCGTTTCAATTAGCGTATCATGTCGAAATGAAAGTTGGGGAAACAGTCATTCAAAGCGAAGAGGACACACTCACCTACAAAACCACGCCGCAGTTAGAGGGTTATGATGAGCGGCTTTGGATTTATGTAAACGATCCGCCTGTCTTTATGTCTGAGCCGGTCGGGACGGAATTTGTTGCTAACTCGCTGTTTCAGTATGAGCCGCTGTTTCAAGATCGAAACATTGATGCAAATATCCAGATAGACCTTGAGGTTGCGCCCGAAGGCATGACGCTGGAAGGTAATAAAATTTATTGGCAAACCGACAGCTCGCATGTGGATATTTATCCTGTGAGAGTTGTTGTAACTGACGGGTTTGACCGCTCTGCCCAAGACTTTGAATTATTTGCCCGCGCCGGCGTTGTGATTTTATCCAGACCGTCGGGTGAACTTTGGGTTGGTGAACCCTATGAATATCGAGTTGATGTGTGGTATCAAAACCTGAACTATCCACTTGAATACAGTCTGCTTGAAGCGCCCGAAGGCATGTCCATTGATCAAAAAGGCTTTGTATCATGGACACCCGAAAATACACAGGTCGACACCCAAAGCGCACAGATCGTCGTTCAACACGGCGTTGCGGCAGACACTCAACATGTAGAGCTTTATGTCAACCACCCTCCGATTATTGTAAAAGCACCATCACCGATGGTCATGCTTCAGTCAGGCGAAACATGGGATTTTCAAATCGAAGCCTTTGATCCAAACACACTGGATGAACTCACATTTTCTGCGGTTGACATTCCCGCCGGAATGCGGCTTGATCCATACACCGGGCGATTGTTTTGGGAGCCGTCTTGGCGCGAAGCAGATTTTTCTCATCTACTGGTTGAGATCAGTGATGGGAAATCAAAGCGAACGGTCGAATCCAATTTTTACGTGAATGCTCCAATTAAGATCACATCCAAACCGACTGAAATCGCGACGACCGGCAAATTATACACATATGCCATAACCACCGAAGACCGAAATGACGGACTGTTGCTGCCGATGAAGCACATCGTCTCAGTTGAAAACACCGATGCGGTGAAAGCATATAAAGTCAACATTACAGACGACATCTATCGGGAAAATATTGATCGCTATATCGGAGATTGGGAAAACGCAGAGACGGTTTACTTATCCTCTCCGGACAGTACAGATTCGGTTAGCGTCTCTCGGCTAAACTTAAAAAAATATGTACACTCAATCTTTTTTGAGGACAATCGTTTGGTTGTGATCCTTCAAACAATTGACGACCGAACTGTAAAAGTAAAAGATGTTTTATGGGAGCTGTTTAACGGAAGCGAAGGCAAGCCGCCTAAAGTCATCGTTGAGCGACACCCGTTGGTCCGCTATACACTGCTGGATTTTCCAGATGGGATGACCGTCAACGAATTGACCGGAACGATTTCATGGACACCCACATCAGAACAGGTTGATTCTCATACCATTACAGTAATGGTATCTGACGGATACAGCAAAGATGAACAAACTTTCAATCTTTATGTTAATCAACGACCGACAATTCTGTCTAACCCGCCGCCGATGGCATTGGTCGGGGAGGTGTATAAATACGCCCTTCAGGTCGAAGATAATAATCAAAACGCAAAACTGGAATACGCGCTTCTGAAAGCGCCGCGCAATATGCAAATCAACCGAGAGGGTAAAATCCTTTGGACGCCGGAACCCGACCAAATTGATAATCAATTATTTGAAGTAAAGGTCAGCGACGAGTATTCTGAAGACATTCAAAACGGAAAGATATTTGTCAACATTACCCCCACGATTATTTCCAAACCAAAGCCTGTAGCGCTTACCGGGCATGATTATCACTATAAAATGGTGGCTGAAGATTTGAACAGCGACAAAGTCTCGTATCGACCGATTCGGCTGCCGAAGTATGCAAAATTTAATAAACGTACCGGAAAGCTAACCTGGAAACCGAGAAACAATCAGCGCGGACCGAATGATATTATCATTATGGCCATTGATGAACACGGTGCCGCAACATCACATGAATTCCAAATTCATGTATTTGAAGATCCGAGCGCAAGACAATTTGTGAACACAAGCTGGCCGCTGATGCTCACATTTGTTGGCGTGATGTTTGCGTGGGGAATTTCCCAGATATAGAAAACACGCTAAAAGAGATAGGTTAATCCCACAATCAATTTATTCATCGAAAGGGATTCGTACGTCCCTTCCGGCGTGTAAGAATCAGATGAATAATTGTTCCAATTTCCTGAAATCAACGTTGCGTTAAGGCGTACGTTTTGATCAATGTCAATGCCAACCCCCCCAGTATAATATTCCCTGTGATAGTCGTCTGCATCGGTTTTTAATGGAGATGGAGAAAATACATATCCCGCCCGAAGAAACACAGTTTTGATCGGTCTAAGCTCTCCTCCGAATCGATACTCAACCGTTTCTTGATAATTATTACGAATAATCTCATTTTCATCGAGAAAGGATCGATAGTCAGAGTCGCTGTAGTCTTCTCTGTCAACTTCGAACTGAATTTGTGACCAGTCTTGAAATTTAGCGGAGGCTGAAAGCGTCAACCAAGAAGTACGAAGCGCAAACCCACCGTCAAAAACGAAAGGCGTTTTAATTCTGTATTTAAACTGCCCAGTGGTTTCGGAGACATCTTCGTAGCCATCGTCGAAGACAAGAAGGTCATCAGTGGCATGAACCTCATCAACGCTTTGAACAGACGGAAGTGTGATCGTGCCGCCCAGGGATAAACTCGGACCAAGTGTAAACAACCCGCCGATCTTGAGAACAAAAGAAGTGAATTTTGACTGCAGTAAATTCGTTACAGCATATGAATGAAAATCAGCGGGATAAGTATGGTAATAATCAAACTGATCTTCCTGATAATAATGCAGTCTGTAATCTTCATTGCCGCGCTGAAGGGCCGCGCTTGCCCCCAGTGAGAAATTTGGAGACAGCATCACCGCTCCGCCAAACACCCATTCATGAACACCGCCTTTGGTGGTCATATCTTCAGACCGGAAGGTGTTTTCGTCAAACGGATAAAACACAGACAGACTGTCGTCCACAGAAATATTAAAACCAATCCCATTGGACAAGCTGTCTAATCCAGAGAAGTGTAAATGTCCGTCATAATCTTGGATACGGTTGTATCCAAATGCAAAAACGAGTGCTCCGCGTGTGGTTTCAACAGGACGAATATATCCTAGCGAACCAAGGTGTGTGAAATTTCTAGTATCGGACGACAAGCTATTGTTATAGAGAGCATCGTTCGTGAACTGGGTGTGAGAAAGTTCTGTGTAAAATGAGCGATTTGAAAGCTGTGCTAAGCCGGCCGGATTCCAGTAGACAGCAGAGTAGTCATCTGCTAAGCCGGAAAATGCTCCGCCCATCCCAAGAGCTTTTGACCCAAGACCAAACTCATTTTGCGAGAAATGGATCGCATCATAAGCGGTTTGTGTCAGAGCGGTATTTGTTAACAATGCCGCAGTCAGAGACAGAGTCAAAAGTAGAGAATGTTTTTTCATGGTAAGTTTCCGTAAGATTACCGACGAACGGTTCGTTTTGATGAAGATTTAGACGATTTATTTTTTGATCGCTTTTTAGAAGAGCGATCCTTTTTTGATTTACTTGATGATGAGCCTTTATTGCTTGATGCCCCTTCTGAAATTGCAGATACGAACGCAACTGCCGAACGAATGGTTCTTTCTGTAGAGGATGACTTTTTTCGAGAAGAACGTTTCTTTTCCGCTTGAAAAAAGTCGAACGGCTGATTTGACCGAGTCTGTCTTTTTACAGTTTTCTGTCTTTTTTTGTTCGATGAATCAGAGCGATCATCTGTTTTCTTTCGCTTGATTGGCCGATCTTCAGGTTGTCGTTTTGGGCGGTCTTTTGAATTGGGATTACGGACAATCGTTCGAGATTTTTCTGCTGGTTCTACACGAGGGTTCCCTGCGGGTGTATATGAGCCGCCGGATGCCCCCTCGGCTTGTGTAGCGCCCCGATGAATTGTCCGCCCGGCTGAAGAGTCCTCTCTCCGATCCCACTCGCGTTTACTATAATCAGGATCTTCGTAGTTCCAACCATGTCCATAATAACCGGGGCGGTATGAATAATAATTCCAAGGATGATAATACCCACGCCCGTAATCATAATAATATGGATCATAATATGAGGAGTAGCAGAATGGATAATCATAATAATAATACCGTGCATATCTCCAATATCTGTAACGCGGATAAGGCCGCCAATGATCACGAAAATCAAAATAGATGTTAGCGCTGTAATAGAAATCGTAATCGGGACATCCGCCAAAGCAGGAATTGTCATAATCATAAAAATGATAATGATATTCGTTGATCTCAGGATTGTCGTACACAATGGAATCGGCTAGCGCTGGATTTGTTCTTGGGGTGTTAATCGGATACAGCGCTGACGGCGTTCTTTCAACATAAACTACTTTGTGAGAGGCTATTTGTGTGTAACAACCCTGAAGGACAAACAGAGAGAAGCTAAGAATAAATATTTGCAGAATGATCTTATTTTTCATAATTGATTCCAATGTGTTTTCATTAATATACATGCAAACACCATGCCAAAAGAAAAGCGAAACAGAAAAATAACCGCAACACGCTATATAACAACAGATACACCGCAAAACAACATTCTAAATGAAAACACGTGTGTATAAAATCTATACACCACAGAACACAACAATGTCTAAACTATAGACACTATTTAATTTTCCTAATTAGAAAAAGTTTCTTCTTCTATTTCGTATCTGTCCATTTTGATATAAAGCCCTGATCGGCTGACACCAAGGGTGTTGGCGGTTTTACTGATATTTCCATTATAGAATTTCAAAGTTCGTATAATTGACTGTTTTTCAATGTTCTCTACAAGCGACTTTAAAGTTTGGGGTTCCGCAGGATCAGAAGAAAGCAGATTGGGTGCCGACGGTTCCGATATAAAATCAATGGAAAGTAAAGCCCCGTCTTCAGTTAAAACAACAGCCCTCTCAATGATGTTTTCGAGTTCACGAATATTCCCGCCAAAATCCTTGTTGACAAGACAGGCAAGACTGTCTGAAGAAATACCCGAAATGGACTTTCCTATTTTTTTTGATAATTTTTTGATAAAATGATCAACAAGAATTGGTATATCTTCCCGTCGCTCATTTAAAGAAGGAATTTGAATGGGAAACACATTTAATCTGTAAAATAAATCCTCACGGAATCGATCGTTTCTCACATCGCTTAACAGATTGTGGTGTGTGGCTGAAATGACGCGAACATCAACGGGGATCGTTTTTTCGGACCCGAGAGCCTGAACTTCTTTTTCCTGCAGAACGCGCAGCAATCTTTGCTGCATAGCTAAGGACATATCTGCAACCTCATCGAGAAATATCGTACCGCCGTCAGCCAGCTCAAACAACCCTTTTTTATTCTGAACCGCATCGGTAAAAGCGCCCTTAACATGACCGAACAATGTACTTTCAAGCAAGGTGTCGGGAAGAGCAGCGCAGTTTTGAGCGATAAAAGGTTTGTCTTTTCTTGGACCATTATAATGGATTGCACGAGCAACAAGCTCTTTTCCTGTTCCGGTTTCACCTTGAAGCAGAACCGTGGCATTCGTGGGAATCACTTTTCTCATTAAATCAAACACGTGCTGGATCGCCGGACTTTCCCCAACGATGTGATCAAAACGATAGTGTTTTTGAAGTTCCTTTTTGTATAATACATTTTCATGTTCTAAGTCTTGGTTTGTTTGCTGAAGTTCTCTCATCAACATTCGGTTTTCCTGAACAAGCTTATATTGTTGAGCGGCACGCCGAACAAGCATGCGAACGGCATCCGGCTCCCAGGGCTTTTGAATATAATAAAAGATTTTTCCGACATTCACTGCTTCAATCACCGCTTCAATATCAGAATATCCGGTGATTAAGATCCGTTCGGTATCGGGTTGAACTTTTTGTGCTTTTTGAAAAAACTCCACACCCGTCATGTTCGGCATTCGCTGGTCGGCAAGCACGACCGAAACTTCCCGCTCATGCATGAGTTGTAAACCCGCTTCTCCGCTTAATGATAAAAGAATATCAAAATCTTCTCTCAAGGTGCGTCGGAGCGAATTCAGGACGGATTGTTCATCATCAATAATTAAAACCGTTTGTTTTTGTTCATATCCCATTATTTAATCCCTTTTAACGGTAAACGAACAGTAAACGTAGTTCTATCACCTCGTTTGCTGGTTACTTGCAGTTTCCCGTTATGATTTTCAATAATTTTATAGCTAATACTTAATCCAAGCCCCGTCCCTTTGCCGACATCTTTTGTGGTGAAGAACGGATCAAAGATTTTTCCAATTACATCTTTACCGATCCCGATACCATCATCGGATATTCGAATACAAACCTCATTTTTCTCTTTAAAGGTATTGACCCATATATTTCCTATGGACGATATCGCATGAATGGCATTTTGCAGCAGATTCATAAACACTTGATTGATCTGTCCGGGCATACAGTCGATTTTAGGCAAGTCACTATAGTCTTTGTGCAACGTAATTCTGTCACCAAACTCCTTTTTCAAGATAGACAGCGTAGCATCCAATCCCTCATGGATATCCACTTTTTTATATTCCGCCTCATCCAATCTGGAGAAATTACGCAGATCTTCAACGATCTGTTTGACGCGGGTGGACCCATTCAGTGTTTCAAATATCAAAGAATCGATATCCTGTTTGATGAAGTCTAATTCTTTCTTATCAGTCATCGCATCGGAGTTTTTCATTTTATCGATGTATCGTTGGAGCTCTTTCATATTTCCATAGATAAAACCGATCGGATTATTCAATTCATGCGCAACACCGGCAACCAACTGTCCGAGACTGGACATCTTTTCGCTTTGAACTAATTGGAGATGAGTATTCTTTAATTCTGCGTAAAGGGATTCTAATTCCGCGTTCTGTTTCTCTAATACAGAAATATATTTTTCTTTGGTTTCGGCTTCGATAATTTGACGGGTGAGTTCTTTGGTTTTCTCAATGAAATAATTATTTTCTACAGCCAATGCCGTTTGATTTGCCAATAAACTGAATGTTTTTTGATCTTCTTGATCATATCCATTCACATGTGTCGGGCTTCCGATAGCAATCAACGCCAAAAGCTTTTCATCTCGAATAACAGGGACGAGCAAATTGCATCCGCTACGATAAAATGTTTGAAACTGGTCAGAAAAATGTTCTAAAGGAATATTTTTGCCGGACGTCAAAATGTGAATGTGCTCTGATGATAATTCAAAAGAAGAATCAAGGTCGGTAGAAATCCCCGCAGAATGTTTGATGAGTAGAGATTGATTCTGAACGATATAAACAGCACAAAATTCCGGCTGCATCGTTTTATAAATCATCTGGGTGAGTTGCTCAAACAGCGTATCATTTTCACGGAGAAAGATCAACTGCTCAGAAAAATTGTAGAGCGCAGCACGGTAAGCCCTTCGTTTTTTCTTCTGGGACAGGACATATTCCATGACACCTGCGGTGATGATCAATCCGCATAAAATTGTAATTAACTGAGCTCCCAAAACAGTTGGCGCAGATTCTCCCCTGAAAACTGCATACACCAAATACAAAACAATCAAGACAACCGAAAGAAACAATCCGGCTTGACGATGAGACCATTGATAGCGGCTGAGAAAGACAGCAATAGATAAACCAATGCTCGCGATCAAAAGCGCAACTAAGGAAAAGGAGAGCCAAAAAGAGAACTGGGTGACTAGATATACAGCAGTTTGATTCAATCTGATGAAAAACGCAGAAATCCCATCATACTCAGATACGATAATTGTTTGTCCGGGAGACACATCATCATACTTCTTTGTTTTTCCTGACGGAAACTGAACCGTTAACGAATAGTGCTTGTTTGGATCAACACCAAAATGAGCAATGGTTTCACCAATGGATAAGTATCCACTGCCGCCTGAGATTTCCCGATAACCTACAAACGGACTTGATGAGAGTTTTTCATCCGTCGTTAAATACAGCCAAACTTTTGTTCCAATTCCGTCACGATTGCTTATGACCCCTTCGGGGCTCACGCGGATGAACGACCGACTTCCATTAGATGGGTTTTTAAATAAAACACTGGCCGTATCTTTATTTGAAATAAACAAATCCAAATCACCGTCCTTGTCGAAATCAGCGACTGCGGCTCCAGTACTGTAATGGGCGTTTGCCGGATTTGAAATAGGGTATGACTTAAACACGCCGGAACCGGAATTTAGGTAGATGATATTTTTACCGATGTTCGTAAAAATGATATCCTGCCAACCGTTATTATCTAGATCGGCGATCAATCCGGAATATGCCGGAAGAGGATTTACACAGTTGGAAGACTCAGTAATATCGGTAAAATGAAAGAATGCCGGATCGGTAAAATCATTTCTGTAAAGTCTGTTTTGACCGTTTCGGTCTGTCACTAACAGATCGGGATCACCATCATTGTCAATATCACCAAATGACACGCCATTGCTGTTGAGCGTTTCGGTTAAATGAGAGATATCTAATCGAAGCGGCTCAAACGTTAGTCCGCTTTGATTGAGGAAAAATTCGTCCGGAGCAAGCCAATTACATACATATAAATCCGGATAGCCGTCTAAATTCACATCCGAGAAACCCGCACCCTGACTTGTTTTTTCAGACCTCAGATTAAAATCTGCCGTCACGTCTTTAAAGGTTCCGTTTCGGTTTTGGACGTAAAGGAAATTCCTTCCATGCTCATTGGTGATGAACACATCCAGCCGACCGTCAAGATTCACATCAGCCCAGACCGAAGCATTTCCGCTGAGCTGGTTATCAATTCCGATATCCGCCGTTTGGTTTTCAAAGATCATTCGCCTGGCTTGGTGAAACAGTTTTGTGGTCGTTCCCCATCCTGTGATCATCGCTTCAAAAACACCGTCATTATTATAGTCAATAATGGAAGAACCCAGCTCAAGGTTTTTAATCCCGCTGGGATATAAATTACCACCCAAGCCGGTTGAAATTGTTTTATCTTTAAAACGATGTTGACTTTTCTTATAGATGAACAACCGGTTTATATCCCGAAACCGGACAAGATAGAGATCCGCGAAACCATCTTGATTGATATCACGGAACGCAACGCCGTAAACATCGTCTATTTCCGGCAGCAAATGATGATCGGAATCCGATGGGAAAAACATCGCATTTACCCAACTCTGATCCGCAGATATCGAAATCCCGCATAATAAAATAAACACACCCACGATGATCGGTTTTAAACGACCTAAAATGTTAGAGCGGGTTGTTTGGTTAAGGAACAACTTATTTTTCGATGTTAATCTTCGATAAAATGGTGTCTTGAGCTTTCGGCGGAATGTCAATTTCCACCGAAAGAGAATATAGTGCGAATAGATCTGAGATTAAATGTCGCAGTTTAATAAAATCTTTATCGGTTGTGATAACAAAATCAGCTTTTGTTTCGGTTTTTTTCAAGAAAATATTGTTCACATCTTTTTTGGTGAATGTGTGATGATCTCGGAATACAAGATGATCGGTGATAATTGCATTGGATGCAAACAGCGACCGCTCAAAACCTTTCGGTGAGCCCAAGGCGGATACAGCCAACACTTTTTTACCTGATAATTCATGAACAGCCAACACCTTTCCTGTTGTACTATTTAGCGTGGAAATGGTTTCTAACGATGTCTGAAACGCAGGAATATGTTGAGGAAAGTTTCCCCAGGCGTCTTTCATTTCTAATGATTGAAACAGATTTGACTTGCTGATAAAAATCAAGTCAGCTCTCGATGTCTGATGTTTAGGCTCTCTGAGATTTCCTGCGGGCAGAAGACAGGCTTCTTCTTTTTTGGATTCAGCGCTGATTAAAAGGATATTCAGGTCGCGGTGAACTGCTCGGTGCTGATAGGCATCGTCTAAAAGGATGATGTCAGGATGAAATTTTTCTATAATTAGCTTACCGCCGCGATAACGGTTTCCATCAACAACGATCGGGATGTTAGGCAGAGCTTCGGCGATCATCAAAGGTTCGTCGCCTGTTTCCTGCCAGGATTGGTGAAGGGTCTGTCCATCCGAAACGATGATTGTTCCCGCTGAGGTTCTACCATATCCGCGGCTTAATACCGCAACGGAAAATCCGTTGTTCCGGAGGAATTTTGTTAATGAAATTACGGTAGGTGTTTTTCCGGTTCCGCCGGTTGTTAGGTTTCCGACACTGATGACATAACAGGGTAATAATCGGATTTTTAAAAGACCAATGTTGTAGAATAAATTTCGAAGGAAGATGACAACCCAGTATAAAAAAGAAAAAGGGAACAATACAAACCGCATCACGATTTCACCTTGTTCTCTACGAGATCAGTAAGGGTATCTAATGCAGTTTTAACCAGGTTCATTCCATCTTCGAAATCGCTGTCGGGCGGGAGAAAAATAGGCTCACCATAAACCATTTCAATCCGACCAAACGGCTTGGCGACAAAGAATGTATCCCAGTTGGTGAAACCCCATCGTTTTGATGCCTGCCCGATTGCGGGAATAATAACAGAACCGGTTTTTTGTGCAGCTCGGACGATGCCCGGCTTAGGAATTTTGGCAGGACCCTTTGGACCATCCGGTGTAATAGCAACAACATTCCCGGGTATCCTGAGGGTTTTAATGATTTCTAAAAAGACTTCTTTTCCTCTGTCAGAACTTGACCCGCGGAGCAATTTCCACCCAAGCCGTTTCCCAACCTGAGTGATAAACTCCGCATCGTTGTGCATACCTGCTAATCCATGGTATTTATGATGAATTAGGTTCATAAATGTCGTTAACAGATACCCGTGCCATGACGCGATAATAACAGAATGACCGCGATTTAGCAAATCCGAGATTTGGTCTTTACCAACCACAGTCCAGCGATTGGTTTTGTACAAAAACAACAAAATCCACTTTGCAAGGACAACCTTTATCCAATACAATCCTTTTTTCAGCACGAGACAATCCTTTCGCTGATTTTTTGTGCAGCCAAGGTATAGACATTTTCGGTACCAAGTTTTTGCTTCACCATGGATAGTTCATCTACCATTTCTTGTCTGGTTTGATCATCTTTTAAAAGAGGTTTAAGCGCAGAGGATAATGCCCCGGCCGTCATCTCTTGTTGCAAAAATTCAGGGACGATCTTTTTATCTGCAATCAGGTTGATTAAAGAAGCATACTTAACCTTTACCAACTGCTTGGCGATCATCCATGAAACAGAAGACAATTTATATCCTACAACAATTGGGCACCCAAGGGCGGCAGCTTCCAGGGTGACCGTGCCGGAGGAAGCAAGAGCAGCTGTTCCAAATTGTAAAGCCAGCCGTGCATTGTGTTCGATACGGATGAACTCAGGAAGCGGTTCTAAAGAAACACCTTTTGCCAATCCGACCACCACCTGAAGACTTGGATCTGATTGTCGCAAACATTGGACGGTATCTAAAAAGACGTTCCAATGGCGGCCAATCTCCTGTTGTCTGCTACCCGGGAGTAAGACAAGCAGAGGATAGTTTGGATTAAGGCTATGATCTTTAAAAAAGGTGTCTTTAGCCACATCTTCAAACTCAAGAGATGAAAACGGATGGCCAACGTAGTCAACGGTCAACCCTCTTTGTGTAAACCAATCTTTTTCAAACGGAATGATACTAAGATATTGATCTACATATTTTTTTAGAGTTTCCGTACGTTTTTCTTTCCAGGCCCAAACTTGGGGTAAAATAAAATAAGTAACCGGAAGGGATAACTTGCCCAGTTTTTTTGCGAGCCTAAGATTAAATCCGGGATAGTCAATTAAAATGACTCGAGTCGGCTTTAATTTTTTAATAATCGAAACGGTATCCCGCATGACACGCATCACATAAGGTAAATGACGGAGGACTTCGGTGAATCCCATCATGGAAAGAGACGAAACATGTTCGATGATTTTCACACCTGCTTTTTCCATCAAATCCCCGCCATGTCCGATAAACTCAGCGCGAGGAAACTCTTGTTTCAATGCGTTAATCAGTTTTGCACCGTGAAGGTCGCCGGAGGATTCACCTGCAATCAAAAAGAACACATGTTTTTTCGTGTCTTTGATGGCTAAGTCTCCTAAATGAAACGAAGGGCGGTGATGATCAAAAGGATCAATAAGACGTTTTGCAGTGTGCGCCGTTCTGTTTTGAACGTTTTTTTAAATGACATGGGTGTTCGGTTATCGTCATTTTCCCATCTCTTCAGTCGTGGAATTAGCGCAGGGACGTGTGATTTGTGCTCAAGGTAACTTTCGCCAAATAATCCTTCAAGCGTTTCTTCTTCCAGGGAGACAATAAGAATGTACTGCAAAATAAAAAACGCCCACGTAATGCCCAAAGCTGCCAAAATAGTATCTGATCCGGCAATGAAAACGACACCAGAATACATCAGCATATTGCCAAGATAGAGCGGGTTTCTGACATAAGCATAAGGTCCGGCTGTACACAAGGATGGTGCTCCGACTTTTGTGGTTCGGGTCACACCGCCTGCATACCGAACTGATTGAAACCGAATGGTTTCTCCCACAACTAAACAAAAAATTCCAGCCCACAAAAAAGACAAATCTTGTCCGGATGTGATCAAAATATAAATCGCAAGCGGAATGGGCGTATAGCTTCGATACTTAAAAAAGAAGTTTTTTAAAGCGCTCAATGAACATCCTCCAAAATCATATCGTGAATAAGAACAGCAACGTCGAGAGCTTCTCGTCCTGCGACACCATCGACAATCGGGGTTTCATTTCCGCGGATTGATTCTATAAAATTTGTGAGTTCAAGGTTCATAGCATCCGCCGGAACCACAACAGGTTTTTCATATACAATCTCACGCATGTGATCGTCATTTTCTAAAGGAGCAGTAAGAATTGCTTTACTATTTTTTTCAGATACAACACGATAGACTTCGGTCAACCCTAAAAGAAAATCAATGGTGACATACATATCTTTTTGGAAGATTTTTGTTTTTCTAACCTTATCTTTTGCAATCCGGCTGGATGTCATACTGGCAACCGTTCCATTTTCAAAACGGATTCGAGCGTTGGCAATATCTACGGAATCCGTCATAATAGAAACACCGCTGGCACGAATATTTTTCACCGGAGAATTCACGAGCGCTAAAATAATATCGATATCATGAATCATCAAATCCAGCACCACAGGGACATCCGTTCCTCTCGCCGTATAAGGAGCCAGCCGCTGGACTTCAATATACTTTGGGTTTAGATTATAATCCTTTAATGATCGAAGAGCAGGATTTAACCGTTCAATATGACCAACCTGGATCATCACATCGTTTTCTTTTGCCAACGTAATTAGCGCATCGGCTTCATCCACAGTTTTGGTGATCGGTTTTTCAATAAAGACATGCTTCCCGGTGCGAATGCAGATTTCTGCGACATCGGCATGGAAGGCGGTCGGCGTCACAATGGATACCGCATCGCATATCCGAAGAAGATCTTCTAACGAATGATATTGAGTTGTTTTAAATTTTTCAGCAATTTCATTGCCCCGTGCTGGATCGGTATCGTAAAGTCCCATGAATTCGGCTGTGGAAATCTGTTTATAGTGCTTCACGTGGTGTTGACCCAAATGGCCGACACCAATCACACCGACACGCGGTTTAGAAATTGTCTTCATTGGTTCTTTCTTTTCCTTTTATCAAGGCCATAGTTTAAACGTATTTACATGATAAGAGAAAGAAATGAATTCACTTGATTTTCGTCGATAATTACGGCAATTTTAGGTAATATTTTTACGAAGATTTATTCAATCACAGGAGATATTCCATGGCGAATAATATAAAAACCGGAATCGGATACCTTGTCCCGGTCGGAGCAATTATCGGATTTGTCTTTGCGTTAATGGCTGAAAATTTTATCGCAGCGATCATCTTTGCTGTTGCAGGGATTTTGGGCTGGGTCTTGTACGGTTTGATCATGGATACCGAACTCCCTGAGAACACCGATAAATTCATCTTTTTATTTGGATTTCTTTTAGCAATCGGCGTGTTTTTACAGTTTGGTCTTGAGCAAAACATGTTCGGCGGATATTTAATAAAAGAAGAAGGACTGATCTTTGGATTAATGATTCTGCTCTTTACTGTGTTGGCCGGGTTGTTGTATCAAAAAAGATCACCCGTAAGTGCAGAAGGACTTACATCTCAGGAAAAAGATTGGATAAAAGCCGCTGTAGAAAAAACTGACACTGAAGAAGGCGATCCTAGAATTATTGTTATTAAACAAGATGAAAAAACTGCTGACGAAGATGAAGATGAGGAGGAGGATGACGACGAGGAATATCCTCATCCAATGTATATGTATCCGCCGGAATACTATGAAGAAGACTTAGACGAGGATGATGATGACGAAGACGATGAGGAAGAAGACGACGAATAAGAAAAATAATAATTGAAAAAAAGGGCTCGTATGAGCCCTTTTTTATTAGAATCTGATTTGGTTAAAATGTATCCAGAGCAGGATCACCGCCAAAATCATAGGTGAGATTATCAAACAAACCAACCTGCAGGTTGTTGGCAAAGTAAATGATTCGGTCTTTCACTTTTAATTGAGCATCACCCCACGCCATATAAACGGGACGCTGGATTACTTTTTTAATATCAATTAGATAGGTGATCTTATCATGATAGGGACGAACCTGCCCTTTGAATTTGACATCGCCGACACCAAGTGCTCTCCCGCGACCTTTTCCGCCGATCCAGGATAAAAAGAATCCGACCAACTGCCAGAATCCGTCCAACCCGAGACAACCCGGCATGACTGGATCACCTTTAAAGTGACATTGAAAAAACCAATTTGACGGGTCAATGTCTAGCTCGGCTTTAATGAAGCCTTTTCCGTGCTTTCCGCCTTCTTCAGCGATTTGAAGAATACGGTCAATCATCAGCATAGGCGCTGTTGGAAGTTTCCCATTTTCCATTCCAAAGGTTTTCCCTTCAGCAACATCGATTAATTCCTGTTTTGTAAAACTGGATTTTTTAAGCATGAAATCTCCGTTTAAGTTCAAAATATGAACGAGAGAGTACACATACTTTTTTGAAAAGAAAAATAAAAATTAAAGATACTGAAGACAGACCATAGAACTGAAATATGTCCAAAGAAAGAGCGGAGAAGAGTATCTGAAATAATATAGCAACATAATCGGTGAATATGATTAAATTCCACGCTCGATAAAAGAGATAATAATTCATGTTATCTTGATTATCGATGGAAAAGGAAATTGAAAAACAGGAGCAATTAGGATGAAACCAAAAATCCATCCGGAATACAAAAAAGGAAATGTCCACTGTGCATGCGGAAACACATTTGAAGTATATAGCACATTAGGCGACCAGCGGATTGACATTTGTAACCAGTGTCACCCGTTCTTTTCCGGAAAACAAAAATTAGTTGATACTGCCGGTAGAATCGAAAAATTCCAGAAGAAATACGGGCAAAAGTCCGCACAATAACCGGAAACAAATATTGAATGGCTTCAGAAGGTGTATCTGCCCCTGAAGCCATTTTTTTATCTATGAACCTCATACCCACCTTTACCTTAATGAAAACCTCGATCCTTGTCGGCGGACAGGCTGTGATTGAAGGCGTGATGATGCGAGTTCCGGGAGCCTATGCAACTGCTGTGAGAGATCCAAATGGCGAGATACAGATTCAACGAAAATCGTTTGTGTCCATAACCGAAACATCTCGGTTTTGGAAACGGCCGGTGTTGCGAGGAATGGCATCCCTGTTTGAAGCGATGAAAATGGGAATGGGAACACTTCAATGGTCTGCGGAAATCGCTGTACCGGAAGAAGAAGCAAAGAAGCCGAGCAAATTAGCCGATGCGCTCTCAATCTTGTTTGCGATTTCGTTAGCGTTGGTGTTGTTTATGATCGCACCGTATTGGATTACGACCCACGTGTTCGGCGTTGGAAAACAAGCTTTCTTGTTTAATCTGACTGCCGGCGTGATGCGTATTATATTCTTCATCATATACTTGATGATCATCTCTATGTTGAAAGATGTGAAACGACTGTTTCAGTATCATGGAGCAGAACATAAAGTGGTCTATAATTTTGAGTCCGGGAAATATGTTTCAGTTGAAAACGCTCAAACATTTTCCACGCTGCATCCGCGGTGCGGGACCAGTTTCATGTTCATTATTTTAATCACAGCGATCTTGATTTTTTCAATCACGGACACTCTTTTCATCGCAGCATACGGAAACATCAGTTTAGTCGTTAGGCTGCTCATTCACCTTCCAATGATTCCATTGGTTGCTGGTGTGGGTTATGAGTTGATCAAACTATCCGCAAGAAGCAGTAAAAAAGTGTTTATAATTCTCAAACAGCCCGGATTATGGTTGCAGAACATCACCACAAAAGAACCCGAAGATGATATGGTTGAAGTTGCTGTTACTGCCCTTAAATCTGCTTTTGGGGACGAATATGAAAACGTTTCGGGAAAAACATATACCGCAGAGGCTATCGGATGAAGGATCGAATTCTTGAAATCATAGATCATTTCAATCATCTCAACGATCAGCTAATGGATCCGGAGGTGATGACCGATCAAAACAAAATCCGAGATCTTGCCCAAGAACGGCATCGGCTTGAACCGATTGTAAATAAAGGTAAACATTATATTAGTGTTTTAGATCAAATCGAAGAAGACCAAATTATCTTAAGCGGAAATGACGATGAATTAAAAGCACTGGTGAAAGAGGAACTGCCCGAACTCGAATCAGAAAAAACCGAATTAGAAGAACAGCTGAAGGTGTTGCTATTACCGCATGATCCGGCGGATGATAAAAACACCATCGTTGAAATTCGCGCAGGAACCGGCGGAGATGAAGCCGCGCTTTTTGCTGCGGAACTATTCCGAATGTACGAAAGATATGCCGAGCGATCGGGATGGTCAACACGTGTGATGACAATCAATGATACCGGTTTGGGTGGATTCAAAGAGGTGGTATTCTCTGTAAAGGGAGAAAGTGTGTATGGGCAGTTAAAATTTGAGAGCGGCGTCCATCGGGTTCAGCGCGTACCAAAAACAGAAACCAGTGGGCGATTGCACACATCTGCCGCAACCGTTGCTGTTTTACCGGAAGCGGAAGAAGCCGACGTGGATGTCGTTGAATCCGATTTAAAAATTGATACATATCGAGCCAGCGGTGCCGGCGGTCAGCACGTGAATAAAACCGAATCCGCCATTCGCATCACCCACTTGCCGACCGGATTAGTTGTCACTTGCCAGGATGAATCCTCTCAGCACAAGAATCGCGCAGCGGCAATGAAAGTATTGCGGTCGCGGTTGCTGTCCATGGAGCAGGAACGAATTGCAAGTGAACGAGCCCAGGAACGTAAATCATTAGTGTCAACGGGCGATCGATCCGCAAAAATTCGAACATACAATTTTCCTCAGGGACGCATTACCGACCATCGGATAAACTTTACGACGCACCGACTCGAAGCGGTATTAAGCGGAGAATTAAGCGAGTTGGTGGAACAGCTGCAATTGGCGGATCAACAGGAAAAACTGAAAGCCCAGTAAGTGCAACCCGCTTCTTCCGGTTCAGATAAAATCTGGCGAGTGATTGACTTCATTCATTGGGGAGATGACTATTTTTCTGAAAAAGGATTTGAAAGCCCGAGGCGCGAAATTGAGTGGCTTCTTCAATCCTTGCTAAACTGTAAACGCGTTGATCTTTATTTACGATTTGAAGAACCGATAGAAAAAAGTAAACTCGAAACGCTTCGCGGATGGATTATGAGACGAACCAAGCGAGAACCCCTGCAATATATTACCGGCTCAATGGAATTTTATGGACTTCCGTTTGTTGTGAACCCTTCTGTACTTATTCCGCGAGCTGAATCAGAAAGACTGATTGATGTTGGGTTGGAGTTATTAAAAGAGAACGACAATGGTAAGATTTTAGATATTGGGACAGGCTCAGGGTGTTTGGCTGCTACTGTGGCACATCATTGTCCAACCATGGATGTGACGGCAATCGATATTTCAGAAGAGGCTGTTGCCTTAGCGCAACAAAATGCAGAAAATCTCTCATTGAGTAACGTAAATTTTATCACCATGGATATTCTCTCCGAGATGCCAAACGAAAGATATGATATGGTCATATCAAACCCACCCTATATTCCGAAAGATGAAATGCCCGAACTCATGAAGGATGTTCTGGACTATGAACCGATTCAAGCACTAACAGATGATAAAGACGGATTGGTGTTTTATCGCAGAATTGCAGAGATTGGACACAAAATAGTAAAACAAGGCGGCTGGATTTTATTGGAAGTCGGGCTCGGATCACATCCAGAAGCCGCTTTGAATTTGTTTAAGAATTCACCGTACTCCAATGTGAGTTTGATCCTGGATTACAACGGCGACCCAAGAGTATTAAAAGCAAACGTATCATGAAACACATCATTGCACATATTCGATTACTTCGACCGCTGAACTTATTCACAGGGGCTTTTGCGGTGTGGGTCAGTGGAGCTATTTTAGGAGAACTTGATCAAACTTCGATCTTGATATTGGCTATCATGACCGTCGTTTTTTACAATGCCGGTGCGAATGCACTGAATGATTATATCGATTTAAAAACCGATCAGGTTAACCGTCCGAACCGCCCTTTGGTTACAGGAGATGTGAATCCAAAAACCGCCCTTACTCTTTTTATCTTATTTGCAGCAACCGGAAGTGTAACCGCATTATGGCTGCCGACTCTAGCAGCCATCATAGCCATTATTATCACATTACCACTGATGATTTATTACAACACAACGCTAAAGAGTCTTCCTTTAGTTGGGAATGCGGTGATCGCTCTGATTTTAGGCTTGGTATTCCTTTTTTCCGGTGCGGCCTTAGGAAATATTACGCCGATGATCATACCGGCTTGTCTGGCGTTTGGGCTGACTTTTTTAAGAGAACTGATTAAAGATATAGAAGACATTGAAGGCGACACGAAAGCGAACTTAAATACATTTCCAACTCGTTACGGCGTAAAAAAAGCCAAACATCTTGCCCTTTTATTATTGCTCATTGTTGCTGTCAGCGTATTGATTCCGTGGTGGGTTGGCTTATATAACGTTGAGTATTTGTTTATCATTCTTGCAGGGATTGAAATCCCCCTTCTGATTATCGGATGGCTGTTTTATCAAAATTTCGAAACGGAAAGATACGCAGGCCTGGCTGCAAAATTACTAAAATTCAGTACGATTGCCGGAGTTGTTGCGATCTATCTCGGATAGAAATTTTACATCCAATATAAATTCATTGTAACAATCTGATTTCTCCTGCGTAATATTCTCTATCGTTTTTAAGCGATTAACATCACTTTAATTCATTCAATGTCCGATACATTTATACATCTGCATAACCATTCTGACTACAGTCTTTTGGACGGCGCACAAAACGTCAGCGTTTTTGTTCAAACGGCTAAAGAACTCGGAATGGACGCCGTTGCACTAACGGAACACGGAAATATGTTCAGCGTGCTTGCCTTTTATCGTGCAGCGAAGAAAGCAGGGATTAAGCCCATCATCGGATGCGAAGTGTATGTCGCGATTGACAGCCGTTTTGATAAAAAACCCAGACAGCAAGGCGGTTGGGGGAATCATCATCTGGTGTTATTGGCTCAAAATGAAACCGGATACAAAAACCTGATGAAATTGGTCACCTGCGGATTTTTGGAAGGATTTTATTATCGCCCCAGAGTGGACAAAGAATTACTCAGAGAGCATGCCGAAGGGTTAATCTGTTTATCGGCTTGCCTTAAAGGTGAGGTCTCGCAGAAAAATCTCCAAAATGATTTTGAAGGTGCAAAAAAAGTAGCGCTGGAATATGCTGACATATTTCCAGGACGGTATTATTTAGAGATTCAAAATCACGGAATTCCGGAAGAAGAGACGAATGTAGAAAAAATGATTGAATTGTCGAAGGAAACCGGACTTCCTCTCGTTGCAACCAATGATTCACATTATGCAAAAAAAGAACACGCAGAAGCGCATGATATTTTAATATGTCTCGGAACCGGAAAGGACCGGAATGATCCCAATCGTTTAAAATACTCCACCACAGAATTTTACTTAAAATCTCATGATGAGATGAAAGCCTTATTCAAAGAGGTTCCAGAGGCGATTGAAAACACACGTAAAATTGTTGATAGTATCGACTTAGAGATTTCGTTGGGAAGTTATCATTTGCCCAAGTTTAATATCCCGGATGCTTCCACGACGAATGATGAAGATGAATATTTAAAACTTCTATGCGAGGAAAAGCTCAAAGAAAAATATGATGAGATCACCAATGAAATAAAAGAAAGACTGAGCCATGAACTAGAGGTGATTAAAAACATGGGCTTTGCAGGATATTTCTTAATCACGGAAGATTTTGTACGCTATGCGAAGGAAAACAATATTCCGGTAGGCCCGGGCAGAGGGTCCGCGGCCGGGAGTATTGTGTCCTATGTGCTTGGCATTACAAACATTGATCCGCTGAAGTATAATCTGCTGTTTGAACGATTTTTGAATCCGGACAGGATCAGCATGCCGGATATTGATATCGACTTCTGTATTGAGCGCCGCGGGGAAGTCATTGACTATATCAAAGAGCAGTATGGCGAAGACTCAGTGACTCAGATCATCACCTTTGGAAAGATGAAGGCTAAGCAGGTCGTTCGGGATGTCGGGCGCGTGATGGGATACTCGTTTGGGGATGTGGATAAAATAGCAAAAGCCGTCCCGAATGAACTGAATATCACATTGAGTGATGCGTTAGCTCGGAGTCCGGAGCTAAACGATATGGCAAATAACGAATACAAAGAGCTCATTCAACATTCGTTGGTCCTCGAGGGAATGAACAGGCATTCATCCACGCACGCTGCCGGCGTTGTCGTCACGCCCGGGAAACTCACAGATTATATTCCGCTTTACAAATCATCGCAAGGGGATGTCACCAGTCAATACGACATGAAGGACCTCGAAGAGCTAGGACTGCTCAAAATGGATTTTCTGGGATTGCGAAATTTGACAGTGATTGATAAAACATTATCACTGTTAAAAGAACGCGGTATTGAAGTTGACATTGATTCTTTATCAATGGATGATCAAAAAGTTTACAAGATTTTCTCCAAAGGACAAACCATCGGTGTGTTTCAGTTTGAATCATCCGGGATGCGGGAGTTTTTGAAAAAATTAAAACCGTCAGCCATTGAAGACTTGATCGCGATGAATGCCCTTTACCGCCCGGGCCCAATGCAAAACATAGACAGTTTCATCGAACGCAAGAACGGAAAAAAGGCGATTGAGTACATTCACCCGGAATTAAAATCTATCTTAAAAGAGACTTACGGGATCATCGTTTATCAGGAACAGGTGATGCAGATCGCCAATCAAATTGCTGGATTTACACTCGCCGAAGCAGATCTGATGCGTCGCGCCATGGGGAAAAAGATTAAGAAGCTGATGGATGAGATTTCAATTAAGTTTATTGACGGTGCAGTAAAAAGAGGCGTTAAGAAAAAGAAGGCGCAAGATATTTTTGACTTGATCGAAAAGTTTGCTCAATACGGATTTAATAAAAGCCACTCAACGGCCTATGCAGTGATTGCATATCAAACCGCATGGCTGAAGACTCACTACCCGGCTGAGTTTATGTCAGCTAACCTGACCAGCGAAATGACAAACCTGGATCGGGTTGTTATCATGATCAACGAATGCCGGAAAATGGAGATTGAGGTCAATCCGCCGGATATCAATATATCAAATGTTCAGTTTCACCCGACCAGCGACAAAACCATTTCTTATGGATTGAATGCCATTAAGAATGTTGGAATCAAAGCACTTGAAAAAATCATCGAAAACCGTGAAAATGAAGGAAAATTCAAAAGCATTTTTGATCTCTGCTCTCGTGTCGATCAGAGAACCGTGAATAAAAAAGTTTTGGAAAGCCTCATCAAAGCCGGCGCAATGGATTCTCTGGAAGGTTCGCGGGCTCAGAAATTCGCTGCCATTGACTCAGCCATTAAATACGGTCAGCAAATCCAAAACGGTTCAAACGCAGATCAGGTTGATATTTTTGGACAAAATTCTGAAAGTAATGATTTAATCAAAATCCCGGATCTTCCGAATGAAGACCCCTGGAGTGAGCAAGTATCATTGGATTATGAAAAAGACGTGTTGGGTTTTTATGCGTCCGGACATCCGTTATTGAAGTTTGCCGGAGATATAGAAGAATTCAGCAACATTGAGTTATCTTCTGAAAAGAACGAGGTGCGAAAAGAAGAAAATGTCCGCATCGGCGGTATGATCAGCGAATTACGGCACCATTTTGACCGTAAAAAGAAACAAATGGCTTTCTTCAAGCTTGATGTGTTTGGCGGACAGGTTGAGGTGCTCGCATTCAGCGATACATTTGAAAAATATAAGTCCACCATTGAAAAAGATCGAATTGTATTCGTCGTTGGTAAACCTACCGACAGCGGTGACTTCAGCGATTTGAAATTGATAGCGGAGGAGATAGTTCCGGTTGAACATGCAAGAAAATATTTTTCGAAACGAATCAACATACGACTTCACCCGGTCAACACAACCGAAAACGAGCTAAATAAACTATACACGATCGCTGAAAAATATCAAGGCGAGTGCGGACTGGTTCTTCATATTCCAAACGGCGGAAGCGGCCAGCGGATACTGGCGCATAATGTCAAAGTCTCATCCGATAAAGAGATTTTCGCGGAGTTACGCGAAGTCTTCGGAAAGAAAAATGTTTGGGTAGACGGGTGCGGAGAGAAACGATAATAAGTCGGATGGTTAGTCCATGATCGCCGTTCTACAGCGTGTATCCGAAGGCAGTGTGAGTGTGAACGAAAACATCCTTGGGAAAATCTCTCAGGGACTGATGATCTTTTTAGGCGTTTTCAGTACGGACACTGAAGATGACGCTGACTTTTTAGTGAATAAAATTTCGGACTTTAGAATATTTAATGACGAAGATCAAAAGATGAATCTTTCCATCAAAGATGTATCGGGTGAGATTCTTGTGATCAGTCAATTCACGCTTTGCGGAGATTGGCTAAAAGGAAGACGCCCCAGCTTTATCAAGGCAGCCCCGCCTGAAAAAGGGCGTATATTGTATCACTATTTTGTCAAAAAATTGAAAGAAAAAAATATACCGGTAGAAACAGGAGAATTCGGTGCAATGATGAAAGTGAAGCTGATGAATGACGGGCCGGTTACTTTTGTGTTAGACAGTCAAAAACGTAAACGATAACTTTTCAAAACACCGTCTGAATCCACACTATTTTCGTTTGGGGATTCGTTGTAATTTTTCACCGCAATTATTAAGGATAGATTCATGAATAGAAAAATACGGATCTTAATGGCCAAACCCGGGCTGGACGGTCACGATCGTGGAATTAAAGTCCTTGCTGCAGCTTACCGTGATGCAGGGATGGAAGTGATTTATCTCGGTTTGCGGCAAACGCCCGAAATGATCGTATCTGCCGCACTGCAGGAAGATGTGGATGTGATTGCGCTGTCGATTTTATCCGGTGCACACAACACGATTTTTACCAAAGTGCTTGATCTTATGAAAGACCATAAGATGGATGACGTTCTACTGACCGGCGGAGGTATCATCCCTGAGAAGGACATGAAAGATCTGAATGCGTTAGGTGTCGGTAAATTATTCGGACCCGGAACGGTGGTTCAGGACACCATTGATTATATTGAAGAGTGGGTTAAAGAAAACAGACAATAGACAATGGATATTCATAACAAAGCCGAATTGGAATTGTATTTTGCCGAGAACATGAGCACGGTTCTTTTCCCTGTGCTCGCAGATATTTACTTTCAGGAAGAAGATTATACCCGTGCCAGAAAAGTATGCGAAATCGGATTGTCAAACAATCCGGATCAGCCGGATGGTCTTTTCGTTCTTGCTAACGTCACGCTAGCCGAAGGACAGATCACCGAAGCTGAACGGTTATTGAAAACGCTCAAGCAAACAGACACAACCCATCTTCAGGCGTCTGTTCTATTAGCGCAGGTTCAGGAAGCACTTGGACGGTCGCCGAATACCATTTTAAAAAGCTGGGAAGCCGTGCTGACGCTAGATCCCTATCATGAACAGGGAAAGAAAACTGTCAGCGACCTTAAGAAGAAGAAAAAAGTAAAACCCCAACCAAAACCGGCTGCGAAAAAAACCAAAACACCGGAAAAACAAGTCCCAACATCTGAACCGATCGAATCGTTGTCGATCAGTCCAAAATTGGCAACATTTACGTTGGTATCCGTCTTGAAAAACCAGGGGCTGTTTTATCAAGCACTTGACGTTCTGGCGGTATTGAAAGAAAAAGGCGAAGACGCAGACCGAATTGCAAAAGAGATTGAAAACATAGAGAACCTGATCAACAGTCACGCCGCATAATATTCGAACAAATTTTATCATCAATTTTATATCTCAGATAACGGAGCATCCATGAGTGAACACATATTTGAACAAAGATTAACAAAACTTAAAACTGCCCTCGCTGAAGCAGACGTTGACGGGATGTGGATATCCAACTTAACGAATGTTCGGTACATCAGCGGATACACAGGCTCGGCCGGATCGTGTTTAGTGCTGGGCGACACCCACGCGTTTTTCACCGACGGACGTTATATTGAACAGTCGAAACGAGAAGTAAAAGGGTTTGACCGATATATTGACACATCTTCTCATATTAAAAGCGCAAGCACGAACAATCTCATTCCGGATGGAACAAAACTTGCTTTTGAAGCGGATTTTGTCAGCATCAATTTGTTTAAAACATTTCGTGATCTTTTCTCGAATGTAAATTGGGAAACATCTTCAAGGATGATAGAAGAGATTGCCTCTATCAAAGATGAAGCAGAGATCGCGGCATTGCGAACCGCTGCTGAGATCACCGATAAAACCTATCAGGAAGTCCTTGAGCTAATACGCCCAGGTGTAACGGAAAAAACCATCGCCAACGAATTAGCCTATCGATACCGAAAATACGGCGACGGCGAATCCTACCCGCCAATCGTTGCATCCGGACCAAACAGCGCCCTCCCTCATGCCGTTCCGTCGGATCGCGAATTTCAAAACGGAGACTTTATCGTGATTGATGCTGCCGCGCAATATGCCGGATATCATGCAGACATGACCCGCACACCGCTGGTTGGAAAAGCAACAGAAAGACATCGAGAAGTCTATGACATCGTTCAACGGTCACAAAAAGCCGGCGTAGACGGTGTGAAAGCCGGAATGTCATGCAAAGATGCCGATGCTTTGACGCGGGATGTCATCGAAACCGCCGGATACGGTGAAGCCTTTTCACACGGAACGGGACACGGAATCGGGTTGGAAATTCATACGCTGCCTCGGTTAAGTGCTTTAAGCAAAGATGTCTTAAAAGAGAATAACGTGGTGACGATTGAACCGGGGATTTACTTCCCGGGATGGGGAGGTGTGCGAATTGAGGACGATGTGGTGATCAAAAAAGACGGCGGTGAAATTCTGAACAAAACCACGAAGGATTTGATCGAATTATAATCCGCGGTCGTTACTGACTTACGGATTTAAAATAATCTTCCAATCAGCTAATTTTTGCTCGAACGTGTACGATGCATTCGCCGGACTGGTAGATAACAGCGTCACATATCGTATCCCCGGAAATTGATCAAAATATTTTGCATATAATTTTGCCGCTCCCTGCCCGTTAAAGCAAATGAGTTTTATCGTCGGGTTTTCTTTGACCAACCCAAAGAGGTCGTTCGGCGTCTCTTCACGAATATCAGCGTCCAAACTGGTTTTGCGTAAGGCCGTGTGACACACGTCCCAGAGCGCAATATTATTTTCTATAAGAAAAGCGGTTTTTAAAGCATAGTCCGTCAGAAGCGGAGATTGATGCAGCGTGAAAACAATCTTCCAAAATGTGTTTCTTGAGAAAGCGTAATATTGCTGAAGACGCAAGGATTCCTTACCTGGCATGGTTCCGAGAATGAGTACTTTAGGAGAACCACCTAATACAGGCGGGAAGGATTGTATGAGTGGATTCATCACTGCTTATTCAAAATTTATTGTTTTATCTGTCTTTGATATTTTTACAATGCAAAACGGCTGGGTCATCACATCAGTTGGGTATTCGGTTTTTATTGTAAAAACTGTTATGGATGAATTATTCTCTATAATTTCATCAATTTCTACTTCACCACCCGTCGGTATTACTTCTAAAAACACAGCGATGATTGTATGGGTGTCGTGTGGGATTACTAGGTGATTTCCAGCCCATGTTGTCTATACGCTGCTATGAGCTTGAAAACCTATCTTAATCTCAAGTTTACTCCAGTAAATTTTTAATATACGATCTTATTTCTTGTGGCAGTTCTTGTTTCAACGTCCGTTCTAACAACTTAACGTTCTCAATACCTTCTGAATCTAGATAATTCTCAATCATCTCTACCTTAGATTCTCGTCCTTTCATCAGCTTATATGCAATAAGCCAATCTTCAAGGCTGGTAAAGGGGACATAAACTCCTTCCATCTTCCTGATCTTAGCAATCGATAAATCATCTAGAACAAATTCATAAATGCTATCGAAATGTTCGATTCGGAAAGCAGACATAACGTCGATGCTTAAACCTCTATACGAATATACATAGAAGTACTTAGTCTTGTACTCTTCCTTAACAGGTATTGATTTTCTATCAGCGATAAAATCTAGAACCTGAAGCGCTTTCAATATATCTTTTTCAGCAACAATAATGTCCAAGTCCTGCACGTTTTCCACAATATCATATGATTTCAGCAAGTATGAACCACCAATGCCCCATAAAATGTTTTTACTATTCAACGACTTTGCTAAGCTAATGATAATATCATCCATTCAAGTAAGCCTTTTTTCTATACCAAAAGCTAAAATGTCACCTCGTCAAGACACAATCGCGTTGCTTATGTTCCCAAACGGTTCGGCTATGAGTAGTATGCCTTGCCACAGGTAAAACACAAAGCAAACTACGTATGAGCCATTGTTAGTGTATTGCACTTTACTTCTTTGCTCCTATTGCGTTGGTATTGGCAGATTATGTTGTCTTAGAACTGACAGCTTATCCCAATCTCCTCTCTGAAGTATAATTTCCCCTTTATTAATTTGAAAGAAACCGCAACCTCTTAGCCCTAATGGATCTTTCCATTCAAGTATTCCCCAATTACTATCTTCAAATATATTTTCTACTATGCAGGTCATTTCTACTTGATTAAATTCAGTTTCAAACATTTTGAATATTGCATTTTTCCCAACAACAGGTTCATTTGCAACTTGATGGTTAATTGCATCTGAATGATAAAAATCCGAGATCTTTACAGCATTTCCTTCATTAAATGCCTTTACCCACGCCTCGGTTAATTCTTTTGGCTTCATCATACGTATTTCCTTAATCAGCTCTTAATATTTTTTCCATCTTCCACCCTTTGGCTAATTCATCAACTAACTTGTCCAAATATCTTACTTGCTGCGTTAATGGATTTTTAATCTCTTCGACTTTATAGCCACATATTGTACCCGTAATTCGAGTAGAATTTTTATTTAATTTCGCATTTTGGAAGAAAGACTCAATTGTTGAATTATCATTTATAAGTTCTTGCAATTTATTATCATTATAGCCTGTTAGCCATCTTATTACTTTGTGCAATTCTTCTCTAGTTCTACCTTTTTTCTCAATTTTTGTGAGATAATGTGGATATATTGAAGCAAATATCATTTTTGCCATTCGTTCATCTTGTTTTGTCGTTTCTTTCATTTCTTAAACCTTTTCTCAAATTTCACATTATTCATCATCTATCGTTCTTCCTAGTATAAATGCTAACATCTCAATAAAAAACTGCGTGTATTAGAGTATTGGTAGTATTTCTTATAATACTTTAAACAAAAACGTTCCACAATGCGAAACTAATACCTGGCAAAGCTATTGAGCAAGAGATTTCTATAAAACCCACCGAAACACAAAGTGCAGGAATAGGATGAATAATGGTAATTTCAGCCTTATTATTGTGGAAATATTATGGACATTTATACAAACGCAACCCTTTACGATGCCATTCACAAACAATACCGCGCGGATATTGATTTTATTTCCGGCTGGGCGGCAAAGATCGGCGGACCGATTTTAGAACTGGCTGCGGGGACAGGACGGCTTGGATTACCTCTCGTTCAGGCCGGATATGATTACACCGGATTGGAACTCAGTCCGAACTTTGTTCAGGCCGGAAATGCGAAACTGTCCGAGTATCCGAAAGGAAAAATTATAGAAGGCGATATGCAGTCATTTGATCTGGGGCAGCAATTTCAGTTCATTTTCATTGGATTTAATTCCTTTCTCCACAATCTCACCGACGATAACGCGCTTGGCTGTCTGACATCCGTGAGAGAACATTTAAAACCCAACGGAACTTTTTTGGTTTCTGTTTTCATCCCCGACCCATATTTTCTTTACAGGGATAAAAACAAACTTTATCCGGTGATGAATCACTTTGAGTTTGAAGGTCAAACGTGCACGATTAAAGAAACAAACCTATATGATGAAGAAACCGAAGTGAATCACCTGACGTGGTTTCTGTTTCGTGACAGGAAAAAGGATCCAAAACCTTACTCGTTTGATCTGCGGCTGTTTTATCCGGATACGATGGACAGGCTCATCACGGATGCAGGACTTGCGATCTATGAAAAACTCGGCGATTATGAGAACAACCCGCTTTCTGAAGACAGCGCATTACAAATTTACATTTGCGGGCGGTAATTCGTGCAAATAAAAACAATTTTCTTTGACATCGGAGGGGTTCTCCTTCATATTCATCCCGAACGGACAATCCATCACATCGCAAGCATTGTTAATCTACCTGAAGAGGAATTGAAGCAACTCTTTCCGACGGAAACGTACTATCGGTATGAAAAGGGCGAGGTCACAGAAGAGGCGTTTTACCGAGATGTATGCCAAAAATTACCTGTCGGAAAAACTCTCCCGAAAAACGAATTTTGGACAGCATGGCGAAAGCTGGTTGGAACGGAAACCGGCGCTTCAGACGTCCTGACCACATGTAAAAAAACACATCCTGTTTGGCTGCTATCAAATACAAACGCCAGACATATTGAAAACGGGGTTGGAAATCAATTCCCGTTTTTTGATCAGGTTGATGGAGCTGTTTATTCTTACAAGGTCGGATCGAGAAAACCTGAGCCTGGTATTTTCGAACAAGCGCTTCAGATGGCAAACGTCCCGGCTGAAAACGCATTATTTATTGATGATCAGGAGGAAAACATCCTGAAAGCAAAGTCAATGGGATTTATGACAATTCACTATAAAACTGTTGAAGACCTAAAGACCAATATGCGTAACTTGAATTTATTATCTGATGAAAAAGTTTAGACATACGTTCATTGTATTTTTGGCCATGATGATTATCATCGACTGCGCCAGTTCTTCCGAGCCGGCGAATGATGGTTGGAAGCTGATCAGTTCTAAAAGCCGTTATGCTGTCAGCGGACTGGTTGCAGAGAATAATGTATGGTATGTGGTACATGATAATAAAAAACGTAACCAGCCCCGCGTCGGATGGATCGATGTTTCAAAAGGGGAATACCACAAATTAGATTGGACGGGCAAGATGATTCCCATCGACCTCGAAGCGCTTGTCGCTGTTCCGAACAAGCCGAATCAGATGATCGCGATGACGAGTAAAGGCGCGTGCTATCACATCACTGTTAACCGAGAAAAAGGCACGGCTGAAACCCTGCGTGAATTTATCATTCCGGGTTTGAGCAAGAAAGTAGAGTTGGAAGGATTGGGGCTTCTGAAAACAGCAGAGAATTATTTAATGGTTTGGGGCGATCGGGGAAGCGATAAAACGGACGGCGTTCTACATTACGGAATGATCGATCTCAACACGGGGACGATCAAACAACAAGGAACTCACACCGTTTTTGTTTCATGGCCGCAAAAAGATGTACGGCATATCTCAGATCTCTTTGTCGAGCCGGACGGAACATGTTGGATCTCATCGGCATCTGACCCCGGAGATTACGGTCCGTTTGATTCAGCAGTGACGCGAATCGGCCGATTTCAAACAGCATCGGGGTTAATTCAATTTACACCGGATACAGACGAGTATTCCATTCGTGAAAAAGGCTATAAAATCGAAGCACTGAATGTAATTGACGGTATTGGATATTTTTGCACCGATGATGAAAAAGACGGTGTGTCCATCAAAATGAGAAAGCTGTAAGGACAGTATGCCGGAGTTTACCCATTCAGGTGAGGAGAAAAAACAATACGTGCGAAAGATGTTTGACGACATCTCCGGCCGCTATGATTTTTTGAATCACCTTCTCAGCTTCGGTCTGGATTTTCACTGGCGGAAAAAGTTGGTTGCGTCTCTTCCGCATAATGCCAAGAAACCGATTCTAGATGTTGCAACAGGCACCGGCGATGTCGGGTTTGAAATAAAGAAACAACGGCCTGAAACAACCGTCATCGGCTTGGATTATTCCGACAAAATGGTTGATGTCTGCAAGGAAAAGATCGTAAAAAGAGGTGTCGATGGATTCACCGCCATTCAGGGAGACGGAGAAAATCTGCCGTTCGGTGAAAGTGAATTTTCAGCGCTGACCATCGCCTTCGGATTTCGAAACATCGGTCATTACGATAAAGCATTACTGGAATTTTGCCGCGTTCTGGATCAAAACGGATCTCTCCGAATTCTTGAGTTTGCTGAGCCGACCTCAAAAGTATTCGGTGCAATATATCGATTGTATTTTCACAAAATCCTCCCGCGGATCGGCGCTTTGTTTTCTCGGTCGGATGCATACAGATATCTGCCAGAATCCGTGGAACATTTCCCCTCAAGAATTGATTTAAATACCATGCTGGGTCAAGCGGGGTTTAAAGAAATCACCATTAAAAATATGACATTCGGAACGGTGACATTGATCTCTGCGGAGAAAAAGTAAATGGTTTCATACACTTAATTTTATCAGAAAGGATACTAACATGAAAAAATTAATCACGCTTATTTTATTGTTTGCCGGAATTACAATCGCGCAATATCCGCTGACGTGGCAATGGACAGGACAAGTTCATTCTGAGTTAAAATGGAAAACGATCGAAACGGAACATTTTCGGGTGCATTATCATCAGGGGATTGATTCAATCGCCGTGTCAGGTGCATCCATTGCTGAATTGACATACGACACGCTGTTGAAACAAGTCGATCTGGATACGATTCCGACTATCGACATTATCTTCACGACAGAAGATGAAATTTTGAACGGGTTTGCAACACACATGAACAATACATTTATCTGGGTGGATCAAAATGATGTTGCCATTTGGCTTGAAGATAACAAATGGTTATATCAGGTATTGACGCACGAATTACAGCATATTGTGTATTATAATGCTGTGAAAACCTGGGTACCCGAGCCGTGGGGAACGCTGTTTTCAGGAACGCCGGGATGGTTCGTTGAAGGATTGGCGGAATATATGACAGAAAGATGGCGACCCCATCGTGCAGACCTTTCTCATAAATGGCATATTTTGAATAATAAAGTAGAACGCATGGACCCGCATCACGATGGTTTTTCTAAAGTGAAATACTGGGCAGACCGCTTTGGAGATTCGACGATCGTTAAAACCCTCCACTACAGAAATAAAATGAAATTATTCAGCTTCGACGACGCATTTAAAAAGGCAACGGGGATCACCGTCAAACAATTTAATGAAGACTGGCGCCGCAATATGAACACCTATTATTACGGATATCGTGCCCAAAAAGAAGCGATCGAAGATATCGGTGAAACGATGACACTTCCCGTTAATAAAGTAAGTGGTTTTTTGTTTACGTCTGACAGTACTAAAATAGCGATCTCAGGGCGAAACGATAACGACCAATGGGATAATTCACTCTATATCGTTCAGCGAGACACAACCAAAGAACGGGAGATCTTAGAAAACCGAGAAAAGGAGACACCCGGTAAGGACTTTCTCTCGAAGCTGTTTTCGTCAAAATCGGACACAACAGACAGTTCAAAGAACGACAAAGATCCGATCATTTGGAAAACAGACGAAATGGATTACGGTAGATTCCATACCGTGATGTCATGGTCTCCGAACTATGAACAGCTTGTCTATGCGAAATATCATTATGGGAAACATCAATCCATGGTTTGGGATTTGTGTAAACTTGATGTGGAGAGCGAAAAGGTAACATGGTTGACGCAATCGATGCGGGCTTCCCATCCAAGCTGGTCACCAGACGGAGAACAAATTCTGTTTGTTGCTCATAAAAATAACACGTCCAATTTATATGTGATGTCACCGAATGGCGGCGAAGCGACAGCGATCACACATTATACCGGAGATGTGCAATTGTTGAATCCGACCTGGTCTCCGGACGGAACCCAGATCGCTTTTGCAAAAGCCGGTCATGATGGGAACACAGATCTGTATATTCGTCAATATCCGGATGGGGATGAACAACGGGTGACCGACAATCCTGAAGTGGATTATCTGCCTGTGTGGCATCCTGATGGGAAATCGATTACATTTACATCACACAAAGGATCCACTCCAAACCTCCATACAATAAATCTCGAAACAGGTGAGTCCATTCAAAACACGGATGTCGGCGATGCAGTCTGGAGCTCCCAATGGATGCCGAATGACTCGACTGTATTAGCCACCACTCTTGGAGACGTGGACACCGTTCGCATAGTTAAAGTAGACCCAAAACGGGTGGCGACGATAAATGAACCGCTGGTTATGCGAGATGTGTATACACGATGGAGATCAACCAACCCTATCCACCTTTTGCCAAAATATGATCCATCCATTGTTACAGATCATACGAATTCAACACCATATAAGTTTTGGAAACACCCAAAGCATTTAATGAGCCTGGTTCTTCCGGATGAAACCGGTATGGCAGCCTTTACCGCATGGACAGATCCGATCGGCCGGCATGTCGTTCAGGTTGGAGGTTATTATGATTGGAATGATGATGAGTCCGCATGGCTCGTCTCCTATATTAATGCACAGCACGGTCCGCTGTGGAGTTTTTCTGTTAATCATAATTTTACCTGGGATATCCGCGGGTATGGAAATGAAGATCAGTGGTTGTTTGAAACTTTTGACGGCGCGACGCTGATGACCCAGATTCCGTTTAACTTTGGTAAAAGCATGAGCTCATCCCATGTTCTGTTCGCGTCTGCTACAGCTCGATATCGCAACGTTGATGTTTTTACTCTAGATGAAACTGTCTTACCAAAGCCTGAAAACGGATACGAAAGTTTGATCACCGTAGGATATCAATGGACGAACAGACGACCGTATCGAATGAAAACCGGACTTCCCCAAAAAGGATATGGAGTTCGATCAATCTTACATATTGCTGATGAAAGTCTGTACGGCGACTTCACGTGGCAGCGATTTGTTGTAGATGCCTTTGCTAACGTCAAAGCGGGGCCGTTCATCCTTTTTGCGAGAACAAAATCAGAAATGCTCGAGGGCAATAATCCGCCGAATCAAGAGTTTGTCGGATTAACGAATGCTCACTCCTTGTATGCCCCGGGCACAGGAGGAACAGACGGATTTACCGAAAACTTGAATCCTCGCGGCTGGGACGGGTTTCGATTGGGGAATCGGGTAAACATGAATACGCTTGAACTCAGAATGCCCATTGCGCCGAAACTTCCCATCAACGTTTTATTCTTCGGGATAGGCTCAGTCTCAGCAGCCGCATTTACAGATATCGGAAACGCTTGGACGACCGGAAACGGTATGGAAGAGTGGATCACAACAGCCGGATACGAAATGAAATTCGGATTGAATATCGGAGACAGTTCGCTGTTTATCTTTTCTTACGGCCGGGCACAGACTTATGACGACTGGGCAGACAAGAAAGACCCAACGGAATATTTAAGGCTGGCGTTGATTAATCCATTCTAAGATTTATCCACCAGCGGAACAAAACGAACAGGGAGAGACCGGCGAATGTCAATTTCTCCCTGTTCGTTTTTTAGAACAAGCTGTAATTCCTGATGATGAACGGATGACCCAACGGGAAGGATCATTTTACCATTGATATTAAGCTGATTGATCAACGGCGTCGGAATTGCTTCAGGTGAAGCGGTTACTATAATCCGATCATACGGTGCGTCCGGTTTCCATCCCTGTTTTCCGTCTGCACAATTGACGTCTACATTGTCATAGCCAAGATTTTGCAAACGCAGTTTGGCTTCGGATGCTAACTTAGGAACGATTTCAACCGATACCACTTTTTCAGCTAGTTGTGAGAGAACAGCCGTTTGATATCCACAGCCCGTTCCGATCTCTAAAACGGTATGGTGAGATTCAACATTCAGCATTTCCGTCATGAATGCGACGATATACGGCTGGCTGATGGTTTGGTTGTATCCGATCGGAAGCGGACCATCGGAGTAAGCCAGGTCGCGGAGATGATCAGGGACAAAAAGATGACGCGGCGTGATTTGCAGGACATCCAGCACTTTTTGATCGGCTATTCCGCGCCGAACCAATTGATCCCGAACCATGTGTAATCGTTGTTCTTTCATGAATTTTGTTGATACCAACTTGAATTCGTTGAAATTTCCACACATAAATTAACAAGGAAAAATCATGAAATACGCCCACAGATTTTTTATTCTGGTCATGACATTAACCGTTTTATACGGAAAGTCGGATCAATACGTTTTACTGATCTCCTTTGACGGTTTTCGCGCAGATTATTTAGACTGGTATGAAACCCCGAACTTTGATCGAATGGCAGCGCAAGGGGTCAAAGCAAAGGGAATCAAACCGGTTTATGTATCGAAAACATTTCCAAATCATTACAGTCTTGCCACAGGAATGTATGCGGAAAATCACGGGTTGATCGCCAATACATTTTACGATGAAAAATTTGATGCAACATATAAAATTCGCGATCGGACAGCGGTTGAAGACGGACGATGGTACGGTGGCGAACCAATCTGGTGTACAGCTGAAAAACAGGGCGTAAAATCCGCATCCTATTTTTGGGTTGGGTCTGAATCCAATGCAGGTGGATGCCGGCCGTCACACTCGAAACGATATGATCATGATTTTCCGTTTCAAAGCCGAATTGATTCTGTGATGACCTGGTTTCAAAAACCCGAAGCTGAACGTCCTCAGTTTGTTCTTTTGTATTTTCACGAACCGGATAATATCGGGCACCGATATGGACCGAGATCAAAAGAAGTCGGAGAAATCGTAAAGAAAATGGATGATTTGCTGGGGCAAATCCTTGACCGAAGCAAAGAGCTGGAGATTTATCCGAATCTGAACATCATTGCTCTCAGCGATCACGGCATGGCGGAAATCTCCTCAGAGCGCACCATTCTGCTATCAGATTATGTCGATTTGAAAGGCGTCACCCAGGAGGGGACGGGCCCATTCTCATTTTTGTATGGTCAAACACCCGAGAGATTAAAAGAACTAGTGTTCGAACTAAATAAAATTCCCCACATCACTGCCTACCTAAAAAAAGACATCCCCGATCGGTTTCATTACAGAGATCATTATCGAATCAAAGATGTTTTGGTGGTTCCGGACGAAGGATGGAGTATAATAGACAGGGATAACAATAACATGAATTACCAAACCGGCGGGGATCATGGTTTCGACAATAATCTATGGAGTATGCATGCCATCTTTTTAGCAGACGGCCCGTCATTTAAAGACGGCTATCAATGCGGAACGTTTGAAAATGTAAATGTTTATCCGTTGATTGCCCACATTTTAGGTGTCACGTCGTATTCAGAGATAGACGGATCGTTTCTTCATATTCAAGCGCTTTTGAAAGACGAATAGATCTACTGTTTGATCTTTTTTCCGCTTTGCATCAGCAGGATAGCAGCGACACTAAAGATCATCGCCATAATAACTGCCATGACAAAACTGACCATCGGCGATGAATCAGAAACACCGAGAATCGTATACCGCATTCCGTTGATCATATAATAAATCGGGTTAACGAAACTGGCCATCTGTGCCCAATTCGGAAGCATCGAGATCGAATAGAACACACCGCCTAAAAAACTCAACGGAGTTAAGAAAAAATTCTGAAGCATTGCCAGCTGGTCCCATGTTTCTGCAAACTGACCTAAAAGTAATCCCATGCTGGCGAAGGTCCAGCTGACCAATAAGATAAAGCCAAGCGTCATAAACAAGTGCTGAACCGGTAATCCGATTAAGACCGTTCCCAACAGCATGACGAGCAACCCGTTGATGAATCCACGCACCGTTCCACCGATGATGTATGCTAAAGCGATCTCTGCCCCGGACAGAGGCGCGGTGAGCAAGTCCGGCAGTTGCTGAAGGAGTTTCATTTGAAGCATGGATGACGACGTGTTAGCGCTGGCGTTTGTTAATGTATTCATCATGATCAACCCCGGAAGGATGAAAAACGTGTAGGGTACACCGCCAATTTCAGGGATCCGATGCTGAAGGGTCACGCCAAACACTAAAATATAAAGTGCCGATGAAATCAACCCCGGTAAAACGGTTTGCCGATAGACAGAGAAGAAACGACCGACTTCACGGCTGATCAATGTATAAAACCCGATTCGATTCACGATAATCATTCGTTAATTCCCGTTCCGGTTAAATGTAGAAACACATCTTCGAGCGTCGGTTTGGTGATATTCACCCGCTGGATACAATGCCCGCTTTTTGTGAGGAGAGTGATCAAATCCGGTAATTCGGCATCTGCTTCATCCACGATGAAATGCAATCTATTCTCTTCAATGGTATAGGTATAGTTTGACAAAGCATCGGGTAAGTTTCCGTCCCATCCGCACAATTCGATGGTGAGTCCGGATTTTCGGATCTGTTTCGTCAATTCACTTGGAGCACCTTCAGAAATGATTTTTCCCTGATGAATGATTGACACTTTTTCACAAAGCAGCTCAGCTTCTTCAATATAGTGGGTTGTCAATAAAATCGTTTTTCCGCTTTCATGTAGTTCGCGCAGATAGTCCCAAAGCGTATGCCGCAACGTAACGTCCACACCGGCTGTAGGCTCATCGAGAATAAGGATTTCCGGATCATGCACCAAAGCCTTTGCCAGCTGAAACCTCCGTTTCATTCCGCCGGATAATGCCCTGAATTTGGATTCTCGTTTTGTATACAGACCCAGTTTATCGAATAAATAATGGACCCGTTCTTTGGCGATATTTTTTGACAATCCATAGTAACCGGCTTGAAACATGAGAAGTTTTTCAATCGGGAAAAACCAATCCACGGGAATTTCTTGGGGAGCGACTCCAATGAAAGATCGTGTATTTCTGAAATCACGAACGGTGTCATATCCGAACACGGTTGTCTCTCCCGCATCTTTTCGAACTAACCCGGTCAAGATGTTGATCGTCGTGGATTTCCCCGCACCGTTCGGTCCGAGGAGTCCGCAGAACTGCCCGCGTTCCATGGTGAAACAGACACCGTCTAGGGCTTGGGTTCCGTCGTACGCTTTTTTCAATCCTTCAATGTGGATGGCTGTATTTGATTTCATTCTTTCGTGATTTACGTTTCAGATATTGAATCGAAACTTAATGTATTCTTTGTGATTTAAACGAAGGGTATTTATTTTAAAACTAAAACAAGATCAACCCAAAATATGTTGAAGCGCTGATCTCCAACGATCCAGTTTTTCGTTTCGCTGCAGCTCAGAATATTTTGGCGAGAACATCCCTTCACACTCTATATTGGTTACAGGCATTTCACCGCTGGTTTTGTATTTTAAAAGCTGATTCACTCCCAAAGCCGTTCGGTCTTTCATGGATGTATGCCCGACCAGGACGTTCAACAGATCGGCGATGAATTGTAAAAGGGCAGTGCGGGCTCCGCCTCCGCTGACCGTGATCAACGGCGGGAGAGAAGCGATCGCGTTTTGCATCGTTTGAAAAATATCATGAATTAAAAACCCGATCGACTCCATGGCTGCGCGGATTTGTTCATCATCCGTTGCTTGTTCAAGTCCGGTTTCTATGGATGTAAAACTGTCAATCCAATACGGCGCGGCTAATCCTGCGTAACCGGGAATCATCACACCGTCGGTTTCAGCAGTCAAACAGCGTTCATTCCAGCGCATGTATTGATGGGGAATGTTTAATTTTTCCTCCAGATGATGAAAGAGGGCATTACAGGCGGTGATGGTTCCTTCCAGCATAAAGTAACGGGCGGTTTGATCGGAGAAAAGAATGCTTGAAAGAAGACCGGACGTTATTTGCACATTTTCTCCGGTGTTGAACTGTACCGATCCGGACGTACCAAGATTCATGGCAAATGTTTCGGGTTTCGCTCCGCCTTGCCCAATCAAAGCTGCCTGCTGATCTCCGATCACACACAGTAACGGAATTTTATCGTTATCAATCTGGACGAAGCCATAATCATGCACGGTGGGGACAATCGAGGGGAGACAGGTTTCAGGGACTTGAAACAGATCAAGAAGAAACGGGCTCCATGATGCAGAATAAATATCAAGAAGAAGTGATCGGCAGGCGATGGATTCATCAACGGAACAGACACCGGTTAACGCATGGGTCAAAAATGAACTGAGCGGACCGAACCATATATCGCCTTTTTGAACGGATGCCAATAGATGCGGATCGTTTCGAACACAGTGCAGAAATTTAGGTCCCCCGAAATGCGGACTGAGCGGTGTACCGGTGATTCCCCAGATCTTTTCACGATGATCATTGAATTCTTCAGCTTCTCTCCACGCTCGTGTATCCTGCCAGCTGATAGCCGGCGTCAGCGGTTCTTTCGTTTCTTTATCCCAAAAAAGGAATGTCGAGCGCTGAACAGCCAATCCGATGGAAGAAACCCGGCCATGCGATTGTTTGGCAAAAGTCAAGGCATTCATGATCAGCGAGTAACAGGCGTGTAATATATCAAGCGGATTGTTTTCAACATGTTTCGGTTTCGGATGCTGAAGCGAATGACGACATCTTTCCATAAAAACGACATGATCGTTTGAATCAAATAAAAAGACTTTCGTGGAAGAAGTGCCTTGATCAAGGACGAGGTGGTAAACCGGAGATGAATTCATTGTTTAATGACGTGCTTTAGGCGTTATCTTTTGATGACCGTTCGGTGAAAACTATCATAAAATAAGTATTCACCACATTATTTTTTTCTAAACAGAGGATGAAGTCCAACCGAGTAAGTAATATCTAAAAACCCCGTTTCTTGATTGAGGTCATTTTGGATTAAAATCATTCCGCGGAAACCGACTTTCATCGGAAGTTTTAGTGTAAACGGAAAGGCCATCCCTGCGGAAAAACACCATTCGTTCGGAGTTGCACCGGCTTGCTCAAATAGCTGAACGGGAATGGATGTACGGAGTGAAGTGAACGGTAAAGCCAACGGAATGGAAACCTGTTGATAAAACCCGCCTGAAATCAATGGATGCAGTTCTTGATCAAAGCGTAAAACCGAGAGCGTCAAGATTGGATTGATATGCTTGATAAAAAAGAATGCGTATGGACGGGATAGGCCCAGCTCAACTTGCCCATGTAAGATAGTTTGATTTCCGAATGATTTCCCTGAAAGATAGGATGTTCCGAAACCCAATCGGTAATCCAAATACCGTTTCTTTTTGATTACTTCAAGGGTATCGGTTTGCTTTATAACGACTGTGTCGGTAATTGAAATTCGCGTGATCGGAGAATATGTCGTATCCACATGATCGACATTTACTCGATATTTTTGTTCGATAAGCCCTGCAAGTTTTTCAATATCTTCCTGGGATGTTGATTCCATAAATCGAACCACGTCTGACAATCCGGTTTGCTCTTCATCCACAGCAAGAACTTCACGCAAATCCTCTGAAAAAGATATGATTCGCCGTTCCTGCAGAATTTTATCCGGTAAATACACTGACAGAACCACTTCACTTAAATCATCTTTGTAAAGATATCGAAGCGTGCGGATATCCTCTTGATTCTGATCAAAATAACGAACTGTTTTCAACAAACCGTCGGAATCATAATGCAATTGGTGCGACCCCACTAAAGTCGAGTCTTTTCGGTAGTAACGGGAATGAACCGTCATTCCTCCGCTTGGTTGAGAGCGGATGTCAAACCGATACGTATAAAACACATAACCGTTTCCGTCTGTCACTTTCATGGACTTGATTTTACCGTCAGGAAAAAACGAACACTCCGCTCGCCATCCCGGACGTACCTCACTGACATCCGGAACAAAGAAATATGGATGAAGTTCCGTCAACGGCTGTCGTAAATGAAACTCGATGGAATACGATGATCGATATCCTTCTTTATCCCAACGGACGTGATACGTCCATTGATCCTTTCCTCGAAAGTCGACGAAGGTAACGGTTTTAACCAATCCGCGTCGGTTAAACGAGGCTCGATAATGCGGTTTTTGTTTTGCTTCGCCGGGTGTCAATCCGTTAAACAGCATCCGCAGATCGGAATCCCAGTTTTCAAAACAGAGAAGAAGTTCATGATATTCCGGTCTTTGTAAAGACAGCGATGTTGTATCGTTTACGGTGTTGCTTGCAAGGATCGGAAACACACACCCGAGAAGTAAGGCGGTTAACCCAAAAGTTTGTTTGGACACACTCACAATGTCAAGCCACCCAAAGCAGGAGTAAGATCACAGCGACCACCATCGAAAACCCAACCCAATTTCCGGCGGATAAATGCTGCCGATATACGTCGACTTCCTTCTCGATGGAGCGATATCCGACCGTGACGCGAACCACCTCTCCTTCTTCCACAAGGACATCCTGCCTTCCCATGCGGTAAATATCGCGCATCGTCCGTGTGGTTGGAACGTCTTCTTCCAGCGGAGTTTCAGGATCGGGGAAAACACTGATCCGATGCCAGCCCGGAAGAAGTTCCACGACAGTTTCGATCGGTGATTTACCGACCATGATTCCGTCAACATAAAGAGGAATGTTCGGCGTATCGCAATGAATGATAACCCCGGTTTTTCCGGGTGAAGCTATTGCAGTTGCTAACGATACAGCACAGATAATAAAAAGAAGCCGCCATCGGGAAAGAGTTAGAAATAAGATTTTGTGTTTGTTTGCAGTGGGATGATTCATCACGCGGTTTTGTAAAACCTTTTGTGTTGACTACCCGTTCAGAGCTTTGAGTTCTTCTTGAAGTCCGGCGATGTCGATGATCAGCGGTGTGATATCTCCGCCTTCGGTTTCCACGGTACGGATCTTCAACCGAATATCCTGAATTTTTTGTTTCAGCGGTTCAATTTTGATTGTTCTCACACAATCTTTTACGGTTTGAAGCGGATCAGAAAACTGAATCGGGTCCATTAAAAGTCTTGCAATGGCTTTTTTCTCATGCTCATGTTCGAAAGAGTCTATGATGCTCGAAAAATGAATCTCCTCATAAAGCGGCATGAGTTTTTCAGCCAGTTGTTTTAGAAGTGGATCTTCAAAATCATCCGAATGGATGTGGTCGCGAACGATTTGACGCACCTCAGTGTCTTCGCTGGTTAATACTTTGATCAACTCAACCTGCGCCTTTTGGACTTTCGTTGAAAATGTGATTTCGGCAGGCGGTTGAGAGTCTGAAACAGGTGGAGCACCGCGATAAGAATGTAGGCGCCTGCGTTCCTGCTGCATTACCCGAACCAGCTCCCGTTCATTAACCTGCAATTGTTGAGACAGGATGCGAATCAAATCATCTCTGATAATACCGTCAGAAATTTCAGCAATGTTTTTCAAAATCTGATTGATGAACTGCGACCGTTCAGCGGTACGAAGGTCAGTCGCTTTTTTGATCCGAAGATGAAAATGTAAGAGCGGTGATGCTTCATCAATTCCGCGCAGAAATGCGTCCGCACCTTTTTGATGCACCCAGTCATCGGGATCCATCTGGTCAGGGATGGTGATCACCATCGGCTCAACACCGCCTTTGAACAAAAGATATCCGGCGCGGAGCGTGGCTTCGATTCCCGCAGAATCTCCATCGTACGCCAACAGTACCCGATTCGCGAATTTGTGGATTTGCGCCACATGACGTTCGGTCATGGCGGTGCCTGAAACGGCAATGACATTTTTAATTCCGGCTTGGTAGAGCTGAAGAAAATCCATGTATCCTTCAACGATGATCGCATACCCGGATTGCCGGATGGCATCTCGGGACATATGAAGCCCATAGAATACATCGCTTTTGTGATAAAGCGGTGTTTCGGGCGAGTTCAGGTATTTCGCCGGATCGTCGGGGTCAATCGCCCGTCCGCCGAACGCGATGATACGTCCCGATGCATTGAAAATCGGGAACTGAATCCGGTTTCTGAAGCGGTCAAACGTTCCTTTGGATGAAGACGTAAACAGCCCGGATTTATCCAAAGCGTCTTTCGGAATTTGTTTTTTATGAGCGGCTTTTAACAGCGTGTCCCATGAATCCGGTGCCAATCCAACGCGAAATGCCTTCAGCGTTTCTTTGGTTAATCCGCGGTCGTAAAGATAAGAAAGGATTTTCTTTGACCTGTCTGAAAACAGCGCATGCTGGTAGAGAGTCGCCGCCATTTCGTGGAGTTCGTAAAGGTAGGTAAAAAATTCTTTGGACTCAGCATCCTGAGAGTAAACAACATCAATTCCGTAGCGCTCACCGAGACGCTGAATCGCTTCGACAAAACTGATCTTTTCATACTCCATGAGGAAATTGATCGCACTTCCGCCTACGCCGCAGCCGAAACAGTGATAAATCCCTTTCGCAGGAGACACGCTGAATGACGCTGTTTTTTCGTGATGAAACGGACAAATTCCAAAATAATTCTGCCCGCGTTTTTTCATGTCCACATATTGTGAAACCACGTCCAAAATATCGGCTGTATCGCGGATGCGCTCGATGGTCTCTTGCGGAATTTTACTCATGTGCCGGTGTACTTTCGTTCAGCATATTACGGATGAACTCTTTCCCTTCTTTCACCGGATCATCCCAATGGAATGTTGTGATGAAGCGAGATCGAACGGACGTCAGTTTTTGGGTTAACTTGGATTCAGAATGTAAAATCTCAGACCAGCGATCCATGGGAGATAAGTCCACCATCCAAATGAAAACAGACAGAATAACCGCTCCTTTTACACCGCCGAACAGAAATCCTAAACTTCGGTTTGCCCACTTATTTTTTTGCCTGACCAGCAGATATTGAAAAATCTTGGTTAAAAGCCGCATCCCGAACAACACGATTGAAAATACCGCAATGAAACTGCAAAACAGCAAAACCCAGGCATCCATGGTGACTAGATTTGAAACCCAAACGGTTACCGGAACGTAGGTATTCAGTGCAGCGACTGTTGACACGATCAGCCCGAGCAGTTTACCGAATTCATCGACAAATCCATGATAAAACCCGATGACGGCAAAGGTCAGAATGAACAGCAATGCCAGCCCGTCTAACACGGAGACAAATGTCATTGAAGCAGTTCCCGGACGATGCGCTGCGCCAGTTTTCCGTCGAGGGTTCCTGCGCCTTTTTTCATGACGATCGGCATCACTTTTCCAATATCCGCCATCGAGGATGCGCCCGCCTCTTCAATTGCCGCCTGAACCAGGGCTTTGACGTCATCTTCCGACATCATCTTGGGGAGATACCCCTCAATGACATCCAATTCTTTTTGCTCCGTTTCAGCTAAATCCGTCCGTCCGCCTTTTTGGTAGAGGTCGATGGATTCTTTCCGCTGTTTTGCAAGGGATTGAAGCGTTTTGATGATCTCAGCTTCCGTCAGATCGTCGCGTTTGTTTATTTTTTTATCTTTCAGTGTTGCCAGCACACCGCGAAGGGTTGCCGCTGCAACGGATTCCCTGCGTTTCATCGCCGCATACATATCTTGTTGAATTTGTTCAAATAATCCCATGTGTTCTCTCAGTATTGTTTTCAGGCATTGTCCATGCGTTTCATGGCCATCAGTAATTTATCTTGATCGGTTTCAAATCCGACAAATCTTCGTCCGGTCTTTTTTGCGATCAGCCCGACACCGGCATTTCGCATGAACGGATCTAAAACCCAATTCAGTTTATAACTGCTCATGTTCAATATCCGTCGGATCAATCGCTCGGGTTTATCACCGTATTCGGATGCCTGGCTTGTGTGCAGAATGTCCGCCCAGAAATTGGTTTGCGGTTTATCGATGATTTTTGCATCGGATACTCCGGCGGATTGCTGCCGAATCATAAACTCATTTGATTTGGTGGCGAACCAAATATCTCCGACGGCGTTCTGAAGCTGTCGAACCTTGGGCTGATCACCGGCAAGGTCATTCCGCCAGGTAATACGGGACTGGATCTGAAAGTGGCTGCTGAGCAGGGAATGATACATCCCGGACAGTCGCCATTCGCAGATAAGATAGATCGCACCGGTCGGTTTTAAAACACGCCTTGCTTCAGACACCCACTGTTCATTCCATTGGTAGTATTCCTGAAGCGTCATGTGATATTTCCGGTCGTCGATGTGTTTCATCGGTGTTTCCGGCGGATCGGCAATAATCAGATCGATGGCATTTTCAGGAAGACGTTCCAGTCCTTTGACGCAATCGGTGTGATAGAGCCCCTCTTGCATTTGATCGCTGTCAACGCTGATATCCTCAGCACCGCGGATGGCCGGTAAATACCGGTTCAGATCAGAGACCGTCATCCCGCTTGAGACATTCAGCGGATGCGTGAACAAAGGTGTAAACGGTTTGTTTTCCTGCGAGGACATAGTGAAATTTACGACCTGACCGCATTTCATGATAGCGGGTTTTACACGGGATTAAAACTTGCCATTTCGGGGCTCTGTTGCTAATTTAAATCCACTGTTATGAAGATTAATTATATAATTACAATTCTCGAAATGGAAAATGTGAGAACCGATCTAGTTTGCTTACCGATACAACAATAAATAAAATGTGAGATCAAATGATTTACGTAAAATATTATGCATCTTCTGTAGGAAGTAATACAAAAAAAACATTAAAGAATAAAATTTCACTCAGTAAAGTTTTGAAAAGTGTTTCAACAAATGACATTCCTCAGATTTCTAATCTAGCAACCTTATATGATGAATTAAATTTTTGGGATTTAGGTAAGGCGGCCTCAAATAAAATATCCAAAGAAGATATCTTAATAATAATATGTAAAGACGATATATTTTGTTCAGAAATAGTAGATATTATTTATGATAAAAAAGGAGTTTTAGGTGATTATTTTGGATGGTCAAGACAATTTAAAAACCCATGGCAGAATGTAATTGCATTAAAAAATCTAAAAATGAAGTTAAAAGTTAGAAACAACAATCTTGTTTCTTATGCAAAAAAATATGGCTTACTTGTTGCTCAAAATTTTTATGAGATTCCTTTAAATGCTGAAGGCGAATTTGAAAAATTATTGAAATCATATTTCTTATATATAGAAACAGATAATATATCAAATGAAGAAACCGTATCTGATCCCATTCAACAAATAAAAACTCCAGATTGGATTACTGATATTCGAAATGAAATCTCTGTACTTAGACAAGATGTAGACCATCAAGAAAGAGGACATGAATCATTGGTTGAGAAATTCTTTGAGGGAATAGGTTATGAAAGAGTTAAAGAAATTAAATACCGACTAGGACATGTTGATATATTAATCCAAGTAAATTCAAAGCCATATGTAGTAACAGAAGTGAAGAAATCTTGGAAATTATCGTACAAAGACACAAAAGTAGTTCATCAAGCCTATAGATACGCGTTAGAAAACGGAGCAAGATATGTTGTGATTACAAATGGAGATTATTTCGCGGTTTTTGACCGAATGAGAGGGTTTACCTTGGAAAATAATTTTATTGGTGAATACTTTATTTCAAAATCGAACAACGATGTTTTACAATTAATTAAATTGTTATCTCGCAAAAACTTGGAAGAGTCGAATAATATAAAAAATATTTTAACTACAATTATGCAATATTTATGAAAAACAACCATATTCAATCAACAAAAGGAAATCTAAAATGGTAACAAAATTGTGTCCATATTGTGCAGAAGAAATCATGGCAGAAGCAAAAAAATGCAAACATTGTGGTGAATTTTTAGATTCAACCCTAAGAAGAAAAAGCGAAGAAGATAATAACATAAATCAAAAGGTTGTTGTAGAACAAAAACGTGGTGGATTAATGACAACTTTAATTGTTTTGGCTATTATTGCATTATTTAGTGCAATTTTTGGTTTTTAAACTAATGCATTTAAATTCATACGGCCGACTACCAATTGTATTCTTTGTTTTAGTTTTGTCCATCTTTATTGGAAATCAAATTGCTCAAAATATTGGAATTTATTCATCCTTCTCTTCATCTTATTTAGATGATTTAGTTTGTTTTCCAATTATACTTTTTATTATTCAAAGCGCTCACAGACAACTTTATTATGAAAAGTTTAGACTACCTCTTTCTCACATTATCGTATCAGTTCTTTTCTTTTCCTTTCTGTTTGAGTTAGTGCTTCCAAAGCTTTCAAAGAAATATATTGGGGATTTTAATGATGTCGGTTTTTACTTAATAGGTGCTGTCGTTTTCATCATTTTAAACACAAAATACTTTTCAAAGGGGGATAGACAGCCCGCCTAAGTTAAATATTATTCCATACGTTAAATAATTAGTAAAGAAAAACATATGAAGAACAAAAAACAAAAAGTCATTTTCATTTGCACGGGAAATTCCTGCCGGTCTCAAATGGCAGAGGGAATTCTCCGCGATCTTGCCGGAGATCGATTTGAGGTGTTCAGTGCAGGGTCGCACCCGAGCCGCGTTCACCCCATGTCGATTTCGGTCATGGACGAATGGGGAGTTGACCTTCGTGAACATTCCTCCGATCCCATCGATCAATATTTCGATGAAGGAATTGATATCGCGATCACCGTCTGCGACCATGCCAAGCAAGTATGTCCGGTTTTTCCGGGGGATGTGAAGATGATCCATTGGAGTGTGGATGATCCGTTTCACGGCTGGGACACAAAAGAAGCTTTTGTAGAGCGGTACCGCGAAACCCGTAATGAACTCAAGGAACGGATCGAAGCTTTCATCAGCGAATATTCGCCGAAATAGAATTAAATTTAGTTACGTCATATAGTTAGGCTAAGACGGCAGCCTAAAGCGATGCCCTGAATTCAGGGTAAAACATTGTGGAGTTTTTATGAGATATATTTGGTTTGTATGGATATTCGTTGTGAATCTGAATGCACAGATCGTTCTTTCAGAAATTATGTATAACCCCGAAGAAAACGAATCCGTTAATGAATTTATTGAAATTGTGAACACGTCTTCAACCGACACCCTTGATCTTTCCGGGTGGCTGATCTGTGATAAAAGCGGGTGCGATCAGATCGAAACATTTAGCAGGGACGCAAAACTCCCCCCGGGTGGTTACGGGGTGCTTTTCGGCGGCGGATATTCTTTGACGGACGGTATTTACCGAGAGATTATTCCCGAGTCAACGCTGATGCTTAAAGTGGATGACAGCCGGATCGGCAACGGATTGGGGAATGAATCCGATTCACTGTACGTGTATGATCAAAACGGCGTGCAAGTTGTTATGATGGGCTATACCAACGTTGCTGGCGAAGGTTATTCACTGGAAAAGATCCGCTTGGAAAACGGTGACGCTTCTGAGAACTGGATACAAAGCCTGGACTCGTTGGGAACGCCGGGATCAATCAATTCCGTATCACCGCTTGATATTGATGTTTGCATCGAAACGGATTCACTGGTGCATGAGCCGGTCTTCCCAAAACAAGATGATGAGGTGTACCTGACCGCTGTCATCACCAACCGCGGAAACCAAACCATTTCAGGATCGGTTCTTGTCACAATTGATAACACGTATTTAGATGAGCAGCCCTTTCCGGAATTAATCCCCGATGAATCCGTTGATGTATTGTTGGTCTTTTCAGGGTTGGATTACGGTGAGAATATTCTTGATATCACTGTTTCAGTTTCGGGCGATATGAATCCGGTAAACAATACTGCCGAATATGCAATCAATGTGAGTCATCCTTTTGGTGTTATCACGCTGAATGAATTTCTTTGTGAACCCGGATCGAATCAATCAGAATTTGTTGAGCTTTACAGCTTTGGTGACACGAATCTGAAAGGGTGGACGATCCGTGACAAAACATCCGTGAAATATCTCCCGGATGTTGAGGTTGAACCAGATCAGTTTGTGGTGGTCGCAGCGGATTCCGGATTTCAATTCAGTGTGGACGTCAATGCGGTTTTTCTGGTCCCGACCAATGGATTCCCTGCATTAAATAATGACGGAGACAAGATAACTATCTTTGACCAGACAGGTGTATGTATTGACTCGTTGCGGTATTCATCGGATTGGCCGATAGAACCGGGACGATCCACAGAAAAATATAGACCTAACGACGTCACTTCTGATTCAATGCGGTGGGGTGTTTCGGTGGATGAAACCGCGATGACTCCTGGACAACAAAACAGTTTATACTATGATCTTATTCCTCAAAAAGGAACGGTAAAATGTTACCCCAATCCTTTTTCTCCCGACGGAGACGGAAACGATGACCAACTATTTATTTTATGTAGTTTTCCTTATGAGCAGGTCATTTTGAAACTGGAGATTTTTGATATGGTAGGAAGAAACATTGTAACACCCTGCTGGAATCAGTATGCGGCTCAGGAGATTTTGCTAACATGGGACGGGCTTCGAGAAGACAATTCCCCATCAAAGATCGGAATGTATTTGATAAAGGTCACCGCCAGAGATGTTTATTCGGGGCGAAATTGGGAAGGTATTCAAACCGTCGTTTTGGCGAAAAGATTATAAAAAAAAAGACCGAAGAAATCCCCGGTCTTTTTTCAAAACGAGTATTTTGGATCAGAAACCGAATCCCAGCATCAGGTTCAAACTGCTGTAACCGGATTTGTCAGGGAATAATTCCGCAATCGTATATCGGTAATTGAGGAAAAGATCAAACGCTAATAATGACGCTTGCATTCCAACTTGGACATGTCCGCCGGTTGTATTGGTGATATTATCTGTCAAATAATCAACAATTTTATCTTCCATTTCTACCGGATCAAAGTCGGCGTTAAGATCATCACCGCGAATTTCTTCGAGTTGCTCTATATCAAGGATCGGAATCGAGCGGTGCGTATTCACACCGGCACCGGCATGCAGTTTTACACCACCAAGAATGGGGATACCCAACCCAAACATTTTTTTACGAGCAGTAAGATAAAAAGAATCTTTAACCCAATACATCGTTTCTACACCGGTTTCAGCAATGAGAAGTTCATGATCACCAAAAACTTGACACTGAATATTATATTCACCACCAGACAATTGATATTCCAACTCAAGGTCAATGATTGGGAGGATATTCGTATAAATATAGCCACCGAAACTGTAAGTCTGATCCATTGGATATTGGGTGACCATACTGTAAGCATTTGAAGCATCAACAGATGAGGTTGTGATATTTTTATCAAGTGTAATTTGGTCGACACCGCCGGACAAACCGAATCCGAGGATGGCAAAAGCGTTAGAAGTCGGAATAAGTAAACTTCCGATCAAGAATGAAGATACAAGTATTTGTTTCATGGCAACTCCTGTCATTTATTTACTGAAAATTAATGATAATGATAGTATAAAACACGTGATTTATATCACGAAGCAGCATTGAAATTGAAAAAATGATCAAATGGGTTAGGGATGGAACTATATGCTTTTCTCATCGTAACATACTTAACTAAAAAAGGAGCAGATACATGTTAAGAACTTTGCTAATAGGATTAATGTTTACCGGTGCACTTTTTTCACAAGATGAAGTGATTGTCAAAAAGGTGATAACCCTGGACGACGCTACTGGAGAAATGACCATTGATGCAACGGTGAAAGACCATTGCCTAAATCTAAATATTGATCAAGACGGTAAATGCCTGAAATACAAAGTGGATTTGGACAATCTTGAAGAACTTGAAGCCATAGATGCCGCCCTGAAGGGTTTGAAAGCTGATGTAAACATCAAAGCGTTTGCACATGATGAATTTATGTGGTGTTCCAAATCAACCTTTTTGGGTGTTAAACTTCAGGATTTAACCCCTCAGCTGAGACAGTATTTTAAAGTGAAAAAAGATGTGGGCGTTTTAGTCTCTGAAGTCCTGAAAGACACACCGGCTGAGAAAGTAGGCGTGAAAGCAGGTGATGTAATCGTTAAGGTTGGAGATACGGATATTTATAGCGCAGGAGACTTAACCGAAGCGATCATGAGCTATGATCCCGGTGACGAGGTTTTGGTTTCGGTGAATCGCAGAGGACGGATAAAGAAACTGAAACCGACCCTCGCAGAAAAAGACCGCAATATGGATTTTGAAGCATTTTGTCTGCCCGGAATGCCCGGCAAAGAAGGTAAAAAGATGAAAAAGATCATCATTCAGGATGATAAATGTTTACCCAAAGACGGAAAATTTCCACATCATCTTGAAGGGATGAAAAAGCATCAATGTGATATGGAAGCGCTGAAAAAAGACATGGAAGATCTGAAAAAGGAACTGGAAGCACTAAAGAAATAATCCACACTGTACTTAAAGAATAAAAGCCGGTATTTTCGTATCGGCTTTTTCTTTGTATAAACTGAGTTGAATTATCTCTTTTTGTCCGTTATAATTACTGAATAAATTGATACATCACATTTTGATGCTGAAAACAAAACGACATATCATTTTTTTCGGACTTGTATGGCTGTCATTGCTGTATGCCGATAAGCCGGCTTGGCCCATGGATGTTCATCCGTCCCTCTCATCTAATTTCGGAGAGTTTCGCGGAGACCACTTCCACATGGGGCTGGACTTCCGTACAGGCGGTACGATCGGCCATCCGGTTTTTGCCATTGATGACGGCTACGTCTCGCGGATGGTTACAAATTATTCAGGGTACGGAAAAGCGCTGTATTGTACAACATCTGATGGGTTAACTGCCGTTTATGCTCATTTGAGTGAATTCACGCCGGTTCTTGAAAAAATACTGAGACTTCACCAGACAAAAGGCGAATCCTATTTTGTTAATCAGTATTTCACGCCGGAGATGATTCCGGTGAAGAAAGGAGAGCTGATCGGTTATTCCGGGAATACGGGTTCATCTTTTGGTCCTCACCTGCATTTTGAATTACGGAATAAAAACGAACAGCCGTTAAATCCTTCGCGGTATGGATTTGCAATCCCGGACCGAATTTCTCCGGAGTTTAAGGAGTTGGCGATCATCCCGGTTGAATCAGGGGCGCGTATTCAAGGAAGTTCGCTGCCGCAGACCTTTCCGCTGTTCAGAGATAGAGCGGGCGTTTATCATTTCCCGGATACGCTTCATTGCAGCGGACGGATTGGGTTTGCTGCACAAGTTGTTGATAAAACACAAGGAACAAACAATACATATCAGGTTTACACATTGACATTGATCATCGATGACAATGAGATGTTCACTCTGAAATATGATCACCTGGATTTTGCTGAAACCCGCACAGCATTAACCGTACAGGATTATAGACTGGAGAGGTTGAGCTTGGGTGAATTCCAACGATTGTTCCGACCGAGCCATCATCCCAAAACGACGATCCACACAACGGAAAAGACCGGTGACGTCATGTTAACACCGGGCTACCATACCGTAAAGATCATCGCTGAAGATGCTGCAGGAAACGCCTCAGCCGCTGCCGGCACAGTTTTTTCATATCCGCCCTTGAACATTAAGGTTGATCCTGCTGAAGAAACAGATGAAACAAAAACATTTTTTGTGGCACCTGCCCGCGGATCGATTCCGATCCAGTCCGTTGTGTGTTACAGTTTTACCCCTTTCGGTTACGCCGATAAAAAACTGAAACCGATTCAAATAGAGAATTTTCAAAAAGGGATAAAAGTAACATACAGCAAAAAGGATATTGAACGTAAAAATCTCCAATTTATCGGAACCAATAAAATGGGTGCCGGCTCAAAACCGTTTCATTGGTTCTCGAATGATACAAAAGGAGACATCCTTGATGTAAATAAAAATCTGAAATTTTCTCATACAGATGCAGGGATATTTCTTCAGTTGGACTTAGAAAAACCTGTCAATGCTCACGCTGAAGTACGTTTGCAAAAAAACAATTCACCGATGAACATCCCGCTTGAACATATCCATCCGGCTGTGTATTTGAGTGAGCTGCTGCCCCCCGCTGTTTTTAAGGATGTTGACCATATTGAGATTGTTCTTAAAAATGATGTTGAGAGGATTATCCGTCACCACATCACACCGAAACTTTGTATACCTTCAAAAAAAGTTTCAGTACTGTCTTTGGATAAAAACTGTTCGATTCAGGCGCCCAAAGAGACCTTATACCACCCAACATTAGTTTGGATAGATCGAGTTGAAAACGGGTCAAACATCAAACAGGGCACACAATGTTCAAATGTTTACCAGCTGCAGCCGTATGAAATTCCGTTAAAGGCTCCGGTTAAAGTTGGCATCCGTTACGGCGACGAATTTGCACTTGAAAAAGGACTTGGCATTTATGGATACGACCGCAAAAAAGAAAAATGGACTTATCTTCCGTCTAAAAATAATTCACAAAAACGTGTATTAACCACCGAGATTAAAGAGTTTAACGCCGTCGTTGTTTTACAGGATATTGCTCCACCAGCCATCAAAAGCACGTTTCCGAAACAAGGTGTTCGTTATGATTACAAGGACGTTGAAATACTGCGGGTTTTTGTGAATGATGACCTTTCCGGAATTGCCGCAAATGAAGAATCGATATCGCTGAAAGTAGATAACGAGAGAGTGTTGGCCGCGTATCAGCCGATCAAAAAGGAAATTTCTTACCGTTTGTCCGACCCGTTGAAGAATGGCAACCACACGCTTGAAATATCGGTTCAAGACAAGGCTGGAAATATCACGAAAAAAACCGTTAACTTTTCAATCAAATAAACCAATTAATTGTCAGTAATCTCACATGTTTTTTCCGTACAAAGATGATAATCCAAGAATCCTGATCCCGTATGTTACCTACGCGATCATTGCGCTGAACGTACTTGTATTCATAATCCAAACCATTTTGGGTGAAGCAAATAGAGACTTTATTTATCTGTTCGGACTTATTCCCAATCAGTGGTCTGTATTGTCCTTTTTCACCTCGATGTTTTTACATGGAGGTTTGTTTCACATCCTCGGGAATATGTGGTTTTTATGGATTTTCGGTGATAATATCGAAAGTGTGTTTGGCCATGTCAACTATCTGATCTTTTATCTGCTTTGCGGTATCGGCGCAGGTTTGGCGCAGATATTGATTGACCCGGCTTCGTCAATTCCGATGGTCGGAGCAAGCGGAGCAATTTCCGGTGTGCTGGCAGCATATATGATACGATATCCGAAAGCACGTATTCATGTCTTTGTTTTTCTGTTTATCATCATTACAACGATACGGGTACCGGCAATGATCGTGATTGGAGTTTGGTTCTTGGAACAACTGACAAACGGATTTAGCTCCCTTGGGGTTCAGACCGGCGGGGTAGCATGGTTTGCCCATATCGGAGGATTTGTAGCCGGGGTCGGGCTCGACAGATTAAAAAGATTTATTTAATTCCATGAAAGAGATGTCATGAAAGAAAAAAAACTGGTTCAAAAAGCAATAGACATGAGGAAAAGGGCAATCGCACCGTATTCAGACTATCGTGTCGGCGCAGCTGTTCAGACAAAAAACGACGAAATCATCGGTGGCTGTAACGTGGAATCATCAAGCTACGGGTTGACGTGTTGCGCGGAACGTGTCGCGATCTATCGGGCCGTGGCAAAGGGAAACACAGATATAAACGCATTAGCTGTTGCTACGGAAAACGGAGGGTCTCCCTGCGGAGCTTGCCGCCAAGTTATCTGGGACATCTGTGGAGACATTCCTGTTTATATCAGCGATGAAAAAGGTAGGATTCGCGAAACATCAAGCCGCGAATTGCTGCCGGATGCATTCGACGACGCTATTCTTTTGAAACCATGATCAGTTTTTCAAAGATATTTATATTTTTTGACAAATCAAGATTGAAACCAGTAGAAAAAAACTCTAAAATTATACCATGAATATTAACCCCATACTCATAGGAATTGCGGGAGGAACCGGCTCCGGGAAAACATCCATTGCAAAACAATTGCTGAGAGAATACGGTCCGGGCGAGGTTGTTGTCGTTGAGCTAGACAGTTATTATAATGATCTGTCACACCTGTCTATTGAAGAGCGTCAAAAGAAAAACTACGACCATCCAGATGCCATAGATATTGATCTGTTCAATCATCAGTTGATTTCGTTGATGAAGGGAAAAACGATTGAAGTTCCCATTTATAATTTTGCCCGTCACAATCGAAAAAAAGAGACAATAACGGTGACACCCCATCATGTCATTGTGGTTGAAGGAATTTTAGCGTTGCATTACCCGGTTCTTCGGGAGCTGATGGATATCAAAATTTATGTTGAAACGCCGGCTGATATTCGGTTTATACGACGGGTTTCAAGAGATATGCAGGATCGCGGACGATCCTTCCAATCCGTGGTAGATCAATATTTGAATACCGTGCGTCTGATGCACGAACAATTTGTTGAACCTTCAAAATATCACGCGGATGTGATCATCCCCGAGGGCGGCAGCAATAAAGTAGCCATTGATCTGCTACAAACAAAAATAAAAGCGATAGTTGGATAGGAATAAGGATGCCATTTACACCATCAAGACCCACAAACTCAGGTTGGATTGAAGTCATTTGCGGACCAATGTTTTGTGGAAAAACAGAAGAATTGATCCGGAGACTGCGAAGGGCGGAAATCGCACAAATGAAAACGATCATTTTTAAACCAAAGATTGATAACCGTTACAGCGACGATCATATTGTTTCACACAATCAGAGAAAATTAAAATCTTTTGTGATCTCTGATGCGAACGAGATATTTGATATGTCCAAAAACGCTGACGTAATCGGAATTGATGAAGCACAATTTTTTGGCGACAATCTTGTGGATGTCTGTCGAACGTTAGCCGAACAAAATAAACGTGTAGTTGTTGCGGGGTTGGATTCTGATTATCGTCATTTGCCGTTTGGTCCGATGCCCCGATTAATGTGTGAAGCGGAATATGTAGATAAAATTTGGGCAATTTGTGTCGTATGCGGGAATCCGGCTACGTACACACAAAGAAAGGTCAGCGCTTCGGAACAGGTCATGATTGGCGAAACAGAGATCTATGAAGCACGCTGTAGAAAATGCTATGAATCACCGGCACAATTAACTGAATAAACCCTTAAAAAAATAAGGAACAATAAAAAATGAAGCTTATACTTATGGGACCTCCTGGAGTCGGAAAAGGGACCCAGGCCAATAATTTAAAAACACATTATAATATTATCCATCTTTCTACCGGGGATATTTTACGAGCAGAACTTTCAGCAGAAACAGATCTAGGAACCCGGGCACGTAAATATATGGATGCCGGGGAGTTGGTTCCAGATGAGCTCTTGTTATCTATGATGGAAAACCGCCTACAGCAGGATGATTGCAAAGACGGATATTTGCTGGATGGTTTTCCAAGGACAATCCCACAGGCAGAAGGTCTGACCGGGATTATGAAAAAACTCGGACACAATCTGGATGCTGCGGTCAGCTTATATGCTGATGAAAATGAGCTTATTACGAGATTGGTTCTTCGCGGAAAAACATCCGGGAGAAGCGACGATACAGAAGAAGTCATCAAGCAGAGACAAAAAATATATTGGAAAGCCACAGCGCCGTTATTGGATTACTACAAAAAAACACAGCTTTTGAAAGAAGTAGACGGACTTGGCGATATTGAAGAAATAACCCAACGAATTATTAAGGCATTGTCATAACATGTTAAAAGTTGGTTTAACAGGCGGTATCGGTACCGGGAAAAGCACAGTGAGCACCTATTTTAAGGAACTAAAAGCATATGTGTTCGATGCAGATACAGAAGCAAAACATCTATTGAGCACCAATGATCTGATCCAAAATGAATTGATTGCCGAATTTGGTACCGATATTCTCAATGCGGATAATAAAATCGATCGTAAAAAATTAGCACGCGTTAGTTTTCAAGATGAAGACCATCAGCTGCGGTTAAATGCCGTTGTTCATCCTTATCTGTTTGATGTGATCGACAAGCGGTTTGAAGAAATCTCCGCCAACGATAAATACTCCCTCTTTTTGGTGGATGGAGCTTTGATCTTTGAGTCCGGGTTAGATCAGCATCTTGACTATGTGATCACAGTAACATCCTTGTTCAAACACCGCATGGAAAGAGCTTTGAAGCGGGGCCGGCTTTCTCGTGATGAAATCATGCGGCGCATGGATTTACAATGGTCCTGCGAAGAAAAAGTAAGCATGGCGGACTTTATCATTCACAATGACAGCACGATGGAAGAACTGAAAAGTCAGGTGGGTTCCATCATGGATAGCATTGTCTGATCTGAGTGAATCCTTCTCCAAAACCTTAGATTATATTCGTTCTATTTATTGAATCGTCTTTGGGTTTGCCGTAAGTTCTCCCCTTGATTTTGATCATATTTTGAAAGGTGAATTATGGCAAAAATACGCGGTCATGTAATCATCAAAACAGATTACTGCAAAGGCTGTGACCTTTGTGTTGTAGAATGCCCCCAAGATTCCTTGGAAATGTCCCATGCCCTGAACCAAAAAGGATATACATACTCCATCCTTGCACATGAAACATGTACAGGATGTACAAATTGTGCGTTGGTGTGTCCGGAGGCGATTATCACGGTTTACAGGGAAGGGAAAAAAGTAAAAGTGGCATTATAATTTATTAAAATTATCCAACGAGAGAATTATGAGTAAAAAGCAATTAATGAAGGGTAACGAAGCCTTAGCCGAAGCCGCAATGCAGGCTGGAGTACAAGGTTATTTTGGTTATCCGATCACCCCGCAATCCGAATTGCTGGAATATATGTCCAGAGAACTTGAGAAACGCGGAGGTGCTTTTGTACAGGCAGAAAGTGAAATCGCCGCTATTAATATGGTTTATGGTGCAGCGGGTGCAGGCGCGCGGGTAATGACATCCACTAGCGGCCCCGGATACAGTTTGATGCAGGAGGCCATTTCATATATCGCGTGTGCCGAACTTCCTTGCCTTTTGGTAAATGTTGTAAGGGGCGGACCCGGACTAGGAACCATCCAGCCGTCTCAAGGAGATTATTTCCAAGCGGTAAAAGGAGGCGGTCACGGAGATTATAAAGTGATTGTTCTGGCACCGAACAGCGTTCAGGAAATGGCAGATTTTGCGTTTCTTGGTTTTGATCTGGCTGATCAGTATAGAATCCCGGTTTTGATTTTAGCAGATGGAGCTTTAGGACAGATGATGGAATCCGTTCAATTCCCGGAATATGATGTCGAAAAAAATCGCGTAGATCATTCATCTTGGGCGACGACCGGCAGAGTAAACGGAAGACCGCAGCATGTGATCACATCCTTGCACTTACAGTCTGAAGACATGGAGGAAATGAATAAAATCCTCCAAAATAAATACAGAAAGATTGAACAAAACGAGATCCGTTATGAAACCATTGGCACCGAAGATGCAGATTTTCTTTTGGTTGCATACGGATTGTCAGCACGGATTGCTCATAAAGCTATGGATCTTGCCAGAGCAGAAGGAATGAAGGTTGGGCTGCTGAGACCGATCACATTGTTCCCATTCCCTTATCAGGCAATCGCAAACTTAACCGGGCAGATAAACGGAATTTTAACCATTGAGATGAGCGCAGGACAAATGGCGGAAGATGTCCGTTTGGCTGTGGAAGGAAAAACCCCTGTTGGATTTTATGGAAGAATGGGTGGAATGATTCCGCAACCGGATGAGATTGTAGAAAAAATCAAAGAATTGTATTCGAAAGAAAGGAGACAATAATTATGTCAAAACAAATAGATGACAACATTATTGAATCCATGAACAAAGTATGGGAGCGGACGGAACTTCTCCACGAAGCCCCCAATCATTATTGCCCGGGATGCGGACACGGTGTCGTTCATCGCCTTATCATGGAGGCCGTTGAAGAATTGGGCGTGAATGATCGCACGATCGGAATTGCGCCAGTCGGATGTTCGGTATTAGCCTACAATTATTTAAACGTAGATACCCAGCAGGCAGCTCATGGCAGAGCAACAGCATGTGCCACCGGAATCAAACGAGTATTCCCAGACAAGGTTGTCTTTACCTATCAGGGAGATGGTGATTTAGCTGCGATCGGAACAGGAGAAACAATCCATGCCGTTAATCGCGGTGATAACTTCCTCATTGTATTTATAAATAATGGGATTTACGGAATGACAGGCGGCCAAATGGCTCCGACAACCCTGGAAGGCGCAAAAACCTCAACGAGCCCAGATGGACGTGATGTTGATTTGATGGGACATGCGATCAAGATTTCTGAAATGCTGGCGTTGCTTCCCGGTTCATATTACATCACCCGACAAGCGGTGAACAGCGCAAAAGCCGTTCGAAAAACCAAAAAAGCGATCATGAAAGCTCTTCAATATCAAATCGATGGAAAAGGCGGAACATGCTTGGTGGAAGTGGTGTCAAACTGCCCGTCTGGATGGAAAATGACGCCGGAAGAGTCTAACAAATATTTAGATGATACCATCTTTGACTATTATCAACTTGGAGATATTAAAGTCCCGCCAAAGGAGGAAAAATAGAATGAACGAAGAACTCATTATTGCCGGTTTTGGCGGACAGGGTGTATTGTCAATGGGGATGACGCTTGCATATGCAGGGATGGTTGAAGATAAAGAAGTGATTTGGATGCCGAGCTATGGTCCGGAAATGCGGGGCGGAACCGCAAATTGTATTGTGGTTGTTTCTGATGAGAAGGTCAGCTCCCCGATCATCAATAAATTTGATACAATCATTATTCTGAATCAGCCTTCCATGGATAAATTTGAATCCGCAGCAAAACCCGGCGGGAATATTATTTACGAAGCGAATAATATTATTAATCCACCGACACGTGAGGATGTGACGGTTTGGAAAATCCCGGCAGCGGAAGAAGCTAAAAAACTGAACAACCCTCGGACAATGAACATGATTGTTCTAGGGGCGTTTTTAGCCGTAAAACCCATTATCAAAGTAGATTCAATTTTGGAAGCTTTAACGAAAGTACTTCCCGAACGCCATCATCATTTGATTCCGTTAAACGAGCAGGCGTTAAATCGGGGAATGGAACTGGTGAAAAAATAATTTAACCGCCGGAATTCCGGCACTGTTTTAAGAAACGGAGGCAAGCCTTCTTTATATTAGCGATTAATCCCGGTTCAGGTTCAACCGAGATTGGTCTTTTTCAAGAACAGAAATGCTTGTGGAGACATGAAATCGTCCACGAGTCCGGGTCGCTGAAATATAATGCAGCAGACCAACTATCTTATAGATTAACATCCATCACGCCCTATTTAGAGTCTATTTCCCAATTAGATGCCATTACCTCGCGTGGAGGTCCTCTTGCCCCCACTCCAGCCGGAGTGTATAAAATCAATCAAGATATTCTGGAAAGTTACCGTAACCAAACATATGCAAATCATGCATCTAATCTCGGTGCGCTTATCGCAGAATCACTTATGAAACAATGGGATATTCCAGGATTCATTGTCGATCCGGTAACAACGGATGATATGATAGATGTGGCAAGGATATCCGGCGTTCCCGGGGTGGTACGCAAAAGCCGCAGCCATGCTTTAAACATCCGATACTGCGCAAAAAAAGCAGCTAAAGAATTAGGAATCTCGATAAACGACACCCGTTTTATTGCAGCTCATTTGGGGTCTGGGTTTTCAATTGCAGCCGTATCCGGCGGAAAAATCATGGATGTAAATGATGCTTTATTGGGGATGGGTCCTTTTTCGGTAGAAAGAGCTGGAGCTCTTCCGATTGCCGGTTTGCTGGACATCATGGAAAAATTAAACTATTCCAGAAAAGAAATCGAAAGACTTTTATCGAAAGAAAGCGGGATAAAAGGGTATTTAGGAACACAAAATATCCACGAAGTAGAAAAGGAAATTCAAGCCGGCGACGAACACGCTCTTTTAATCTTTCGGGCAATGATCTATCAAACCGCAAAAGAAATTGGTTCGGTTTTTGCAGCTTTAAAAGGGAAAGTAAATGGATTGATTCTCACCGGAGGCGTGGCTTTTTCTCAAATGGCAGTTGAGAAATTGACGGAGTATATCCCCTTCATTCCGCGTCGATTTGTATATCCGGGGTCGTTCGAATTGGAAGCGATGTCTGAAGCCGTGCTGAGAGTGATAAGTAACGAAGAATCTGTAAAAGAGTACAAGCCATGCTGAAGACATTCAGAGATGTTTATGAAAAAATATCGGGCTATGAACCGGTATCGATTGCGGTAGTTAACCCTCAAAAACCCTATTTGTTTCAAGTCCTTGAAGAAGCCGAAAAGCTTGGATGGATTCGTCCGCTGATCTTCACGGATAACGAACCGGTAACGGCTGCACAACAAGCGGTTTCAGCTGTAGCAAACGGAGACGCGAGTCTTCTGATGAAAGGGGACATACAAACCTCAACGTTGTTGAAAGAAGTGATGTCCTCAAAAAACGGCATTCGAACGGAGAGATTATTATCACATATCGCCGTCGTTAAATCGGAACATTTTCATCGATTAATGCTGATGACAGACGGCGGGGTGAGTCCGATTTTATCACCGACGGTTCTGGACTCAATCATTTTAAACGCCATCGATGTTGCAAACGCGCTTGAGATCAGCACCCCGAATATCGCTATGTTATCGTTGGTTGAAGAGGTGACAGATAAAATCCCTGAATCGAAAACAGCCAGAGAGACCGTACTACGACATCAAGATAATCCGGCATTTCATATTGAAGGCCCTATCGCTTTGGATGTTGCCCTATCCATGAAAGCCGCAAAATCAAAAAATTTAACATCAAACATCGCCGGGGAAACAGATATTTTTATCGGTCCGAACATCACGACTATTAATTTTATGGTCAAAGCATTGATCGAGATCGGAAATGCAAGCGGGGGCGGGATCATCCTTGGGGCAAAAGCTCCGATCGTGTTGTTGTCACGCTCAGACACGATTCAAACCAAATTAAATTCAATCGCTCTTGGTATTTTAGTACACAAGAACAAATAATTATTCACAGGAGGAAATAATGGACATTAGACATCGAAGAATTCTCATTTTAGGCGGCTGGGGGCTAGTCGGAACCGCTATTTTAAGAAGATTAATTGAGCACAAACCGAGTGAGGTTGCTATTTTATCTCTTCAAGAACATGAAGCGGTTGAATCCTGCGATCTCATGAGAAAAGAAGCGCCCGATATTCAATTCACACCCGTTTGGGGAAATATCTTTGTCCGAACTGCTTTGAAAGATTTAAGCAGAAATGAGTTATTGAATAATTCGGAATTTCGAAAAATTCTACGCCAAGACACCATGGAATCCTTTAATGATGACCAATTAAAAAATTCCTTTCTCAATACTGTAATAAGCGATTTTAAACCGCATATCATTATTGATACCGTGAATACAGCCACAGCTCTTGCTTATCAAGATATCTACACAGGATATTATAATTTGAATCAAGAATTAAAAAAGACGACCGAACAAGGCGGAGCGATGCAGAAAAGCCTGAATACGGAAGTAGAGAAAATGCTGACCACGTTATATATTCCTCAGATCATTAGACATATTCAGATATTACACGCAAGCATGTTAAACAACAAAACGGGAGTATATCTAAAGATCGGAACGACAGGAACCGGCGGAATGGGATTGAACATTCCGTATACACACAGTGAAGAACGTCCGTCACGTGTATTACTCAGTAAAGCCTCGTTGGCAGGGGCGCACACTATGCTGCTATTTTTAATGGGAAGAACACCCGGCGGTCCGATTTGCAAAGAGATCAAACCTGCTGCGGCGATTGCATGGAAAGGGATTAAGTACGGAGAGATCAGTAAACACGGAAAACCCATCGAACTTTATGATTGCAAGCCCGAGCAGGCTGAACAGCTGGGAACCCACTATCGCTTTGAAGGAAATGGGAAATGGGTTGATCTGGAAAAAACACTTAAATCTGTTTTTATCGATACCGGAGAAAATGGAATTTTTTCACAAGGGGAGTTTGAAACCATTACATCTGCAGGACAAATGGAGTTTGTAACCCCGGAAGAAATTGCAAAAAATGTCATCATGGAAATTCTGGGAGACAATACCGGTCATGATATCTTGAACGCGCTTGACAACTCGATTATGGGACCGACATATCGTGCAGGATATATGCGCCATCAAGCTCTTAACGAAATGGATAAACTCAAGGAAAAGCACAATTCTTCCAGTGTGGCTTTTGAGATTCTCGGACCGCCAAGATTATCAAAACTACTCTATGAAGCTCACTTATTAAAACAAGCCTGCGGTGACTTGAAATGCATCACAGCCCAAAGCCCAAAGATCCTATCTGAAAAAGTCCAAGAAATGATTTTAAGTGATGCATCAGTTCGATCACAAATCATATCAATTGGACTTCCGATTTTGCTTTCAGACGGAGAGCAAATCCTGCGCGGACCTGTCGCTAAAATTCCGGTTCAGCGTGGACGTGAAACACTTGATGTGACTCAGGAAAAAATTGAGAAATGGACCTATGCAGGTTGGGTTGATCTCCGTGAAAAAAACATGGAACTCTGGCTGGAAAGAGTTGAACAGATCATCGAATTTGTGGATCAAATTCCCAGCGATGAAACCAGTTCAAGATTCCACCATGGGATTCAATACTGGGATGCGCAGGCACCAATGAATATTGGTAAAGTAGCGGCCTGGATCTTTATCAACGAAGATAAAGGGCTGCGGATTAAATAGAAAGGACTACCCCAATCTGGGAATCAAGTTTTTGAATGTGAAGTTATCAACGTGTTGATAATTTGCGGGTAAAATTGATTAAATGATAATTGGGGCGATTCAGCTCGTTTATTCTCATATTCTTTTAAAACGTCTATAATAGCATCAAGATAGATAAATCCCTGTGCCTTATTTATATCTCGAAGTTCATTTGCAAGGGCATTGTTTCCCACCAGCGATGAAGAGATGGGGTGCCATTTCCCACAGAAACAATTTCGCCAATATTAGGCGCTACCAGTGGCATATTAAATTTATTTGTTTCCTCCATAATGCGTTCAATTGGGTCTGTCCAAGAGTGTAGCGACAAAGTGAATGATCCCCAATGTATTGGCATCATTGATTTCGCCTTTAAATCTATAGCTGCTTGAGCAGTTTCATGTGGCATCATATGTACATCTGCCCACATTTCATTATACTGCCCACACTCCAAAAAAGCTAGATCAAATGGACCATATTTATCACCAATTTCTTTAAAGTGATCACCAAACCCACTGTCCCCACTAAAATAAATACTATTATTTGGGGAGCGAATAACCCATGAGCCCCACAAAGTAGAAAACCTATTTGTTATTCCTCTACCTGAAAAATGTCTAGCGGGGGTAAACACAAATTCAAAATCGTCCACTACATATTCGTCCCACCAATCAAACTCTATAATATTTTCTTCGGCGATGCCCCAATCTTTAAGATGTCTTCCAATGCCAAGGGGTACATAAAATTGGTTTACTTTCTTTTTTAACAGTTGAATAGATTGATAATCTAAGTGGTCATAATGGTCATGCGAAATAAACACATAATCAACTTTTGGTAACTTATTAACATCCATGGGAAGCTCTTTTTGGTATCTACTATTTCCCAACATTGGGTGTGGGGAAGGGACATCGCTAAACATTGGATCAATTAAAATTGTTTTTTCATCCATTTTAATAAGCAGTGTAGAGTGCCCAAACCATACAAAAGACAATTTTTCATTATCACCAAAAAATGATTCAGCGCTCAATTTTTCAATGGGTGGAACTTCTTTTGGCGCTCTTTCATTCTCGTTAAAGAAAAACTCATATGAAAGTGAATCCATATTTCTGGCTCCCATACTCATGTTAATGGGTATCCTATTGTGGAAAATACCTTCTCTATAATTTTCGGATTCTTCATATTTAAGAATATCTGTTTCAGTATGCTTACCGCCAAACTCGGGGCTAAGATTTACAAAGGCAGTTCCACCCATAACCGCCAATCCAAATAAACCGAGTAATGTGTATCCAATCATGTTAATCATTCTATTTCTATCCAGCTAATTGATTTATAATTTTATTTTCTAAATGTTTTAATTCCATCGGTGCCCTTACAGACTGAATCATCGCTTGACCAATTTTTGTTGTTGTGGTTACATGTTGACTTTTTCTCATTAAAAAATAAAATGGAGAAAACAGTATTAAAATGAAGTTGACCCAAGTAGTACTCGATTTAATTCCTTTCTCTGGTATAATGGCACCGGGTCTAAACATATATGCATCAGCAAAGCCTTTGTTCAGAATATAATTTTCTGTTTTCCCTTTTACGCGGCTCCACATAACTTTTCCGGATTCACTACTATCTGTACCAGAGCCCGATACATAATTAAACACTAGTTTCTGATTAATATCAAATAATGTGTCGGCAAACTGCTTAATAATATCATAAGTAATAGCAGAGTATATTTCTTCACTTTTCCCCAACGATGAAATTCCCATAGAAAAGAAACAGGCATCGTATTCCAACAATGCATCTTTGTGGTTTGATATATCCATAAAGTTTGGCAGAATGAGCTCTGTTACCTTTGGATGATTTAGCCCCAATGATGACCTATTAATGATTAATATTTTCTCAACGTCAGGATGGTCCATACATTCTAGTAAAATGCCTTTTCCCACCATCCCAGTTGAACCTGTAATAATTACATTCATAGTATTAATAGGAAACTCCAGTTAATTGTTCTGATACAGTCCAAAGTTTTTCAGCGATAGATTCATTTTTTGCTAAGTCTGATCGGTCAACTCGAACCGGAAATCCTCTCATTTCCATAAACCCTTTTGGGCCATAATAATCATCACTGGAAGCTGCATCGTCTGCAAGTGCACGTAAAGTTGGAAGTGCACCCATATCCACGGTTTGTGCAAAAAAATTATTTAAAAACGATGCTAAACCAGTGTTTCTTTGTAGATCTGTTGCAGTCCATCCGGGATGAGCGGCGGTCACTTTTACAGTTGTGTCGATTAATTTTTTCCCAAGCTGAGAGGTAAAGTAGAGATTTGCAATTTTACTATCTCCATATGCATACCATTTTTTATACTCTCTATTGTCCCATTGTAAATCATCAAAATTTAGTTTGGCTCCCTTGTGTGCCATTGATGATACATTGATAATTCGGGAATTTGGAGTGTTTTTCAAAACATCAACTAAATGACCTGTAAGTGCGAAATGGCCAAGGTGATTTGTTCCAAATTGCAATTCAAACCCATCGGTTGTTTTTGTTTTCGGCGGCACCATAACACCAGCATTATTAACTAGGTAGTTCAACTGAGTGTATTGTTTCTTAAACGCCTGAGAAAATGAAGCAACAGAGCTTAAATCAGCTAGATCCAACTCCATAACTTGAATATTCGCATTGGCATTTTGAGACTTAATTTTTGACTCAGCAGCATGCCCCTTAGTTAAATTGCGAACCGCAATTATAACTTGAGCATTTTTATTTGCCAACACTCGTGCCGTTTCTAATCCAATACCACTACTCGAACCGGTCACAATGGCGACTTTACCACTTTGATCCCCGATATTTTCAGTATTCCAATTTTTGGTTTTTGTCATTTTTGACTCCGTAATAAATTTAGTAATTAGTGATTAATCACTTACAGTTTTTCGTAAAAAATTTTTACAAATTATATTTCTTTAACAAAAAAGATACCATCTGATTTTTATCATATTGAATTTCATCCCTCAATATGGATGTTGAGATACCTTCAATAATAAACATGAAAAGCTTGGTCTCTAACTCTGGATTATCAAACCCAAGTTCTGTAAAGGCATTCTGTAATAAACTGTCGATTGGTTTCATTTTCTCTTCTTTATGAGCATTCAGCTCCCATTTGAGCTTGAATTGCAGCTTCCAGAATTCTTTATCGTCAGGATCAATATTAAAAGGCAATTCTAAAAAGAGGCGAATTTGTGTTCTGGGATCTTCTTCCGTCATAATGTTGTAGAACATGCCACCCATTTTTTCTTCTGCCATTTTACAGATTGCATCCAATAAACCTTGCTTATTTTCGAAATGGCGAAAAATGAGCCCTTCAGACACACCGGCGAGCTTAGCTACCTTGCTTGTGGGTGTTGCAGTAAAACCATCTTTTGCAAAGAGCTCTAGCGCAGCGGATAATATTTTTTCTTGTTTATTTGTCATATTTCAGTGAGTAATCACTCACAAACTTATAAAGTTATTTGCGGGTTGGCAAATGATTTTTAAAACTTATTTTTATTAAAAGTGTTGTGTCGGACTTTCCCAATCAGTCTTGGCTATTTCCTTTTTTTTCTACCGCGCGGTTTTTGGCTTCGCTTATGTCGTTTTTTCTTTTTTTCGCTTATAAACTTACCTTTATTTGAAGAGGTGCGATTGGGGGTTTCTTTTGAAAATTCTACTAAAACTTTTTCACCTTCAAATGATTGCTTGTTTAAAGATGCTATTAATTTTTCCATATACGCAGCATCGATTTCAAAAAATGAAAATTTCTTCATGATATCAATACTACCAATGGTTGCATTTTTTGAATCTAATGCTTCATTAATTAATCCCATTAGTAGATTTGGGGTTAATTTATTTCTTGATGCTAAATTAATGTAAAGGGTGGCAAAATCTGTTTTTCGTCTTTCGTTTTTGCTTTTGCGGTCTGGGTAATCTTTTTGTCCTTTTTTACCATGCTTATTGGATAGATTTATGTCTCTAGCGTTCTTATAATATGATAAATATCAATTAAACTCAGCAGATACAAAATGCTTAATTAAATTTTCTCGATCTAAAGATTCTAGCTTTTTGTAAATATCACATATATCACTCGAACATGTATGATTAACGCGGTTAATAAGCGCTGATTTATATTCAGAGGAATCGTCTGAAAGAATATCTTTTAATCGGAGATTTTCCCCACATAAATATTGGATAGAATTCAATAGCTCAATTCTTGGATCGATGCTTACACTAATGGATTTGCGGTTCAAATCTTAATTAGAATTCCGATTATGGAGAACCTCAAGCCGATGTTTTAATGACGATTCAAACTGCTCATCAGTCATATCTGGATCCCGCAATGTTAAGAATATATCGCAGGGGAGCTGGGGGCACTGACCACAATGTTCTAACTGTTTTTCATTACAGCAGCATCCGTAAATAGGGCATACATCCCACGACTCATCTTCAATCCAAAACGGTTTACCGCAGGTCTGCGTGCACCCTGAACAGCCTTTCTGATAAAAATGACAATCATGACAGGTGTATCCGCAAGGCGGCAATGCAAGGGCATTCATAACGCTATCGGATGGATCGCCTTAATGATCTTGGTTTGTCCAAGACCTCCTTTAGGATGATCGCTTGTTTCAAGTTATCGGGAGACTGAAGGTTTTGGACAAAGGCTAATAGAGGATTCTCCGCATCCTCTTTCAAAGGAGGGTTCGGATGATCCCATTTGATGGAGTGCTCAGAAGAATCTGTGGTTTGAGAAGGTGCGACATAAACCGGTTTTGGAATGTCCTCTTGAATCACTTCAGGTTCTTCTTCATAAACCTCTTCAAAAGATTCATGAGTTTCCGGCTCTTCTTTTTCCATCATTTCGGATTTGATCTCTTGAAAGATATCCTGTAAAAACCCAGGCATTTCCGGTTTTGGAGCGGGAGAGGGTTTTTCGCCCTCTTGATCTTCAAGATCTCGCCAGGCTTGTTTTTGTTTCCGTTTCTTTGCCATCATAGACAAAGAATACAGAATCAACAAAAAGATCCAATATCCGACACCTTCCATGCTTACTTCACCATATTTGTGATAACCAAAAAGATTAAACCTTTCTTAGGCTAGATTTTCTTCGTGATCTTCCGGGGCTTCGGTCGCTTTGGTTTCGCCCTCACCTGAAATAGAGCGTCTCATACCGGTATCTGCTTTGATATTTTGCATATTGTAGTAGTCAAAAATACCGAGATTACCTTCTCTGAAAGCCTGAGACATAGCCTTCGGGACCTCAGCTTCAGCCTCAACAACTTTGGCCTGCATTTCTTGGGTTCTGGCTTTCATTTCCTGTTCTTCAGCTACAGCCATGGCACGACGGGTTTCAGCTCGAGCTTGAGCGACGCGTAAATCTGCTTGTGCCTGGTCAGCTTGAAGACGCGCACCGACATTTTTCCCCACATCCAGATCGGCAATATCGATGGAAAGAATTTCATATGCGGTTCCGGCATCGAGGCCTTTTGCTAATACAGCTTTTGAGATTAGGTCGGGATTTTCTAAAACAGTGGAGTAGTTTGACGAAGATCCGATTGCGCTGACAATTCCTTCACCGACACGGGCAATAACGGTTTCATCCGTAGCACCCCCGACCAATCCGGGGATATTCGTTCTCACGGTAACTCTAGCTCTGGCTTTCAATTCAATCCCATCTTTTGCCACAGCGGATAAATACCCTTCTTTCGGCGCATTAATCACTTTGGGGTAAACACTGGTTTGCACAGCCGTTTTTACATCTCGTCCGGCAAGGTCAATTGCGGTGGACGTCATAAAAGGAAGATCAATTTTTGCTTTGTTCGCTGCGATCATAGCAGAGACAATATTGGTTACATTTCCACCGGCAAGAAAGTGTGTTTCAAGCAACTCGGTGGAAATATCTTCCAATCCTGCTTTGTGTGCATTGATTACTCCGTCAACCACGAGTCTTGGCGGAATTTTTCGTAACCGCATCCGAACTAAATCAATGATCGTAATTTTACCTAAGCCGAGACTGACAATTGCCTGTATCCACATCCCAAGCGGGACAAAGTAAAACAGCAATATAACAAAAAACAGAATCAACGCTAGTACTGTAACAGAAAATATACTCATTATGAACTCCTAATGATTGTTTAATGATCGAACTACGACACGATTTCCTTCAACAGTCAGGATTTTCACCGTGTCTCCTTTTATAATAAAATCTCCTTCACTCACAACAAAAACTCTTTGGTCGCCTACGGTAATCCAGCCGGAAGGGCGGAGATCGGTGGCAGCTACCCCTTCTTCTCCAGTCAGAGATTCCCAACCAACAGAAGTATTATATCCTTCTTCGGCACTTTCAACGCCGGGCGCTGTGAGCTTGCTCCAAAATTTCGTTTTTGTCATCAATTTAAACAGGAGGACCAATCCAATGATTCCTCCGATAATTCCGATGGTTAAACCGGTTAATGCCATGGATGTAATCTCCTCTCCTACCGGAACGTCCGGCAGTAATAATTCGTACAATCCCCAAAGAATGATGCCGATCCCGGCGATTCCTGCAATTCCAAATCCCGGAATAAGCAATGCTTCGATCAGCAGTAAAACAATTCCAACGAAAATGATCAGCAATTCACTGACCGTCGCAAGTTCTGCGATATACGATGACCCCAATGACAGCGCAAGACATACGGCGCCGAACGTTCCGGGAATACCCCATCCGGGGCTTTGTAATTCAAACAAGATCCCAAGAAATCCAAACGTCATCAACAAAGAAGCAACAACCGGATTGGTTAAAAAACGAACAAAGTTCTCAGACCAATTTTCTTTTGTTGATCGAATTTCAGCATTTTCTAATCCAAGCTTACTCAAGACATCTTCAAAGGTTTTGGTTTGGTCATCGGCAATTTGATATTTCAAAGCCAGATCCGTAGTTAGCGTGATCAGTTTGCCTTCTTTCCTGCCTTCAAGATCCGCGACTTCCACAGAATCTCCATCAATCACGAGATGAGTGAAAGACAATTCTTCATCGACCATCCCTTTGGCAATATCGACATTGCGATTTCTTGCTTCCGCAGTGGAAGCCATTTCTTCCCGCATATAACTGATGACTTTTTCAGTACCCTTGTTTCCCTGCATATCCACAGCCGTTGCGGCTCCGATAGTCCCGCCCTCTGTCATAAATATTTTTTCGCAGGACAGTGAGATCAGTGCTCCGGCGGAAATGGCCCTTCGATTAATAAATGCAACCGTTGGAATGTCTGAACCCAGAATAGCATCCTTTATTTGAGTGGCAGCATCCACACGTCCGCCAAATGTATCGATGTCAAAAATGAGAGCAGAAGCACCTTTTTCTTCAGCGGTTTCAATAACGCGTTCAATAAACGGGGGAAGCCCCAAATCGATTGTACCTTGAATGGGAATTGTATAGACGACAGGTTTGGATGAAACAAAACTCATCAGCGACAAGATTAAAATAGGATAAACGTATTTTTTCATAGGTATAAGTTTAATGGATATTTTGAATAAAACCAATGTTGTTCACCGGACTTTATCTTAAATTTAACACTGTACGAAAGAAAAAGTTTCAAAAAATGCGCCCACTAGACCGTCTAACATACTATAGTTTGACCTTATTATCCCGCGGATTGAACGCCATGTCGATTTCCGCTCGAACGGTATTATCAAAACGTTTAGCTTCTTTGCTTTACCACCATGTGACCATCCGGCAAAAAACAGCATTTAATAACATTCAAAATGCATTCCCGAATAAACAAAAATTATGGCACAAACATGTTTTAAAGAACAGCTACATGTATTTTACAAAGAATTTTGTAGAGTTTCTTTCATCAACAAAGCATTATACGTTTACATCTGAGACAAAACAGGTACTAGATAAAGAATTAGAGAAAGGGAAGGGGATCATCATGGTCACCGGCCATTTCGGTCCATGGGAAACAATGATGGATTGGCTGGGCAAAGAAAAATATCCTCTCTATGTGGTGATCAACCGGCAAAGAAATCGAGGAGCTGACCGATTTTTTCGAGAACTCCGTGAAAGGAACGGGACTCATCACATCTATCGGAAAGAACCGCTTAAAGTGATGTACAACGTCCTGGAAAACGGAAAGATTCTTGGATTGGCCAGTGACCAAGATGCAAAAAAACGCGGTGTTTTCGTCAATTTTTTAGGGCGTCCATCCTCCACCCCCAAAGGCGTTGCACGATTCTATCAACAATCAAAAGCCCCAATTTTATTCTGCATCGGGCAGGAAATCTCACAGCATAAAATTTTGATGGATTTCATTTCAGTTGTACCGCCAGAAAATGCCACTACAGAAGAAATCACTCAAATGTATACGTTATTATTGGAACAAAAAATACGGGAAACACCGGAACAATATTTTTGGTTTCACCGTAGATGGAAGACGAAACCGGAATAAAAAATGATTCATCGAATTTCACTGCATGACTCCAATGCAATATCCTTGGCTGCAAAGGTTATTCAAGATGGGGGAATTGTGGTGTATCCAACAGATACACTTTACGGATTTGGAGTCGATGCAACCAATGGAAACGCCATTTCAAAACTGAATACCTTAAAAGGGCGGTCCGGACCGATCAGTGTGGTAGCTCCAAACAAAGAAAGTGCACTGCATTGGATGAACCTTTCAAAGGATGATTTGCCCCTTGCCCGCAAGGTATTAGGCGGTAAAACGACATTGATAGCACCTGTAAAAACGGATGTTGTTCATCCTATGATCCTTGGAGAAGGGCATTCGCTCGGCATTCGGATTCCGGATCATACTTTCAGCCCAAGTCTGGTAGAAATACTTGGAAAACCAATCACAACCACGAGTGTAAATCGGCAAGGACAAACTCCCTTGCAAAACCCAGATGAGATTGAAAAAGTTTTTAAAAACGAGGTTGATCTTCTGATTGACGACGGTGTTTTTACAGAAACCATAGGATCGAAAATTTATAAAATTGAAGATAGCAAACTAATCAAGCTTCGATGAATCATTACCGCCTAGTATTTTTAATCTCTTTATTTTCTTTTGGAATGTTATCCTTTGGTTATGCAAATAATGATTATTCTTTAAAACCCGGAGAGACTCTGAACTACACAGCTTATTTTAATTTTATCCCTGCGGGTTCAGCAACTCTTTCTGTCTTGTCTGCTGACACTCTAAACAGCATTCCCGTTTCACATGTGTTTTATCAAGTAAAAACAAAAGGGATGGCAGATAGAATATTCAAAGTCAGAGACAAGATTAACATATGGCTAAATTCCAACTCATTTGAGACGTATAAGGTAAAAAAATCAATTCGAGAAGGAAAGTTTAAAAAAACATCTGCAGCAGAGTTCAACTACCAAGATTCCATTGCTGTATGTGACGGAGACACGCTGGCTTTGTCCTCGAAGATCAGAACGCCATATTCTTTATTGTATTATTTTCGTTCTCTATCACTTGATCTAGGCCAGATCATCGATATTTTCACGATGGATGAGAAAAAGTTTTCAGACTTCCGGGTATTGGTGGAGGGAAAGGAGAATGTCTCTACTGCGAATGGGGATTATTCCTGCTTTATCTTGAAACCATTTCGCGAAGGAAAAGCTCTCCTAAAAAATCAAGGAGATATGATCGTATGGCTAAGTGACGATGAACACCGCTATCCGGTGCAAATCCAAGTCAAGATGAAATACGGCTCTATGCTGTTAAAATTACAGTCTGTAGAATATAAGAAATAACGCAGAATTTATTTTGCGGATTTAATTTCCAAAAAGCCGCAGTACATCATTAAAGATTACGGTGATCATGAGCATTAATAAAATTGCCATACCAATTTGCTGGATCACCATACGAAATCGAATAGAGAGAGGTCTTCGCAGAATAGCTTGAATAGCCGTAACCAAAATATGTCCGCCGTCTAATGCAGGAATCGGTAGGATATTGATAAACGCCAAATTGACACTGATCAATGCCATGAATCCAAGCAAAGGAATCCACCCTGCTTTTGCTGTTTCACCCGCCCATTGCGCGATCATGATGGGTCCGCCCATATCTTTTATCGATGCATCACCCGACACAAGCATCTTCATCGACATCACAATCAAACCCAATCCGTAACTGGTTGAACGAACCCCGGCGACAACAGCCTCTCCGAATCCGCTGGGTCTATATAATATTTCCGGTGCAATTCCGATAAAACCAAGCGTATCAATCTTTCCGTCAATGGTTGCAACTTGATTTGTGGATTGAATCGTAAAGTCCTTTTCCACGCCATTTTGGTCAACGGTAATATGGATAAGCGCATTGGGTTGCTCATGAATCAGCGCAGTCATTTCTTCCCAAGAAAAAACGGGTGTATCGTTGATTTCAAGAATACGGTCACCGGGAAGCAATCCGGCTTTTTCTGCAGGATGATCAGGGATCAGTTCTGCAACCACAGGCTCGGTACTGATTTCAGGGATTCCGGTATAAAGTGTGATTCCGGTATAAATAACAAATGCCAGTAATATGTTCATCAAAACACCGGCACTCATGATCCACATCTGTGCCAAGGGTGATTTGCTGCCAAACTCATCCGGGGCTTGTGTGATCTCTGTATCAAGATTTTCGTCAATTACGCCGGCCATCTTTACATACCCTCCTAATGGGACCAACGCTAAACAATATTCTGTATTACTTCCTTTTTTCCCGGGACGGCCGAAATGATGGAAGTAGACGGGTCCCCATTGGAGTCCTTGATCAGTTTTTTTGTAAAAATAAAAGTGAAAATCCCATCCGTTTTGAACGGATGTAAATGTGATCAACCTCGGTGGAAAACCGATGGAAAACCTTTCAACACGTACCCCAACGGATTTTGCGGCCAGAAAATGACCGAGTTCGTGTACAAAGATCAGCACACCCAAAACGACAATTGTTGCCCATAAAAACGTCATAAACAGATAACTCCCTTCATCGCATTAAATCGCTTGTACAAACCGGATCGTTTCAAGTTCCAAGGAATTGATTTCTTCCAGTGTTGGGTGAGAATAAAAAGGCATTTGATCACATGCCGATTCAATAATTTTCGGAATAGCCATAAACGGTATTTCTTGACGTAGGAAACGATACACAGCCTGTTCATTGGCAACATTTAAAACAGCAGGTATGGAACCACCCGATTTTAAAGCTTGGTAGGCGAGAGAAATCGCCGGAAATTTCTCAAGATCCGGAGCTTCAAATGTAAGAGATTGAATTTCTTCTAAGCGCAGGGACTCCCAATCAGATGAAACGTGGTTCGGATAGGTTAAAGCATATTGAATCGGGACTTTCATATCAGGTACGCCCAATTGTGCCTTAACAGATCCGTCGATAAACTCTACCATCGAATGAATAATGGATTGAGGATGGATAATAATATCAATTTTTTCAACGAGGATATCAAACAGCCATCTCGCTTCGATGACTTCCAATCCTTTATTCATCATCGTCGCGGAATCAATCGTGATTTTTTGTCCCATCGACCAGTTGGGATGGGCAAGAGCTTCTTCAACAGTTATCGATTTAAAATCATCCGCACTTCGGGTTCTGAAAGGACCGCCGCTTCCGGTAAGTATAATTCGCCGAACCTCGTTATCAGACTCACCGACAAGGCATTGCCAGATCGCAGAGTGCTCACTGTCTACCGGATAGATTTTTGCACCGGACCTTTCTTTCTCTTCGTTGATGAGCTCACCGGCCATTACAAGGCTTTCTTTGTTGCTTAAAGCGACATTCACTCCGGCACGAATTGCGAACAGCGTGGGCTGCATCCCGGCAGATCCAACCAAACCATTTACCATGATGTCGATATCGTTCTGTGATGCAATAGACAACAATCCTTCTCTTCCGGACAGCACTTCAATGGATTCAGACGCCAGAGCGTTTTGGACTTCTTTTGCAGCCTTTTCATCCACAATGGATACGGCTTTAGGACGGAACTCGAGTGCTTGTTGGATGATAAGTCGGCTGTTTTGATTCGCAGATAGATAATCTACTTGAAATCTGCCTGCAAGATTTCTCACAACATTTAGAACATTAACACCGATCGACCCAGTCGACCCGAGGATGGATAAAGATTGCATCATTAATGAAACACCCTATGTAAACCTAAACTAAGCTGGACACCCTCTTGGGATAAATACAATTCCGGGCAGAGCAAAAATTTATTATACTGAAAAATGACTCCGAAAGTAGCATATGTATCGGAGCCGCGTATGAAAGATGGAATTTCATCTCCATCTATAAAAATTTTGGATTTAAACGAGTTCGAACCCAAACCGGTTCGAAAGTGAAATGATGACAGCTGCCATTCTTTTTCTAAAATCATATCAATGCTGGATAAACGATAATTACCCACATTATCTAGACGGCTGAATTTGGCGGAAATACTCCAATCTTTTCCGGGATCATCTGTGAGGAATAATCTGAATCCCCACCCTTGTATCCATACAAGCCCAGTTGCATGTGTTAAGCCTGAGATGGTTCCATGAAAAGCCAAATTAGATGTGACGATGATTGTTCCTTCCAAAGATGGAAGTAGCCCGGGACGCAACCCAACTTTCCCAATATCAGAATAAGGATTAAATCCTGAAAGGTTCATCCCAGCGTTGAAACGTGAATCAGCAGAACGCAAAACAAAAGGATGAACACTGATTTGAGAGGATAACATAGAAAAATAAGGGGAGGTTTGCTGTTTAAAGTCGGAGTAATGATAGTTTCTCAACGTGAAAGACGGCCATTGGGCAAAGGCTGTCGAACACAACAAGAAAAAAGCAAAGATGGGAAAACCTTTTTTTATCATACAGGAAAAACGTTTCATCATAATTGATTTCAGAACAAGAATCCCGGCAACCGGGATGGTCAGATTATTCCGCGCTCACTGGATTGAATAAAGTCGAGAATCATTTCAATTTCAGCAGAGGAAGGAAGTGTTTCTTTAATCTGTTCTAATGCTTTTGATCGGGACAGTTCAGATCTGAAGTAAAGCTGATACGCTTTTTTGATCATGTTTCGTTGATTTTGATCGAAACCGCGACGACGAAGCCCAATACGGTTAGTCCCGGAATAACTCAGCGGTTCTCCAGCGGCTAAAATAAAAGGAGGAACATCTTGAACGATCCGAAACCCACCGCCGATAAATGCGTGGTCTCCAACCTTACAAAATTGATGAACAAGCACCCCGCCGCCTAGAGACGCCCAATCTCCAACATGAACATGACCGCCAAGAGTCACGAGGTTCGCAAAGATCACATCATTTCCGACAAAACAATCATGAGCAATATGAACATAAGCCATCAATAGAACACGGCTGCCCACCTTGGTTTTTCCGCTATGTGCTGTTCCGCGATTAATGGTCACAAACTCACGAATGGTAGTATAATCACCAATCTCTGTTTGAGTTTCTTCACCTCCGAATTTCAAATCTTGAGGATCTTCCCCGATACTGCAGGAATGAAACACCCGGCATTGTTTCCCGATAGTTGTTCCTCGTCGGATCGTGGTATGATTTCCAATGGATGTTCCGCCCCCGATGGTTACGCCATCTTCAATGATCGAGTACGGACCTACAGAAACATCCGTGCCGAGAACAGCTTTCGGATCAACAATGGCAGTAGGATGAATGAGAACTGACATGATCTATCCGCTGACGCGATCAACGATGTTTGCCATTAAGTCTGCTTCGCATACAAGTTTTTCACCAACGTAGGCTTTCCCTTGAAGTTTTACAGCACCTAAACGCATTTTCATTAGCTTCATCTCAATTCTAAGCTGATCTCCAGGAATAACGGGAACACGGAATTTGGATTGTGTAATGGCAGAGAAAAACATGTTTTTGGACATGGGATCTTCAACGCTGTTTAGCACAAGAAATGCGCCGGCTTGTGCCATCGATTCTAAGATCAATACACCAGGCATCACCGGCTGGTTCGGAAAATGTCCCTGGAAAAAAGGCTCATTGATTGTAACATTTTTCACCGCTGTGCAGGTTTCTCCGAGATTCATGTCCAAGATACGATCGATCAGAATAAAAGGATACCGATGCGGAATCAAATTCATAATAGCATGGATGTCTAAAAAATAATCCGAAGTAGCTTTCTTTTGGTATTTTTGCTGAAGGATCTTCTTTTGATATTCTTTTTTAATCTTCTTCACAAACTCAACGTTGGAAGCATGTCCGCTTCGGGCTGCAATTACATGGCCTTTTATCGGAATTCCGAGTAAGGCAAGATCTCCAATAAGATCGAGGGCTTTATGACGAACCGGCTCATTTGAAAACCGTAACGATTTTCCGTTTAAGATCCCATTCGCCCCGGCGATCAGTTCATCTTGAATCCCAAAGAGTTTTTTGAGATGATCGGCTTCTTTTTTATCAATTTCTTTGTCAACAATAATGACAGCATTATTCAGGTTTCCACCTTGAATAAGTCCCTGTTCTTTCAGGGCTTCAATCTCACTTAAAAAAGCAAAAGTTCTTGAAGGTGCTATTTCGGTGGGGAAATTTTTCTCCATATCATAAATCGCAGTATATTGCGTTCCGAGAGAAGGATATTTATAGTCGATCATAAACGTTACGCGAAAGCGATCGGAGGGCAGAACATGAATATCGATCCCTTTTTCAGGGTTTGAATAGGCAATGGCCTTATCAATAACAAGGACTTCTCTTGGGGACGTTTGTTCAACCATTCCTGCTTGGTTCAAGCACATCACGAAATCGAGTGCGCTTCCGTCCATGACAGGAGGTTCTTTCCCGGTTAATTCTATTTTAATATTATCAATTCGAAGCCCGGTAATTGCTGCAAGGACATGTTCAACCGTATGAATTCTTACTCCGTCTTGCTCCAGAGTTGTCCCCCTGGAAATATCCACTACATGATCAATATCTGCTTTTATCTCGGGGCAGTGTTCGACATCCGTTCGGACAAATCGGATCCCGTAATTTTCTTCGGCGGGTTTAAACGTAACTGTGCTTTTTACACCAGTATGTAAACCGACTCCCGTGCAGGACACATCTGTTTTTATCGTTCTTTGATTTCTGTTCATACGCTTTTTTCTTCTAAAGTATTCAACCGCTTTTTAATTTTTGCTATTTCTGAAAGGGCCGCATCTTTTCTGTTTTGTTCACGGATTTCACGAGCCGGCATTCCGGCATAAATTTTTCCACCCGGCAGGGATTTTGTCACGCCGGATTTCGCAGCAAAGACCGCACGATCACCAATGACGACATGGGGTGCAACACCTGTGTGTCCTGCAAAAATACAGAAATTTCCAATTTCAACGCTACCGGCAATTCCCACCTGCCCGGTAATCAGACATCCTTTGCCGATCCGAACATTATGAGCGATATGGACTTGGTTATCCAACTTGGTACCGGCACCAAGGATCGTTGAACCAATCGTGGCGCGATCAATGGTACAGTTTGCGCCGATTTCTATGTCATCTTCAAGGATCACATTTCCATTCTGCGGAATTTTATGATGCGTATCATTCTCCGTCACAAATCCGTATCCGTCGCTTCCAATTACGGTACCGCTGTGAATTCGGACTCGGTTTTTCAAAATGCAGCCATGATAAATAGTGACTCTGGGGAAAAGGAAAGAGGATTCTCCGAGGATACAGTTTTCACCTACAACGCTGTGTGCACCAATAACAGATCCATCTCCAATTACCGCATTTTTTTCGATAACGGCGTAAGGCCCGATATGGACACCCGATCCGACGACGGCTGTTTTATGTACAATTGCCGTGGGGTGAATTTCAGAGGGAAAATCAGGCTCGTTCTGAAAAAGAGCCAGTGTCTGGGCGATGGCAAGCTGCGGATTCTTGACCACAATCCCCGGCTTGTTTTCAAGGATGGATACATCCGTTACAAAAACAGCCGATGCACGGGTTGTGGATAAATACTGTTTGTATTTCAGGTTGGAAAGAAAGGTGATCGTTCCTTCCTTTCCTCGCTGAATTTCAGAAACACCGGAAATAGTGAGTTCCGGATTGCCAACCGCCGTCCCGTTTAATTGGGATGCAAGTTCTTGCAGAGATATCAAGAGAGTGTACTAGTTCGTTTCGTTCACTTTTCTTAGTTCGTGCAGGACGTCATCTGTCAGATCGTAGGTCGGTTTACCGTAAAGCAATGAAACTGAACCGTCAAAAATAAAATCATATCCTTTGTCAATCGCAACATTATCGACAGCTTGTTTCACTTTGGATAATAATTCATATTCCATTTGAGCCTGACGTTGGTATAATTCTCCCTCAGGGCCTACTTTTTGAGCCTGGAACGCTTGGATTCTTCCTTCCAAGTCCTGAATTTCTGTTTCTTTTTCAGCTCTCCAATCCGGGGAACTCATCAAACGCTGAGTTTCGTAGGATTGTTTTAAGCTGTCAAGCTTTACCATCATATCTGCGTACTCAAACTGGACTTTTTGGAATTCAAGCTGAAGTTGAGATTCTGCCTCTTGAAATTCTTCATATTCAGTTCGAATACGTTCAGAAGCGATGTAGCCGATTTTTGCCTGAGCCATCGAAACGACCGGCAGCATCATGCTGATCAGTAATCCCCACATGACCATACGTTTATTGTTCATTTTATCCTCCTAAAATGGTTGTCCAAATGTTATGGTGTAGGTCCATCCTTGCGGTTTTCCGTCACCAGTTATGTCATCAAATCCGTATCCGAGATCGAAGCCCAGCATTCCGATCATCGGCATATAAAAACGTACACCGGCTCCTGCAGTCCGCTTCAGAGACAGTGCACCGTATCTGGGTAAATTAAATGGTTCAGCTAAGTCTGATGTGTTCCAGACATTTCCCATCTCGCCAAATAGCATTCCATAAACCACTGGGTTTTCAGAAAGCGGTACACGAAATTCGGTTGTGAACCGCATCATCGCATTTCCGCCCGCCGGCTGTCCGGATGACGTTACCGGTCCGATGGAATTATCCGGATATCCGCGAAGCATATTTCCGTACGGGATTCCGTTTCCGCCCATGATGAATTTTTCATCAAACGGGATCAATGAAACCCCGTCACCAATCGACGGAAGGCTGTTTATGACGCCGAGTTTCGCCGAACCCATCAAAACAAATTTCCAGAATGTAGGAGTATACCACTCCAAATTCAACACATGTTTGTGAAAATCTTCATTTCCGCCAAGGAACCATCCTGACAGGGTTGTTTCAAGCGTTATTTTGGATCCCATCGTTGTGAATTCAGGGCGATCCCTGCTGTCGCGTGCAATCACCTGTGTCAGATTGATCCCTGTCGTAGTTTCGTTTCCTTCAAGGTTGAAATCGGCTATATCCTGTGGATCACCGCTGTATGTTTTTTTCACAGCCCGGATACTCCAATTCCCGCGGAAGTAATCATCCGGCCAGCGGAACCGTCTTCCCCAACTCAGTGAACCCCCACGGATGGTAATATCCAGGGGGAAGGAATAGTTGGTGGATGCACCACGGAAACTGTAGAATAAAGAACCACCGACAAGATTTGGCGTGTCAAAAATCATCGGGTCAGTAAAGCTTAAACTAAATGAGCGGTATTTTGCGGGCGTCGTTGTCTGGTACATGGAGTAATTTGTCCCAGTATTAAAACTGAGGATGAAACGCTGACCCAATCCGCGGAAGTTATTAAACTCTAATCCGCCGCCGCCGGTCATACCGTATTCGCCGGTAAACCCGACGTTTGCCGTTGCACGATCCGAAGACTGCTCTTCAACAGTGATCTCAAGATCGATCTGATCTTCATCAACCGGGATAACTTCCGGAATGACATTCCCGAAATAGTTCAGCATCCATACATCCTGCTGACTGCGGATCAAACGATTCCGATTAAACACATCTCCCGGGTAGATCTTTAATTCCCGTCGAATCACATTTTCGCGGGTTTTATGATTTCCGCTGATATAAATATTTCGAACAGTTACTTTGTGATTTTCCGTGATCTCAAAATGGATATCTAAAGAATCATCCCCCACCGGATTGATCTTGGGTTCTACCTGACTGTAAATATACCCCTTATCCATGTAGAGTCCCTGCATACGCTCAAAAACGGCTTTATTAAACTCTTCTTCATTGTAAACGTCGCCGGAAGATAACCCCAGTCTCCGCTTCAGTTGTTCTTCCGTGTAAAGGGTATGTCCTTCCCATGAGAAATTGCGGAAGCGATATTTAGGGCCTTCTTTTATCGTGATCAACAGATTCATCGCATTGGTGTTTTCACTGTATTGAACGGTGTCTGCTACAATTTCAAAATCACGGTAACCCTTGTTTTTGTAGAATGCCGTGAGTAACTGTTTGTCTTCTTCAAATTTGTCTGAATCATAGTATGAACGCCAGAATAAAAACCACCGTTGTTGTTTCGTTTCCTTTAAAATGTATCGAAGGCGCCAATCCGGAAAGGCATCATTACCGGCAAACTCGAGGTGTTTGAGTTTGATCTTTTTTCCTTCATTGATGTGAAACACAAGATCGCGAGTGTTTTTTCGGGTCTTTTCGTTCGGAAGATTTTTTGCAGAGGTTTCCACATATTCGGTGGTGATCTCTGCGCGAAGAAATCCGTCTTCTGCATACAACTTCTTTAACTTTTGAACGGCTTCGGTCGATAAATGTGGTCGAAGTCGTTGCCCAGGCTGCAGTTTTAATTCTTCTTTAATTTTTCCGTCTTTGATCTTTTTATTTCCCTTAAAGACCAAGTTCCCCATAATTGGATTTTCGACTACAGAGATCAGAATGGAAATCCCTTCAGAAGATTCGTCCGTCAGCTTGATTTGGATATCACTGAACAACCCAAGCTGCCAAAGCCGTTTCGTGCTTCGGGAGAGATCTCCGGATTTTAACACATCGCCTTCGTGAAGTCCTGAAGTGTATAAGATCATATTTCGAGTGGTCAGTTCATTCCCGCCCACATCGACTTTTATAATATTGGGGTCTTTTGACGTTTGACCCAATAATATTCCACTTAAGAGGAAAAGAAAAATATATCTGATAAAATGGTGTTTCACTGTTGTCCTGCTATCTGTTCGCTGGTTAAACCAAAGCGGCGTTCGCGCCCCTGGTATGAATGAAGTGCTTCTAAAAGTTCTTTTTCCCGAAAATCTGGCCAATAAACGGGTGAAGTATAAAGTTCGGTATACGCTGCTTGCCACAAAAGAAAATTGCTCATACGAAATTCACCGCCGGTACGGATCAACAGATCGGGATCGGGAATATCAGCGGTATAGAGATGCTGTGAAAAAAGATCATCATTGATTTCTTCCGCAGAGATATCACCGGATTGAATATTTTCTCCGATCGACTTTACGGCATGCATAATTTCTTGCCGGCTTCCGTAGTTTAGTGCAAGGATCAGATTTAATCCAGAGTTGTTTCGGGTAAGTTGAATTCCGTTCATGATTCCTTTTCGAGCTTTATCCGGTAAAGCGCTTAAATCTCCGATCGACGAAAGCTTGACATTGTTTTTGTGCAGTTTTTCGACTTCACCTTCAATGGTTCGGAGTAAAAGTGTCATCAGCGCAGAGACCTCCGATTTTGGGCGGCTCCAGTTTTCAGTGCTGAAGGTAAACAGCGTGAGGTGCTGAATTCCGATCTCGCCGCAAATCCGTGTAATTTCACGAACCGAACGAACCCCTTCGCGGTGCCCGGCGAGACGGGGAAGAGAGCGTTGCTTTGCCCATCGCCCATTCCCATCCATGATAATAGCCAGATGCTTGGGAAGGTTCTGTTTTGATATGAGTGTTTTTGTTTGTTCGGAATTCATCGTAAAGACCAGAAATTGTATACAAATTCGCTGGCGAAATTACCCCTCTGATGTCTATCAGTCAATAGATACTCTCATGTCGGATAATGAACTAAAATAATCTCGTTGAAAGTTGATCTGCTAATTGGGTGTAACATCGGGCAGGGATGGAGTCCGGAAATGCTGAGACAACCGGAGTGCCTTTGTCGGAGGATGTTGTAATATCAGCTGAGACAGGAATCTCACCTAAAAACGGAACATCCAATCGTTGACTTTCTTGTAATCCACCGCCGCGTTTAAAGATATCCATTCGGATAGAAAACCGGCCTTTATCATCTGGCGTGACAGGACCATACCCATCCAGAGTTATCTCACTTCCGTCGGTGACCGATCCTTCAAGATAAAAACCCGACATGTTTTCAACCACACCAAAAACCGGAACATTGACCTTCCGGAACATATCTGCTCCTTTTTGGACATCAGCAAGCGCCATATCCTGCGGTGTTGTCACGATGACCGCCCCGCTTAATTTTACATGTTGGGTCAATGTCAGATGAATGTCGCCGGTCCCGGGCGGAAGATCCAAGATCAGAACATCCAAATCACCCCATTGGACATCCCTGAAAAACTGCTGGGTCATTTTTGAGACTAACGGTCCGCGCCAAATCGTCGGGGACTTGTTTCCGCTGAGAAATCCGAAACTCATGACTTTGACGCCGTGGAGAGCCAGCGGGATTAATTTTTTATCATCGGAAATATCCGGTGTTTTATTTGCACCAAAGATAATTGGAAGCGATGGCCCGTAAATGTCGAGATCGAGTAAGCCGGTACGATGGCCTTTATTGGCTAATGCAACGGCAAGGTTTGCAGCCACTGTGGATTTACCGACACCGCCTTTTCCGCTGGCGACCGCTACGATATGCTTAATGTTTCCGCTCACCAAAGATTCAGGTTTTGACTCTTTCGGTTCGGGCTTTGCCGGTGTTTCATCCACATGGATCTGGATATAATCAAATTGGTTTGTATCGGTTAAGGTCCTCTGAACTTCCTTCTTTATCGCATGGCGAACGTCGTTGTTATCCGTGGGAATATTCAGCCTGATGTCAAGACTACGACCCTGAATGGAAATATCTTTGATTATGCCGAATGAGACAATGTCCCTGCTGAACCCGGGATAGAGAACAGACTTGAGTAATTCTATAATGTTTTCTTTGTTCATAATTTTATACCAGTAGTACCCTTTACAGGCAAAATAGTTCCGGATGAATCACGGTGGATGTCCGGTAAAGATTACCTTACGAAAAAACGGCTATTACAGCCGTTTTTTCGTAAATCTATCCAGTAAGCCGTAAAACGAACCACAGATAAAACTCTACCGGACGTTCTACAAATCGTTATCGAATAATTTAAAGCGGAATTACTGCAGTTTTTCGATGCAGTCTACCGGGCAAACTTCAACACATTGCGGTTCGTCAAAATGACCAATACACTCTACACAGGTCTCGGGATCGATCTCATAGATCTCATCGCCTTCTGTGATAGATTCTGTTGGACATTCCGGTTCACATGCGCCGCAGTTGATACATTCATCGGTAATATAAAGAGCCATAACTCCTCCTAAATTAATTTTATTAAGCTTCAATCGACTGAATAAAAATCTGATAAACAGTTTGTGTTAACATTGTTTTTCAAACTCCATCAGATGGCGAAAATTAACGGGTTTTTATTTAAAAGCAAAAAGGCTTTTCTGTAAGAAAGAAAATAATTTTACTTTGCTAATAATTAATAGTTTAATCTTATAGATGATACATTTTTGTTATTTAGAACAATAACTGTTGATACAGACAAACAGTTAAACAATTAAACATCTATACAGATAAACAGCTGTACAGGGAACAACCGTAAAATCAAAACAAATTTTGTATATTCGACCTAGCGAATAATTAATAAGGAGTCAAACATGTTAAAAAATAGCTACTTAAGTATAAACTTACTTGTAATGATGGTGATGTTGAAACATATGGAATGGTTTATTAAAAATCCCAAAAGGGTAAGTACATTAAACTCTCAACAAGTGGGAATTTCATAATTAAACAAAAATTCAACTTCACTATATTGAATAATAAACAAATAGTCGATAAATGATTCTGAGAATAAACCGAAATGGGAGATAATTAATATGAGAAACTTTAACGAAGATGTATATCCTGAAATAATTAATAAATTAAAACAAAATACCAATTATTTCACTAAAACCACTGGAGCTTTAAATAAAGTAATGATTCAAGAAGGTGTTATTATGGTGCAAACCAATAGAAGCAAACCAGATTATAAAGAAATACAAAGAGACTTGTTTGAAGAAACCTGGGATTTATTAGTTGAATATAATCAAATCAGTCAATATGAGTTATCCAAGATATACAACATTAAAAGATCAGCCTTTATGTTGATTGCATTTGATTTACTAGATTTTGTTAAATATGATTCTGAGGAAAACAGTCTAGTACTTGTGAAATAAGATTGACTGTTGTAGTTGGGGTGGTGTTTTTGTTTGTTTTTTACATCACCCCTTTTTAAATTTTCAGACAGACACTTTTAATAATCAAGTTTCTTCTCTCGTTTTTTTTGGCGTACATATTTCATCAAACATTTTTTTGAACCAAATTCTTTACCAGGGTAGTCTTTGATTCTCCAAATATATTGTTTACGTGGATGAACATCTCCACAATAATCACACCTAAATGTACCGTACATAATAGTCTGAAGTATACTTTCTAAACTCATACTGTGAATTTAATAATGAAATAGTGTATAAATAACCAAAAACCCCATCGAAAGATGGGGTTTGAAGGATGCTCCGGAGGAGGGACTCGAACCCCCAGCCTAGTGGTTAACAGCCACCCGCTCTACCATTGAGCTACTCCGGAATCTTTACAATTTTTTGGAGTATTCGCATTAGGCGTTTTGTGCCGCCTGCTTCCCGACCGTGTCGGGACTACTCCGGAATATGTCTTTTCTTCATTCAAAAAGCGTGGCGAATTTAGCATAAATACCGTGTAAAGAAAACTACATTTCTTTCTCGGCTTCAAGAATTCTGCCTTTTACAAACAGTCCGTGACGAGCAAGTTCATCGGAAATATATACTTTTCCGGTTTCCTGATGAGGTTTGCCAAAGACCGAATGGATTGATTTTAATCCACCCAGCCATTTCCTTTTATCCGCTACGTATACCAGATCGCCAGGATTTGCCTTCATTATTTTCATATCTTCTTCAGCAAAGTATATCTCAGTTCCGTCGCTATCTTGCTCAAACCATTGAACGAGCACTTTCTGTCCTTCTTCATCGTTTGGCTCACCGCCTTTAAAATATCTACGTGCAACATCGATCGAGTTGGCAATTAACCCGGTTGTATGCTTTTCTTCATCATAATGAACAAAGTATGTTACAGCCAGCGGGACGAGAATAATAACTCCGACTGCAGCAATCACCTGAGCAGCGAGTCCGAAAACATTGAATAAAACAACGCCAAACAAAATAACAGCACCCACAACCAATCCGTTCATAAGATTCTGCCCGTTGGTTTTGCTTCGCACAGCGGATATAACACTCATCTGCCACCTTGTTGTCCAAGCGGTAACAAGTGCCACACCGACACAAACCAATGTGTTGTACAGTGCGCGAATGTAGGAATATGGATGAGATGGGTTCATTTCAACACCATGATCAAAAGGTGCAATCAAGATTCCGGGATAACGCGCCCCAAGGATCATTAATGCAACACCGCCGACGAATGTTGTGATTACGGCAGAGGGTGTAAATCGTTTCCAAAAGACACCCAAAAAGATTCCCACAACCAACGGCGGAGTGAGAGTCGAGTGGAAATAACCATGCGCTTCATAGACTGTCGGGAAGTTTTTAAAGGCAAGGACAGCCAACACACCGAGGGTCGTGATCGCAATAGAAGCATATCGGGCGGCGCCCAATTCTTGTTTATCCGTTGAAGTTTCCATTCCGCGAGTTCGTTTCAGGAATTCCCGTATGGGTCGGTAAACATCATTAATGAAAATGGCAGCGGTTGCGTTGATGAGCGTGTCAACGGTACTCATCAGAGCCGCAGTTAAAGCCGCCATGATGAACCCAAACATACCGGGACTTGCAATGATATTAGCAACAACAACAAAGATCTGATCCGGCGAAACAGACGGGCTGACGATATCGGGACTTGCAACCGAGATTGCTTTTCCGATCCACCCGGCATTTCCGACAACAATGGCTGATATGGGCAGAACAAACAGAATGTTGACGGCTGCGGCTTTTCGTCCTTCATTGACGTTTTTACATGCCATAAACCGCATAATCAATCCTTGGTTCATAAATAAGAAACCGATTGATCCGGCAATAGCATCCTGCCAGAATATTCCGACAAAATTAAAATCCGACGGCTGATTAAAATCCGCGAGCGGGAGCTTCCATTCAATGGGAAGCAAATCCCAAAAGAAGTTAAACCCTCCCAGATAAGTAATCCCGAAAAAGAAAAGAAGTAATCCGGCAAACAAAAGCACAAACCCCTGTAAAAGATCCGTGAAAATCACAGCTGTTTGTCCGCCGAAAGTGATATAGATCCCAGTGATAACGGCGATCACAATAATGGCCCCCATCAGTGTCACGGGAAGGGTAGCTCCGAACAATGTGAAAGCCTGAGGGAGCATGGGAATTACCGCTTTTCCGAGAGTTAAAAATCCGATTCCGATATACCCGATCATATAAAGAAGAAGAAGAATCGTTGCAATAAACCGAGCAGACGGGCTGAATCGCTTCTCAAAATATTCAGGGATTGATCGTATTTTTGAGTAAACAATGATGGGCAGCCATCCGAACATAAAAAACGGAACGAAAAACCAATCATTCATATAAGTCATTGTAGAGGATATTCCGTGTTCGAATCCTTTGGCAGAGTATTTTACAAAACTGTGACTCCCGACACCGGTTGCTACGATGGACATAGTGATCAGCCACCATGAAAAACGCCGGCCGCCAAAGAAAAAGTCCGATGTCGTTTTCGTGTAACGACCGAAATAACTTCCAAAGAGCATAATCCCAATGAAGTAAATGACCATAACAACCCAGTCGGTTGTGGTCCCAATACTATGAAACGTCTGCATTATGCACCTTCTTTCTGTTTAAATCGAAGCGTTACTACAATAAACACACCTAATAGGATTAATAGCACTGTTGGAACAACATACGGAGAAAATGTTCCGAGAGCTGCCCACGTAAGTAGGGCATGCATCACAAGATACCATACAAATCCGAATAGCAGAACCCACATCCATTTTTTGTGGGAAAATCGTTTTAGATCAAACGATCCTGCTTTCAGTGTGATAATGACCCCGGAAACGAAAAGGAGACCTCCGAAACCGTATAAATAAATGAAAGGAAGCCATGAATGAGAAAAATAGTCCATGTTTACTCCTGAATTTGAATGGATTCAAAATGCGGTTTTAGTTGATCATAGCATTCTAAAAGTCCGTCAACTTGAACTTTAGTATGCCCTAAAACCGGCATAAAATTTGTATCGCCGGCCCAGCGCGGTACGATATGAAAGTGAATATGCTCTTCAATTCCTGCTCCGGCTGCCGCACCGATATTCGCGCCAAAATTAAATCCTTGAGCCCCCATCGTCGTTTTGAGGATTTCCATCGAATGATCCGCAAGGATCATGACCTCTTGGTAGGTTTCAGGATTCAGATCGTGCATATGATCACAATGAACATAGGGTGCGATGAGTAAATGGGCATTGTTATACGGATAGAGGTTCATCAGAACAAAAACGTATTTTCCGCGATAGAGGATGAGATCATCCCGATCTTTATCTCGATTTGGTTTATCGCAAAAAACGCAGCCGTTTTCTTTCGGAGCTCGAATATACTCGATTCGCCAAGGTGCCCAAAGTTTTTTCATGTTAAATGGATAATGGTGAATGGATAATGGTGAATGGATAATGGGAAATGTATCATCGGGATATATTATCTTTTCTTGTTGAAGATCTTATTTTCCCAAAAATCTTTTTTAATTCGGATACCTCATTAATAAGAGTAATCAGTTTTTCATGATTAACAGAACGATTACCAACCTCATGAAATAAGCGTAACCAATAATGACATTCACGTGATTCTTTTAGAGCAATTCCTATTTTATGAGAAAAATCTGCCCTTGATTCCGCCGCCTGTGCTTCTTCATAATTGGCACCGATAGATGTCGAAGATTTTGCTAATTGATGGATTAACACGCGATTAATATCATCTTTAGGAACATCAGCAAGAAAACGTAAACAATAGACAGAAAACTTGAATGTGCGGTCTAATAGAATTTGTGTTTTTTCATCCACAATTATTCTATTTTGCCTTGAACATTATCCATTGAGCATACCCCATTGACCATGTTTAATCTTCTTCTTTTTCTTTTTTGTAATCGTTGATTACTTTCTTTTCAAGATCTTTTGGCATGGGATCGTAGTGACTGAATTCTTCAGAATGCAATCCGCGTCCGCCTGTGATCGATCGGATCGTCGTGGCATATTGATGCAGTTCAGATTGTGGGATCTGTGCTTTAATGATCTGCATATTTCCCTCAGAATCCATTCCCATAATTTTTCCGCGACGACTGGAAACATCGCCCATTACATCGCCCATATAATCCTCAGGAACGCGTACCTCCACATTCATGATCGGTTCCAGCAATCCGGGCTGAGCAGCAAGAAAAGATTCTTTAAAGGCGTGTTTCCCAGCGATTTGAAACGCAATATCCTTGGAGTCTACCGGGTGCTGTTTCCCATCATAGAAGTCTACTTTAAGATCCACTACCCGACAACCGGAAAGAATTCCGTCAGCACACGCGGCGTTGACACCTTTTTCAACTGAAGGAACAAAAACACGGTCAACGTTTTGTCCGACTAAAGATTCGGTAAATTCGATCCCTTCTCCGCGCTGTTTCGGTTCAATGCGCATCCAAACTTCTGCAAACTGACCTGCCCCGCCTGATTGTTTTTTATGGCGGTATTTGGATTCTCCTTTACCCCGAATTGTTTCGCGATAAGGGATTCTGGGCTTGACCATGTCAACTTCAACGCCGTAGCGGCGTTTCATCTGCTCTAATACAATTTTCAAATGGAGTTCACCTTGCCCCGAGATGATTGTTTGTCTGATCTCATTATCCACACGATATACAAAGGAAGGATCTTCTTCGTGCATGGATGAAAGCCCAACGGAGATTTTTTCTTCGTCGCCTTTTGCTTTCAGAACGATGGCGGTATGCGTGTTCGGATTCGGATAATCGGTTTCCGGCAACACCACTTTAAATTTCGGGTTACACAGGGTATTCCCAGTATGTGTGTCTTTTAATTTCACAACCGCACCGATATCTCCGGCATTAAGTGTTTGAACATTTGTTCGGTTTTTACCGTTGATCACAAACAGCTGCCCGAATCGCTCGGTGAGGCTGCGGGATGTGTTGTAAAGATCCATCCCTGTAGAAACTTTTCCGGAATAAACACGGAAGAAAGATAACTCTCCAACATGAGCTTCGGAAATGGTTTTAAAAACTTGAAGAACGGTTTCCGGACTGTCCAGCTTGACATCAACATCTTTATCCGTGGCAAAATCTTTTGCCGTTACTTTTGCGCGATCAACGGGAGAAGATCCATATTTAGCGATAAAATCCATTAAACGCTGAACACCGACATTCGTTGCCGCAGACGTACAGAACAGAGGAATGATAGTTTGATTTTGCACTGCGGCATGAATTCCGCCGCGCATTTCTTCTTCTGAAAGAGTCCCTTCTTCAAAGAATTTTTCTAAAAGCGAATCATCTGACTCGGCAACGTATTCAATTAATTCCTCATGGAGAGTTTCAACTTGTTCTGCCCATTCACCTTCAGCAGGCTGTTCGGTATAAGTTCCGGAACCGTCCGTTTTGTAGGTGATGACTTCATTCCGCATCACATCCACTATCTGGTTGAATCCCGGCCCTGCATTAACAGGAAGCTGCATCGGGAAAACGTTTTTTCCAAAATGTTCGCGGGCAGAGGTAAGAATCTCATCAAATTTGGTGTGTTCGCGATCCAATCCGTTGACAACAATAACTTTCGGGATCCCTAACTGAGATGACTTTGACCACATTTGGTCGGTTCCGACTTCAATTCCGTTCACGGCATGGACGGTAACCAGCGCCATGTCAACCACAGCTAATGCGCCGAGAGCTTCCCCAATAAAGTCAAGGTATCCCGGGGCATCAATTAAATTGAATTTGACTCCATCCCATTCAAGGTGCATCGGTGTTGAGTGAATGGACACTTGTCTTTCTTGTTCTCCCTGATGATAATCAGACAGGGTGGTTCCGGCTTCAATGGATCCCATGCGGGTGATCTCTCCGCCGTTCATCATCATAGCTTCGCTTAAAATAGTTTTCCCGCATCCGCCGTGTCCGACGATGACAAAATTTCGAATATCTTTACTTTGAAACTCTTTCATTTTCTTTCCTCATTTTCAGTTTATGGATGTTCAGCTCATAAGCCCATCCATTCAGAATTGTGTTTAGATCATCTTAAAAACAGTCGGGAGTGTACCTCTTCTCGAAAATTGAAATCAAGATATTTCGCAGAAGAAATCTCCTAACCGTCTATCATTACAACCGCTTGCGTCAGTCTTGTTTATGATGCTCTATACCCTCAGAGAATAACGACAGTTTAGTTTCTTCAATATATTCTCTGACAGCAGGGACGATGTACCTGTCCGAAAAATCGGAATGCATCACGACGCCCCGAGCCAAAACACGAAGCCGCTGTTCAACGGGTTTGACGGTGTTTAAAACGACAACATTTTCATTTTTCACCAGACAAGAACCGCCTTGAAAATCTCCTTTTCCTCGAAAAACTTTTATCCCGATTCGCTCAGCAAGTTCTTCGAAATGTTTTAACAGTGTTTCCTGTTTCATTTATAACAGATCGTCCCGTCCTTGTTTTTGCAGCCACCCCACAAGTTTTTTCACATCTTCCACTTTTTCTTTTTTAACAACCAGGGTTGCATCATCTGTATGGACAACGACGACATCATCCAATCCCATGACCGCAGTAAAATGGCCGTTAGACTGGATAAAATTATTTTTTCCGCCGATCACGGTCCCGGCACCTTTAATCACATTATTTGTCCGTGATTTGGGCGACACGTTATACACGGAATTCCACGAACCGAGATCATTCCATTTGAATCCGGCGCGAACCACATAGGTTTCGCTCGTGACTTTCTCCATTATTCCGTAATCAATTGAGACAGGGGTGATATCTTTCCAGATATCGGTAAAAGAATGATTGCTCTCAATGCGTTTATCAATCCGCTGAAGGGACTCATAAAGGTCAGGTAAATAGGTTTTTAATTTGGATAACAGGGTTGATGTTTTCCAAATGAACATACCGGCGTTCCACAGAAAATCACCGCTTTTAATAAATTTACTGGCCATCTCGTATGGCGGTTTTTCGGCAAATGTGATGAGCTTATAAGCATCAAAATGATCTTCATCGCTGTTTTGATCGTATTGGATATAACCGTACGCAGTGGACGGGAACTCAGGCGGAATTCCAATCGTGACAATGGATTCGTTTTTTCGGGCTAAATGATTGGATGTTCCGATGGCTTTTGAGAAAGCTCTGAATCCAACGATCAAATGATCAGAGGGGAAAACACCCATCACTTCATTGGGATATTGTTTGGCAATTTGAATCGCAGCCAAACCGATGCAGGGAGCCGTGTTTTTTCCACTGGGCTCAATAATTACGTTCTCTCTTGGTATCCCCTGAATTTCATCAATGATAGATTCTGCGAGATCTTCACGAGTAACAATAAAAATATCTTTAACAATTTTGATTTTTTTCAGCCGGTCTACCGTCATCTGGAGCATGGTTTGCTCTCCGACGATATTTAACATTTGTTTTGGTTTTGAGTGACGGCTGTATGGCCAAAACCGGGTTCCACTGCCTCCGGCCATAATAAGAGCGATCATAGGGGTCTACCTCCTATTTAGATTGTAAATGCAGTTCCACTTCCCAATTCTTTCGAACCGAGATGGTGTCCGGGAATTGGAAAAATCGTTCCGGTAAAGCCTTTGGAGCTGCTGTTCCATATGTATACTGTTTGTTTTGATCACCATCATGATAAATCTGCAGGAAATATTTTCCCTCAGGGACATGATTAAACTCAAAATACGTCCCGGAATTTACGAATTCTGACAATGCAAAAGTTGATTTTTCGATCGGTGTAAGTTCCGCTTGGCAGGGATTGCACCAAGGGGCATCAAGGGCGCCAACAATGGATCCATATCCGATCGGATCAACGGTTTTAACGGTAATTGCTATTAACGAATCTTCAAGGGTTTCTCTGGTCTCAAGCCTTGTTGTGTCCTGTAAAATAATCACTTTATAATTTGAATTAGGAGACCATCCATCCAGCGGTGAAATGTTCATCACGGCAGGGTTGATCCATTTTTCAATGAAGGGAACATCAATCGTATCTGATAAGGTCAGACGAATATCAAACGGACGTTCTGAAGGTTGAACAGGCCTTGAGAAAACGAACGCAGCCGCCGGACCGTTTTGATCATTGGGAGCAATACGAAACGAACTCGCGGGAGATACAAGGCTCAACCAGCTTGTGTCCGGGTCATCTGAAGCGGAGATATGAACAAAGGCCGTGTCTGTTTTTTCAGGATCGGATTTATCATTTGCAAAAAGAGTAACAACAGTTTTTTCGCCTAAGGCTAAGGTCGAGTCTGATAAAATGAAAGCCAAAGTTGAATCGAGCGGGTGCTCGTAAACTGAGCAGAAAACAGTATCTCCTGATTCGAGTTCAATAGAACCTTTATGCAAGAGGGTTTTCAATTTCAAATTTTGGTTGAATGTGATGTGCCCCCACTGCTGATCAGTCCACAATCCCTGAAAAATTCTTAAAGCGGGCTTTTCCTGATATAAAATCATGTTAATGTCAGAAACAGAATCCTGATCCGCGAGTGAAAGATTCGGCTCCCAAAAAAGTCCGTACCGCATTCGTTTGGGTTCTAACGGCAGCCCGGAGCCTTCCGGTCCAACGGCAAGGATTTGATACGTTCCGGGAGACAGATATTGGAAAGAGAAAGTGCCGTCGTCAGCGATGTCGGTCAGATAATCAGGTTTTGTAAAAAACAGCGAATCCGGGCTGGTAGATGACAGTTCATTCCAAAGATGAACAGATGCCTTTGATCCGCCGTACAGTTTTCCAGAAATGACTCCGCTGTCAATTTGATCTCCGGTGCTGAACGCAAGCTGAATAGATGCATCAAGAGGGACAAGATGCTCATCTTTCAAGTCCCGTCCGATGGTCAAAATATATGTTTGATTTTCAAGAAGATTGTCCGGGAGATGTATGGCTATTTTTTCTCCAAGAAATTCCAATTCCGGCATTGGGCTAAGACGAGGGAAGACACGGATGCTTTTCCCCATGCTTTTTTCATCCATGTATTCAGAAAAAGCTAGAATAATCGTTCTCTCTGACAAATGAATTGTTTCATTCGGCGGGAGGACTTCAATCAGTGTCGGGGGTGTTGTGTCTTCAGGGCCGCCGGGCGGGGCTTGAATTGCCGCACAGGAATAGATCAAAATGAACACAGCAGCCCATCCGCATAAAGAACCAGCGGTTTGAAAAAATCGGGTTATATTGCTCACAAATTGTTTCATTTAACGGTCGGAATTTACATGAATTTCATGTATTGAACCTTTTAAATCCAAATAGATAATTATACCGCAGTATGGGCCAATATCAGTATATTATACTGCTATATAAATAATAAACAGAATAAAATCATGAACACATTCTTAGATAAAACGGATATTAATATATTGAATATCCTTCAGCAAAACGGGAGAATCACCAACTCTGAGTTGGCAAAAAAGATAAATATGTCTCCGTCCCCCACGCTGGAGCGTGTAAAAAAATTAGAGCAGCGAGGTTTCATCCAAAATTATGTCGCGCTTGTTGATCCGCATAAAGTGGGAATAACTTGTTTTACGTATGTTGAAGTCACTTTAAAACGGCACGGAAAAGAACCGGTGTTGCGTTTTACAAATGCCATAACAAAAATGGGTGAAGTGATGGAATGCCACCATATCACGGGAGAGGCAGATTTTTTACTGAAGATCGCCACAAAAGATATTCCGCAGTATGAAGATTTTATCATCAACAAACTTACCGCATTAGAGGATGTACAGCATTTAAAAACACTGGTGGTATTATCAACGCTCAAACAAGAAACTAAAATTTCAATCGTTCAGGATAAAAATTAGGAGAACAAGTTATGAGTAAAAAAGACTTAAACCATTGGATCCAAACAGGTCAAAAAATGATTGAAGATCGGCAGCGGCGTATACATCGAGCGAAAAAATGGAAATTTGATACGGTCGCAACTCATGGTTTATATGATCTAAAACAAGCTTTAGAGATGAATAATGGTTCAATTATGGAACCCGTGTACTTGAGTACGGCACAAGCTTACGAAGATTCATATCATATGGAAGCAGGCCTGTCGTATCAAATGCCGAATTGGTGTTACTCAAGGATCGCAAATCCGTCTACGTTTTTTCTGGAAGAAACCGCAGCTTTACTTGAAAGCTACGGCACAGATATTCAAGCAAGCTGCGTCGCCACTTCAAGCGGTATGAGTGCAATTCGTACAGCGACAGAACCTTTTTTGATCAAAGATGATTCCCTGCCAAAAATGAATATTGTGACATCAGCGAAAGTTTACGGCGGGACATTCCAACAATTCTCTGTTCGCCGCGGTCAAGATCAAGGGATTGAAATTCGGTGGGTAACCGAACCTACCAATTTAGACGAATGGGCAGAAAAGATTGATGAAGGCACTCGTTTTGTTTATGGGGAATTCCCCTCAAACCCGTCTGTGGATATTTTTGATATCGAAAATGTCGCTAAACTTGCACATAAAAACAATATTCCGCTTATCATTGACTCCACCTGTGCTTCTCCGGCACTGACCCGTCCTTTGGAATGGGGTGCGGATATTGTTGTTCAATCTGCAACGAAAGTCATGTCTGCAAACGGAACAACGATCGTAGGGCTGATCATCTCAAAACCGAATATCATAAGTAAAGTCGGCAGCGAAGATATGAAAGCCGATTTTGCGACATGGGCCAAATTCTGGCCTTTCCGTGATAACGGTCCGGGGTTGCATGCGATGGGAGCGATTACAACACTCAACGATATGCGCACATTAAGATCGCGAATTGCTCAAATGAGTGAAACCGCAATGATCGTAGCAAAATTCCTCGAATCTCATCCAAAAGTAGATTGGGTATTCTATCCGGGATTGGAAAGTTATACATCCCGTGATCTTGCAAAAAAATATATGCGTCTGGTAGACAGTGATGAATCTGCGTATGGGTATATGTTAATGACAGAGATTAAAGAAGATCGTGAATTTGATAATACAAATACTCGAACATTTTATGACAATTTGGATATGATCTGGCGCGCTACGGATTTAGGAAGAATCAAAACAGTAGCAACAATGAATGCCATTTCAACACATCAACAACAAGGTGAAGAAGGCAGAATGCTGGCATCGATCAAACCCTCTACGGTTCGAATTGCCGTTGGAGTGGAGCATCCGGATGATATTATTCAAGATCTGAGCGCAGGGTTGGATGCCATTAAATAAAAGAACAATTTATTATACAAAATTATAGGAGCTGATATGAAAATAGCACTAATTGGATTTGGGACCGTCGGACAAGGTCTGTGTGAAATCCTACTGAGTAAAAAAGAAGAATTAAAAACCAAATACGGATTTGAAGCAAAAGTAGTTGCGGTATCCGATGTGATGAAGGGATCTGTTTACTGCTCTGAAGGGCTTGATCTGAACACGCTGCTGCAGTATGCTGAAAACGGTAAATCGCTGAATGATTATCCGTGCACATGCTCTTGTTGTGACTACCACACGGGTTGGGATGCACTTAAAACCATCAAAGAATCCAATGCAGATGTGATCTGTGAGTTGGCTTACACCGATCTGAAAACCGGAGAGCCGGCTGTTTCTCATTGTAAAGCTGCATTTGAATCCGGAAAGCATGTTGTTACCAGCAATAAAGGCCCGGCTGCTTTGGCGTACAAAGAAATGGCTGCCTTGGCGAAAACCCATAACGTTCAATTTAAAATTGAGGGAACGGTTGTCAGCGGGACACCGATCCTAAATTTAATGGAAGGTCCGCTTGCAGGATGTAAAATATCTTCGATAAAAGGAATTTTAAACGGAACGACGAATTATATCCTTTCAGAGATGGAAAATGGCATGAGCTATGAAGATGCTCTGCTGAAAGCACAGGAATTAGGTTATGCTGAAGCCGATCCAACCGGCGATGTAGAAGGATATGATGCTCGAGCTAAGGTTACGATACTTACCAATATTGTTATGGGAGAAAGTTTCAAAATAACCGATGTATCTTGCGAAGGAATAACCCAAATCACTTCGGAAGACATTGCAAACGCGAAACAAAAAAATGCTCGATGGAAATTGCTTGGATCCACTGAAATGATTGATGGGAAAGTTGTTGCATCCGTCAAACCGGAATTAGTGCCCTTAAGTCATCCGCTGGCAGGGATTATGGGAGCGACCAACGCATTAACCTTCACAACCGATTTGATGGGTGATATTACCATTGTTGGCGCAGGTGCTGGAAAAATCGAAACAGGCTATTCCATTTTAACAGACTTATTAGCGATCAAGTAAGAAAGGGAATTCACATGAAAATGCTCATTCATGGAGAGTGGATCGATAAAGAGGATAAAATTCAGGTTATTAATCCTTTCGATGGCTCTATCGTAGATACAGTACCAAAAGGCACAAAAGACGATGTCGAACAGGCGATCCAAACGGCTGTAAAAGGGTTTGAGATCAATCGAAATATGCCGGCACATCAACGGATTTCCATTTTGAAAAAAACAGCGGAGATCATGCAGTCAAGATACGAAGACTTGGCTGTAACCATTGCATCTGAAGGATCGAAAACAATCAGCGAAGCAAGAAAAGAAGTGGGTCGAGCCATAAACACCATTACTATTTCAGCAGAAGAAGCAAGACGAATCGACGGTGAAACGATTCCGTTCGATTCTGCTGAAGGGTCAGAAAACCGAGTGGGGTATTATTATCGATTCCCAATTGGAATTATTGCTGCAATCACGCCATTTAACGATCCGCTGAATTTAGTGGCACATAAATTGGGTCCTGCAGTAGCCGCCGGAAATGCAGTTGTTCTTAAACCGGCAACCGTCACACCGCTATCAGCGATCAAGCTTGTCGAATGTTTTCTGGAAGCCGGATTACCAAAAGAGATCATTTCAGTCGTTACGGGTTACGGAAGTGAAATCGGTGATGCTATGGTCTCCGATGACCGTATTAGGATGGTGTCCTTTACCGGTGGCGTCGATGCCGGAAAAGAGATCATGAAAAAAGTCGGATTAAAAAAAGTCGGTATGGAGTTAGGATCCAATTCCCCAGTTATTGTCATGAATGACTGTGATCTGGAGGCTGCAGTGGAATCGTGTGTGTCGGGCGCATTCTGGGCGGTTGGACAAAATTGTATCGGCGTCCAGCGGATTTACATTCAGGATGATATTTATGAATCATTCAAAACAAAATTTGTTGAAAGAACAAAACAATATAAAACCGGATTCCAGTTGGATGAAGACACGGACATGGGTCCAATGATCACAGAGAAAGAAGCAGTTCGGGTGATCGAATGGGTCGATGAAGCGGTCGAACAGGGCGCAGTTTGTTTAACCGGCGGAACCCGTGAAGGAAGTCTCGTTCAGCCGACGGTCATGGAAAACATGCCTGCCGGAGCCAAGCTAGATTGTCAGGAAATTTTCGGACCGGTTGTGACGTTATATAAAATCAGCACGCTGGAGGAAGGAATCGAAAAATCCAATGCGGTTGATTACGGGCTTCACGGTGCGATATTTACAAACAATATCAACCAAGCATTTTATGCGATCAAACACATGGATGTCGGCGGTATTATTGTGAATGATTCCACAGATTATCGGGTAGACCTTATGCCGTTTGGCGGAGTGAAAAACAGCGGACTCGGCAGAGAAGGAATCAAACATTCCCTGATGGAAATGACAGAACCAAAAGTGGTTTGTTTTAACCTGTAAATATAAAATCGAAAAGAAATAATAGTTAAAATTGAGGAGAAATTAAGAATGTCTAAAAGAAGATCATGGGCTGAACCTTGGAAGATCAAAATGGTTGAGCCGATTAAAATGACAACCAGAGAAGAGCGGTTAAAGGCAATTGAAGAAGCCGGTTACAACACGTTTTTACTCAAATCAGAAGATGTGTATATCGACCTGTTGACAGATAGCGGAACAAATGCGATGAGTGATCGTCAATGGGCAGGACTGATGCTGGGAGACGAAGCCTATGCCGGAAGCCGCAATTTTTATCATCTGGCGGAAACCGTAAAAGAATATTATTCCTATAAACATTTAGTTCCGACTCACCAGGGACGAGCCGCAGAGCACATCTTATCTTCACTGATGATCAAAGACGGAGATTATGTTCCGGGAAATATGTATTTCACGACGACACGACTGCATCAGGAACTTGCCGGCGGTGTATTTGTAGACGTGATTATTGATGAGGCGCACGATACAGAAAATGAGCATCCGTTTAAAGGAAATGTTGATCTGGTTAAAATGCAGAATCTGATTGATAAAGTCGGGGCAGATAAAATTCCGTACGTTTGCGTTGCGACATCCGTGAACATGGCGGGAGGACAGCCGATCTCCATGCAAAATATGAAAGATTTACGCGCGCTTTGCGATCAATATAATATTCCTATCGTTCATGATATGACTCGTGTGGCAGAAAATGCTTATTTCATCCAGCAGCGAGAAGAAGGATATGCGAATAAATCCATTCGAGAAATCGTATTCGAGATATGTGCAATGACAGATCATGCGACAATGAGCAGCAAAAAAGATGCACTGGTGAATATTGGCGGATTCCTTGCTACGAACGATGAAGACATCTTTATGAAAGCGAAGAATATGGTCGTGATGTACGAAGGTCTGCACACATACGGCGGGATGTCCGGGCGCGATATGGAAGCGGTTGCGATTGGTATCAAAGAATCGGTCAGCGATGATCATATGGCATCACGTGTCGGACAAACCCTATATTTGGGAAATAAGCTTCTTGAGTATGGAGTGCCGATTGTGAAACCGATCGGGAGCCACGGAGTCTTTATCGATGCAAAGAAATTCCTGCCCCATCTTTCACAGGATGAGTTACCGTCACAAACACTCGCAGCAGAAATTTATCTTGAAAGCGGTGTGCGAACGATGGAACGCGGTGTGGTCTCTGCCGGACGAAATAAAGAAACCGGTAAACATCATTATCCGAAATTGGAACTGGTCAGGATCACAATTCCAAGACGAGTATATACACAAGCACATATGGATGTTGTGGCAGAATCCATTGCTGCGGTGTACCAACGCCGAGATGAGATCCGCGGATTAAAATTCGTTTATGAACCGGAATATCTGCGGTTTTTCCAAGCGAAATTTGAGCCGATTTAACTCGATTAAGTAGGTCGGCTGAGAGTACGATCTCAGCCGGCTTATTCAAACACAATCACCATGAAATTGAAAGACAAGATTTACCAAGCACAATGTTTCGGCAATATTGAGCCAATAGAGTATATGGTTCCGTATCCAAATTTGAGAAGTTTGATCACGGGTCAAAATATCAAATACGCCGATCATGCTGTTTACAAAGATGAAAGCCTGACCAACAAAGATGTTCTCAATCTTGTCAACCAAACGGCGAATTGGCTGGAATCCATTGGGGTAAAACCCGAACACAGGGTATTGATTTACGGGTTTGAATTTCCCTATGCGGAAATTATATCCTTTGGAATTTGGTCTGTCGGAGCTTCGGTTGTGATCACAGACGATAAAGTTACCTCAGCGATTGAAGGCGTTAAGCCGGATTTTACGCTGGATGGAAATGAAATAGATTATCCGAACCTCATTCAGGATTTCTCAACGGATTATGTGCACTCTGTCAATCGGCTGCTCCCGGATGAAGCACTGATCTTCTGGAGTGATAACCGCGGTATCCGTCTCAGTCACTATAATTTACTCGTCAACGCGAATGGTTTTTACCGTATCTCGGGGCTTGATGAGAAAAAATCGTATCATGCGAATCTGAAACCGACTTCAACAGAATGGGCGGTGTTTCAAGCGGTACTGCCGTTTTATTCAGGTGCCGTTCTTGGCGGAGCAGCTCCGGATTTAACGATTGGATATCCGGGGCAGTATGAAGATGCAGACTTTGAATTAGTCAAGCGGGATATAAAATATACTTCCAAAGAATCCATCCCTGTTTTCATTCAGCCGGAGAATACAGCCATCCTCGCCATCGGAAAAGAACCGAATCACATGACAGGGTTTGAAAACAATAAAGGCACTTATATAATAACCGGACATTCAGTCATGATGGGATATTTGGACGATCGGCAGAATGAAAAAGTCTTTTCAGAAAAAGGATTGGTATTAACGGGTTAAATCAAATCACTTAAAATATCCAAAGCGTGGGATTTTGTTTTTACCTTTGGATAAGCCTTTTCAATGACTCCATTTTCATCAATTAAATATGATATTCTATAAATTCCTTCATATTCTCTACCGTATAATTTTTTTGGTCCCCAAGCATGATAGGCCTTCAAAATCTTTTTGGATTCATCGCAGAGGAGAGGAAATGGAAACTTATGTTTCTCAGCAAATTTTTTCTGGCGTGCGGGAGGATCAGCGCTCATCCCTAAAATTGCGACATTCTTTTCTTTAAATATTTGGAATTCATCACGGAATCCCTGACCTTCAACCGTTCATCCGGGGGTGCTGGCTTTTGGAAAAAACCATAATAGGATTTTCTGCCCTTTAAAATCATCTAATGATACAAGGTTTTCATCCGTATCCGGTAATTGAAAAGGTGGTGCTTTTACTCCGATATCTAACATGTGTTCTCCTCAAGTTGAATGGACGACCACCGCATTCGGTCATCGTTGGATTGTATCATTTCATGAACGGTACGCAGACCTTCTTTTTGTCCTTTCCAGACCAACAGCTTAATTGCTTCTTCAAACGGAAGCCATCGATATTCACAATGTTCATCCGAAAGCGTGACGGCTTCGGTGTCAACCTCAATTCCAAAGACAGGCACCAGGTTGATCCGGTCTTGATAGGCTTCGTAAAACCGGCTGACATGATCGGCGGTAAACATTTGTTTAGGCGTTAAGCCGGTTTCTTCTTTCAATTCCCGTATCGATGCTTGCCAGGAAGTTTCACCGGATTCAATCTTTCCGGCAACACCTTGCCAAAGATGTTCATACATTTTGGTTTTTGCTCTTTTTAGCATCAAAAACAGAATTCCGGCGTCTGTTCTCCGGTACACATATGTGTCAATCACGCGTGTTATAATTTGGGTCATTGATTAATGAATCCTGTTAATTGATTATGAAAATATACAGCAGATTTCTTCTATCTCACGAAATGAATAATTCTGTGTATTTTTACCCTTCATGAATGTAGTTAAAGATAAAAACATCCCGCTGCTTTGGTTTGCACAGATGATTTCAACTGCCGGCGATGCCATTTATCACTTGGCGCTTATTTGGCTGATCTTAGATTTGACCGGTTCGTCCATCATAACCGGATTGATTGCCATGAGCACCTATCTTCCGGCAATGCTGTTCAGTCTATATGCAGGAGTTCTTTCCGATCGTCTCCAGCGGATGATGCTGATGGTGTTTTCAAATTTAGCTCAAGCGATCACAGTGATTTTGATTCCGATTTTGCTGTATGCCGGACACGAAGCTACGATCATCATAGGGATATTGGCATTTATCCGCGCTGCTTTTGGTACGTTATTTCCACCTGCTTTTAATGCATTCCTTCCAACCATTGTAGAACGAAAATCTCTTGTCCGCGTGAATTCCATCATGGCGACTTCACAGCAATTTGCCTGGTTAATTGGTCCGGCATTAGCGGGAATTGCGCTAGGGTTTGTATCCCTGAAAATGCTTTTTATACTGGACGGACTTTCTTTTATGATTGCCACAACACTTTTACTCTTGGTTCGATATCAAAACGAACCCATGCCGAAGCAAGAACACAGCGCTATGAAAGATTTGGCAGAAGGTTCGCGATATGTAGCCCATCATCCGTTTATTGGATATTTCATTGGATTAACGGTTTTGAATAATCTGTTTATCATGGGACCTGCCATTGTCGGTACGCCGATTTTAGTCAAAGAAGTATTGGGCGGTACCGCTTCGGATTATGCATTTGTAGAAGCCTGTTTAGCGCTGGGGATGCTGATCGGCTCCGGGTTTGTTATGTATCTTCGGAAAATAATTAACTTAGGATTACTGCTTTTAATCGGGATGATTTTGGACGGAGTTACTTATTCTGTGTTTTATTTTGCAGATTCCATTCCGTTTGTGATGGTCTTTATCACATTGCATGCGATCGGGATTCCGATGATCACAGTACCGCGGACAGCCATCATTCAGCGGCATACACCGAACCGTATTCACGGCAGATTGTTTTCAATGGTGCATATCGCTGTTGTGGGAATGACCGCGCTGTCATCTGCTTTAGTCGGCATTATTGCACATTCTGTCGGTCTGCGGGTGATCTTTTTCTGGATTGGGATCGGCGCCGCGCTTTGCGGTGTGGTAGGGCTGCTGAATAAAGAAATTCGAATAGCCGATTAAGGCAATTTCCCTACATAGAATCCGAAACGAAGCTCTTGCCCGAAATCCGGTTTAAAACTGTGGAGTGTTTCTCCGTCAGCATCTACAAATTCGATTCGTCCGTTTACACCAACCATTTCCGGCGCGCTGTTCCGATACCACCAATGAACGGAAATTCCGTCTTCCATATCGTCTTTAAATAAAAACGTATAATATCCTTTTTTTAATCGGATTGGATATTGGTATTCCGTACTGTCTGAAAAAGCATCGCCGCTGTAATGAACCGTGCCTTCGCTATCATAAATCGCAAAGGAATTTTCACGGGCGCGATCAACATCATTCGTTAAAATATTCAACGTGAATTCATTAGGAAATTCTTTTGGGATAGGAACCACGGAGGTCAACCCGTTGTTTATCGGATTCTCATCCTTGCCGTTATTGACGGCTTTGATCTCCACTTCAAATTCTGGATTTCTTTTCAATCCACTCCACCTCGGAGAAGGAAGATGAACCTCCGCTTTTTCCAGGAATTTCAACTCACCATGCCAAGTGTATGACGATTTTCTCCGGTTCTTCAATCCGTATGAAAACTCCACCTGCCTAAGATCATTGACACCGGTATTTTTTAACAAAATGATCGGATAAGATAAATTTGGGTTCATCCGGCTGTACTTATCTTTAGAACTGGGCACGATAATATCAACCAACTCGGCATCTGTGATAAAATTCGGAGGACCGTATGAAAAGAGCTGGTGCGCCATTCTGAATTCACCGTCTTTTTCGCCATTATCACGATAAGGTTCAATACTGTAATCAATCGAGAGTGTATCTCCCGGTTTTACATAGGGTGTCAGCTCAAATTCGTATTCATCCACTTTAGTCCCGGGACACCATCCGGCGCGGTCAAAAGGCCAGGTTCCGCCCTGAGGATAGATCGGGTTATTGCCGCAGTCTTTCCAGACATTCCATCGAAAGATTTCCCAACCGTTCATGTAGTAGGTGTGGGTTTTACTATCCCACTCGCAGCAGTTTCTTGGGCCGGCATGTCCATGCCCGGAAATAACAGCTTTCAATTTAAAGGCCTCGGCGTCAGAGGATAGTTGAAGACGGGTTTCCTTCAACACAATATCATCAGCTAAATCTCCATATTTATGATGACCGTACGGGTATACATTCTCAACTTTCAAAACATCCCTCGCCGGTGTTCCTTTGATAAACAGGAATTTTAAATCCAACAATTCCTGATTGTTTCCGACGGTAAGTTTTCGTTCTCCTTTCAAAAGGGGAGCATAGTCGGTTAAATCGTATGTCCATTCCCATCCGGCTTCCCCGCCAAGAACAAGCCGTTTCCCGTACGGCGTGACAAAACTGCCCATGCTGAATGTTTCTACGGTATCTCCTGCAGGGACGTCGATCAAAATATTCCAGATATAATCCCATTCACCGCAGGGATAGTCATCACCTTTTGTCAGTGAATCACATTTCAGTGTTTGCACCATCACAATTTTTGCCCAGGATTCATCACCTTCGGGGAAGTTCACCGTCTCGATATATTGTGCTCCCCATCCTTCGGGGCTGGGAGTCTCCCAAGAAACCGGGTGGATCACAAGTGTATCTCCGACGGATAGCTGGCCAAATAGCCATCCGGTGAGAAAGAGAGGAGCTGTTTTTTTAATCATGATTTTATAAATGTGCGCTTTACTTTTTTGAGGACCCCATCTATAATATAAGGACGGAGCCGCTTCTTTTCTTTCAGAATCGTTTTGAACAGATCACGCTTTCGAGTTATCAATTCCTGTTTTTCAGGTCTTGAGATCAGCGAAATCGCATCTTGTTCACAAGACGAAATGCAAGCTCCGCACCCAAGGCAGATATCGGTATTGACTTTGCTTTTTCGATCTGCACCGTTTTTATAATCGATGGATTTATCCAGCCCGACAGCTTTCGGATTACAGGCTGAGAAACACTTCCCGCAGTAATTACATTTTTCCTGATCGACTAAGGCTAAAAAATTGGTTTTCCCGACACCGTTAATATATCCTTCTTGAATGCCTTCCATGATATGACAGCAGCACCCGCAGCAATTACAGATAAAAGTCGGTTTATTGCGAACATTATCCGTGATATGCGTGAGATTCAATTCGTGGGCTTTATCGATAATCGCCAATAATTCTTCTTTGGTCGCTTCTTTGGCGAATCCCCGCCGGGTAAGAAACCGGGCTCCGTTTCCAAGCGAGATACAAATATTATTGCCGGTGACGCCCTTTTTGCATGAGCTGCCTGCATGTTCTTTTTGATGCCGGCAGTAACACATACCGAGCGCACCGAAATCCGCATTTTTAATGATCTCTCTTGTGCTTTCATAGTCGGTGATCATTGTTGATGTCGGGATATGTTCTTCATAAGGAAGAGAACGTGTGAGCGGAGTTTTGCTCCCGAAAAATTCCTGCCCGTGCCCCTTTTCACGGTCGGTAAAGTATTCGTCCATCAGCTTGGCTACTTTTTCAAGAGGGAGGTCTGTACGGTTCTTCATGAACGTAAATTCGAAGAATCCGATCGTACCCGGCATGAGCAGGTAATAGGTCTTTCCGCTGTACGGAAGATCCATGATTATGCCCTTATCCGCCATAGATTCAAGAATCGGCAGCAATTTTTCTTCAGACATTTTCGTGGATTTCGAAATCTCTTTCAATGTGGCTTCTGTCAAAGGAAATTTTGATGCAACAAAGGCTTCATCCTCTGTAAATAGAAGCGTGAGTAATTCCCGTAATTTTTCACTGTCTACAACACCGATCGGGTATTTATTTAAGCGGTCGATCAGCGGAACTAAGTGATGATTGGAGTCAAGTAAATGTCCCATAAGGTTCTTTCAGTTTGGTTAAAGTGTTCGATGCGGCATGCTTTCCACTCGGGAGGCATTGGAAATTTCGATATAGTCGAGTTTTCGCTGAAAATTCCGGATAGTGTATGCACCGCCGTAAGTTAATCCGGAGCGGATTCCACCGACAATATCAGCAACAATGGCGTCTTCATCAATGCGGTACGGTACATGAGTTTGAACGCCTTCTGCCGTTTTCCAGTCTGCCATTCCACCGTGATAGTCTTCCTGAACTTCTTTGGATGACATCCCGCGGTAGAGTTTTACTTTTTCTTTTGTTCCATCTTCATTCTCTCGAGTAATCACGCGCCCGGGAGTGGGTTTTGTCCCTGCAAACATGGAACCGACCATGACAAAATCTGCTCCGAAGGCCAATGCCTTGACGATATCACCCGGATTACGAATACCGCCGTCTGCAACGATGGATCGGTCAACACGGCTTGCGGTTTGAATGGCGGTGAGGTTCGGAACACCGAAGCCGGTTTTGATACGCGTTGTACAAACCGAACCGCCGCCGATCCCGACTTTGATGATATCTGCACCAATTGATGCGAGGTAATCCGCACCCGCATAGGTGGCAACATTTCCCGCCATGACACAGAGATTTTTACCGAGAATTCTCCGAAATCGTTTCAGAGTCCGCCCAACATATTGGGCGTGCGCATGAGCAACATCGATGCAAAACAATACAGCGCCGGCATCTTTCAAGGCCTGGATCCGTTCGAAATCTTTGTCTGTCGTACCGACCGATACAAAAACAGGATAAGTACATTTTTTGAATTCCTTGATATTATCCGCAATGGACATAAACCGATGCAGTACGCCGATTCCGCCCTTTTCTCCGATATAATTGGCCATTTGATGTTCGGTGACCGTATCCATGTTGGATGTCATCAGCGGTAAGTCCAGCGTCAACTTTTCGGTTTTGTCTGTCATGGAAATATCCACTACTTTTCGGGATTCATAATGATTATAAGACGGCACCAGCAGGATGTCATCAAATGTAATAGCTTTGTTCATGCAGTGATCCTTGATCCTTTAAAAAAATAGGGGGAATTCGCTCAAAGAAGGTTGGTATGAATTAATGTATGGTTCAAGTGAAAAGCCGTTTGATTCGAATCTAAAAATTCAAATGTGGGCGATGGCAGGTTCGAACTGCCGACCTCTGCCGTGTGAAGACAGCGCTCTGACCAGCTGAGCTAATCGCCCATAATGATGACTGTTACCCCAAATAATTTGCGATGAGTGAAGCTGCCGGTCCCGATGCATATCGGGAAGCTAATCGCCCAAGGGGGTTGCAATTCATGTCGGATTGCGTGCAAATTTACATGCAGATCAAGCTCGAATCAAAGAAGGATGATCACATTTTATCACGCAAGAGTTTGACTGTAGAAACCAGAAGTAATGGAGGAATCATGGCTGAAAAATTCGTTCTGTTCGGCTCTCAGCATCTTTATGCTGTTCTCGTTGTGCTGATCGTTTCGATCGTACCGCCCGTCATTTTACGAAAAATGAATAATCAAAAAGCAAATGCGGGTTTTGCCCCGTATTTAGGCTGGTTGATGATAGGGTATAGCGTTTTTAAACACCTTTACGGTGTCTTTGGCTTGGGCGAACCGTGGCAGATTTGGCTTCCTTTACATATGTGCCATTTGTCTAATTTTATCATCGGATATCTGCTCATCACCGGAAAACGCGGATTTTTAGTCGATGTTGCTTATTTCTGGACTTTCGGCGGGGCGAGTATGGCAATGATCACACCGGATCTTTCATTCGGTTGGCCTGACCCTAATTTTATCATGTTTATGGTCACACATGCATTGCTTTTCCTTGGCATTCTTTATTTAATTGTCACGGAAAGTCATCGTCCGACAACGGCTTCTATTTGGAAGGTAGTTAAGTTTTCTTTTATTGTGATGCTGTGTATCATTCCCATCAATTACTTGATCGGAGATTTAGCCAATTATTGGTACTTAAGGAACCCGCCCGTCGTCGGTTCGATCATGGATTTCTTACCGACGCCTCCGCTTCACATTCCGTTTGTTGTGGTGATCGCGTATGTGCTGTTTTGGGTGATGTATCTGCCTTATTTAATTAAGGATATAATCGTTCGGAAATAAAAATAAAAAAATACCTGCTTCATATCTTGATTGCAGAGTAGTTAAGTTCATCAGGGTTTACTGTATTAAAAAGTGTTTCTCTTAAATAAAACATGTAAATTTCATGATGGAGAAAAATATGAAAAAATATATAATCATTGTATTCACACTGACTCTGACGATTCAAAATTATGTGTTATCTGATATAATACCGGTAGGGTCAGGAAGTTACACAACAACATTTCCAGGAGTAGATGAAGCAGGAAGGAACGCCTATCCATCCGGCGAACCGCAAATCAGCGGACCCGCGTTAAATAAGAAAATCCCAACGAATGATTGGTGGTCTAATCTTATAAAGAATAACCACGCGAGCAATTTATTTAATTACCCCTTATCTTTAAAAACGACGAATCAAGGATTAGTCGTTAGTTATATCCCTTGGGGCGTTTTTGATGACCAGGAACCCATAGTCATCGGACTTTCCGGACTCAATGTAACTCGAGCAAATGTATTTGATTTTTCGGATTGGACAGTGACAATGGACTGGACCGACACCGATAATTCTTTTCAGGCAACGGCGGGTGTTGGTATGCCTTTTGTTTATTTTACTAAAGATACAGGATCAATCGTTGATATTGAAATCACCCATGGTACAGTTGTTGTGTCTGGTGAAATAATTATGATTGAAGACGCAAGAAATGGTGCCGATTTTATTATTTATGCACCAACCGGAAGCACTTGGGATCAAAGCGGCACAACATTCACATCTACATTAAATGGAAATAATTATTGGTCAATAGCAATGATTCCTCCGGGGAGTTCAAATATAAGTGAGATTGCTTCTGAATACTTAGAATACGCATATGTTTTTCCGCAAAACACTTATGTCACTTGGACCTATAACGAGGATAGTTCAATTCTTTTAACAGAGTTTAACATAGACGTGGATGTTAAAGAAGGGGCTTATTCGAATGTTTTGCAAGGATTGCTCCCACATCAATGGAACAATTTGGCAAGTGACTCTCCTGCCCCAAATGGGTACAGCTATGAAACTGTCAGGGGCGATTTAAAAATGATGGGCGGTAATTATTTCAAAACGGAAAATCAATTTATTGGAATACTTCCCACACTTCCTCCTTTAGGACATTACAGCGCCGGATATAATCCTGCCGAACTTCAGAGTAAAATTTCCCAAATTGAAAATGACGAACTTCCCACGTGGACGGATTCATACAACGAAGGTCAACTCATGAACCGTCTGATACAAACAGCCAGAATTGCTAATGAGATCGGTGATGTTGAAGCGAGGGACACTATTGTTGAAACAATAAAGATAAGATTAGAGGATTGGCTGACTGCCAGCAGTCCGGAAGTAGCGTTCATATATTACTATAATGACACATGGTCTACGCTTATAGGGTACCCCGCGGGGCATGGACAAGACTCGAATATAAACGACCACCATTTTCATTGGGGATACTTTATTCATGCCGCTTCATTTATAGAGCAATTCGCCCCCGGATGGGCAGATGATTGGGGTGAAATGGTCAATCACTTAATTCGAGACGCTGCCTCTTTTGACAGAAGTGATTCGCAGTATCCTTTCCTAAGAAGTTTTAGTCCGTTTGCAGGACATTGCTGGGCAAATGGATTTGCAACATTTCCACAGGGGAACGACCAAGAATCATCCTCTGAAAGCATGCAGTTTAATTCATCATTAATTCATTGGGGAAGTGTTACCGGTAATGATGAAGTAAGAGACCTAGGAATTTATTTATATACAACCGAACAAACTGCGATTGATGAATATTGGTTTGATATGTATGAAAGGAATTTTGCATCCGGTCATCCTTATAGTTTAGTATCACGCGTTTGGGGAAATTCATATGACAATGGAACATTTTGGACGAACGATATCGCAGCGTCCTATGGGATTGAATTGTACCCTATCCATGGAGGATCATTTTACCTCAGCCATAATTTGGATTATGTAACAACACTATGGAATGAAATAACAGTCAATACCGGAATTTTATATAATGAAGTAAACCCCAACCTTTGGCATGATGTATATTGGGAATATCTGTCATTTATTGATCCTCAAACTGCAATTGATTTGTATGATTCGTATCCTGACAGGATATTGAAATTTGGCATTTCAGATGCGCAAACATATTACTGGCTGCACAATATGAATGCCCTAGGGAGCTTAAGATCAAATGTTACAGCAGATCATCCAATCGCAACAAGTTTTGATAATGACGGGCTGATAACCTATGTTGCACACAACTATTCAGATTCTCCAATAACGGTTACCTTTTCGGATGGATTTCAATTGAATGTTGAACCGAGACAGATCAACACAAACAGAGGAATTTCTGTCACAGGAGTTATTTCAACTGATTTTAATCAGGCTCATGTTAACGGCAATGTCAATTTATATATTGAATCAGAAAACCCGAGCATTACAAGGGTTGAATATTTCAATGGGGCTGAACTTATTGGTGAGACAACTTCTTATCCGCATGTTTTTACAGCTCAAGACCTATCATTAGGATTACATAATTTTTACGGAAAACTATATTCCGGGGCGGATTTTGGTCTTACAAATATTGTCAGTGTTCAAGTTGGAGAACAAATTCCTTATGCCAATAATATCAACAATATCCCGGGGATTATTGAACCCGGAAAGTACGATGATTATGAAGGAGGTATAGGGCAAAACATAGCTTACTTTGATAGTTCGCCTTATAATCAAGGGACATACAGGCTTGATGAATATGTCGACGTGGAATATTTTGGTGAAACTGAAGGCCCGACACTGGGATGGATCGAAGCAGGTGAATGGGTTGAGTATAGTATTTTAGTTGATCAGCCCGGATACTACGATCTTGAATACCGTTATGCTTCGGACATTCCAAGCGGAGGAGGTCAGTTTTATTTTGAAATTAATGGAACACAGGTAAGTGATAATGTTTCAGTTGGAAATACTGGAGATTGGTATAATTGGTTAACTGGAAATGTTTCAGATATAGAACTGAATGCAGGAGAGCATATTTTACGCCTTGTTTTCATTAACGGTGGTTTTAATTTAGGCCGAATGACCTTTTCATTTGATAGAGAGTTAGATTATTATCCTCCAGTTGCAAATGCCGGTGAAGATTTATTGATTGTTTTTCCCGATTCAAGCGCTGTGTTGGATGGCTCAGCCAGCTATGATGCAGATACCGAAAATCTGAATTATCTTTGGGAACAAGTATACGGACCCAGTACTGTAACCTTTTCAGCCGGCGACAGTGAGCAAACTGAAATTACTGATCTGATAGAAGGAACATATAAATTTAAGTTAACGGTTAGTGATGAGACACATTCGTCAGTAGATTATGTTTTTGTGTTTGTTTCAACGACTTCTGAATTTCCCCCTTCAGTTTCTTTAAATACTTCTTCATTAAATTCAACCTATTATTACGGTACGCCTGTGCAAATCGAAGCTTCGGCCAGCGATATCGACGGTATGGTTGAGTTAGTAGAATTCTATGATGATGAAGAAGTCATTGGATCAGACAGTGATGAACCTTATAGTTTTTTATGGGAAAATATTTCCATCGGAGTGCATTCAATCAGTGCTCATGCGACAGATAACGATGGTCTTGTTTCTGTTTCAAACACATTTTCATTTGAAATTTTAGAAGCCCCAGATTGTACCGGAGGACCTGAAAACGGGGATTATACTTATGAGTTCACAGATGATTCAAGCAATCCGACGTTGACGTTTATTCCTAGTGCAAGTCATGTGGGCAACCCGACCTGTATATTGTATTACTGTACCAGCGGTATTCCTCCAGGATATCCGGTGACGCCTAATGTGCCGTTTCAAATATATGCGGATGAAGGCGAGGTGATTCAGTTTTATTATACTTATTCATACAATGGGTTGGAAAGAACCACAGCTGATAATCCACATTCCTATGAAATTGGCAGTTGCAACAATGACGATGTAAGTAATTCTGAAAAGATAATGCCAACCAACTTTGCATTATATCAGAACTATCCAAATCCATTCAACCCGGTTACTAATTTGCAGTATGATTTACCCAAAGATGAATTTGTAAGTGTGGTTATATATGATTTGTTGGGCAATGTTGTCAGTCAATTGGTAAATGAACATCAACCAGCAGGCTGCAAAGCCATTCAATGGAATGCTACAAATGATCATGGTCAGCAAGTATCTGCGGGAGTATATCTCTATCGGATTGAAGCAGGAGAGTTCAGACAAACTAAAAAGATGGTGATTCTGAAATAAATTTTCAGTCTAAATTTCCCACCTAAGCGGGCAATTTCACTATATAAAGCTGATCCCTGGATTTAATCTGAGAGTAGGACATCCGCGGTCATTTCCGTCGGGATGGGAAGATCCATCAAATGCAGAATTGTCGATCCAATATCCGATAATATTCCGGATGATTTCAGTTTTTTTCCGTCAGCATCTTTGGCTGCGTAGATAAACTCCACCGGATTGAGCGAATGGCTTGTTCTGGGCTGCCCGGTTTCATAATCGATCATTTGATCGCAGTTTCCATGATCAGCAGTGATCATGACTTTCCCGCCCATTTCAAGCACTTTTTTGGTCACAGTTCCGACGCATTCATCCACGACTTCAACTGCTTTTTTTGCTGCATCAAAATCGCCGGTATGACCTACCATATCTCCATTCGCAAAATTCACTAAAATAAATGCGTACGGATTGTTATCGAGTTTTTTAAGTAATTCATCCATGATATTGTAGGCTTCCATTTCAGGATGATCCGCAAAACTGGATGGATCGAAGCGGCTTGGAATTTCAACTTGGTCTTCATTCGGGAATGGCGTGGTGGCTTTCCCATTAAAAAAACTGGTCACATGCCGGAATTTTTGGGTTTCGGCAATTCGAAGTTGTTTCAATCCGGCCTTTGAAATCACGTCCCCGGTCAATTGATTTAAGGTTGCAGATGTTTCCGATGTGTCTTTAAGTAAAAACGGCTGGAACTCATCATAATACCGTGTAAGACCTGCGAACATAACCGATGGTTTCCGTGATAGAAATCCAGGATAGTCGTCCTCAACAAATGCCATCGAAAGCTGAATGGCACGATCCTGCCGAAAATTCGCATGCAGGATACTGTCTCCGTCATGTACCCCGGAGTAGTCGCCGATCACATGCGGAGTAATGTATTCATCCGTCATATCCGTTCCGGTCGGGGTCTTTTCATTATCATACGATTCTTGGATTCCTTGCTCGGCATTCTCTGTCCGTTTGCCTTCTGCATTTACGATACAATGATATGCCAGATCCGTCAATGTCCAGCTTCGAACCCGATCCATTCCATAATACCGCCCCATGATGGTCCCGACTATACACTGACCGACTTCATCCATTTTTTGGCGGAGCTTAAAGAAAAACTCGAGTGTACTTCTTGGAGGGGTGTCTCTGCCGTCAAGAAAAGGATGAATAACAATTTTACCGTTAGGATTTTCCTTACGTGCTTGAGTCATAAATTGGAACAGATGATCTTGATGGGCATGAACCCCTTCATCCTGAAGCAGCCCAAACAAATGGAATTGGGATTGGTTTTCGATCCAGTTTTTCATTAATCGCTTCCATTCGTTTGAAGCGAATATCTGTCCGTTTTGGAGTTGATCGTTAATGCGTTTCAGCTCCTGTTCAACGACGCGTCCGGCACCCATACTCAAATGCCCGACCTCACTGGACCCTTGAAATCCTTTGGGTAAACCGACGGCTTCTCCCGATGCCTCTAATAACGTATGCGGATACGTATTGCGGAATGTATCCAGATTAGGGGTGTTTGCTGCAAGAACCGCATTTCCTTTTGAATTAGGATTGACACCAACGCCATCCATAACGATAAGTACGACAGGTTTCATAAATTATTCTCTGAGATTAATATACAGAAATTCAGACTTTATGTCCGTTATTGAAAACATTTTATTTTTGTAGACGGATAGAGATCAAATTGAGGAAGATATAAATCTGAGGATAAAGACTCAAAGCACCGAACAAACCAATTCTGACCCAATATGACTTGTTCGGTTGCTTTGAAAACTTGCGGTTTAGTAGGAGTTATTTAACGGGTAAGCAGTGAGGTAATATCGTAAGATACCATCATTCCTGCATTGACCCAGCCGGTTGGTTTGCCTTCAATATTGGAATCAGAACCGGCATCGGTCATCGCATTTCCGCGGCCGTACACTTTTACGGTTAATGGTATATTAAGATTTAGTTTTTCCAATGGAAGTTCAATTGATCCGCCAATTGTCGTTCCAACGCCGCCACCATATAATCCGCCGCCCAGCTGTAGAGACAATCCAACCGGAAGCGTCGCTGGATAGACAAGCAGATCATTTAAGTTGAAATTCAGAGTACCGAGAAATGCATACCCTTTGAATCCGTCCCCGTTTGCAGCATCAGGGAAATTGTAAGTTAATGCTTCTATTCCTACGCCGATATTCAATGGACCCAAAGGTAAACCATAGGGAGTTCCGACGATCAGCCCAAGATTCGTCCCACTTTCTCCCTCAAGATAAACTCCTTGAACAACAGGGATACCGACATTTAATCCTACGGTGTATCCGCCTGCAACTTCGTCTTGCGCGGACAAGAATATATGATTGAAGAAGAAGACAGAACAGATTAAAGCTAACAACGATTTTTTCATATGAGTGCTCCTTTCTTAATTAAACCTACACCCAGCCTGACGTACTTTACAAGAAAAAAGAATAACAATCAAGAAAAAACTCACACTATTCACAGTATTAATTATAATCACAGTTAAGGTTCTCGTCATAAAAAAACCCTTGCTATTAACGACATTAATCGCCGAATTTCAGGGGTATATTCTGAATGTGCATCAGAAACACTTGTCATAGTGATCCCAAAGGATAAACATGATAAGGTCAAACGATCATGATTTGGTGCAATTCAGAAGATTTTATTGAATTAGAAATTCACAAACAACCAAGGAGATACGAATGAAGAGAATCCTTACATTCCTTATGGTCCTTTCACTGCCCTTAGCTCTAATGGCACAACTCAATGTTTCAGGTACGGTCACAGATGCAGAAACCGGGAACGCTTTAGCCGGAGCCAATGTCGTTGTAGAAGGAACAACATTAGGAGCAGCCGCTGATGCCGACGGTGCATTCACCATTAATGGTGTTGCAGATGGCGCATCAGTCACTGCTTCAATGATAGGATATGAAGATCTAACCTTAACTGCAGCAGCTAATTTGAACTTTGAATTGACTCAAGGTGCAATTAAACTGAGTGCGTTAGAAGTTCTTGCATCTCGTGCTGACAAATCAACCCCGGTTGCATACACAAATGTAACTAAAGCTGAAATGGAAGTACGTCTAGGATCACAAGATATCCCAATGGCATTGAACACAACCCCAAGTGTTTATTCAACACAGCAGGGTGGTGGTGCCGGTGATGCAAGAATTAACGTTCGTGGTTTTAATCAGCGCAACGTAGCTGTGATGATCAATGGTGTTCCGCAGAATGATATGGAAAACGGTTGGGTATATTGGTCCAACTGGGATGGTGTTGGAGATGCAACTTCTTCCATTCAGATGCAGCGCGGATTGAGTGCGGTTAACTTAGCCACTCCGTCAATTGGCGGAACAATGAACATCATCACCGATCCGACAGCTTTATCACGCGGCGGTAAATTCAAACAGGAATTAGGTGCCGGCGGATTCTTAAAATCCACACTGAATTACAACACGGGCCTTATCGCAGATAAATATGCATTCAGCGCAACTCTCGTTCGGAAAACCGGCGATGGTATCATCGATGCAACGTGGACTGATGCCTGGGCATATTACTTTGGCGCCAGCTTTCAAATGGATGCGGCTAACCGCTTCGAACTATATGCGATCGGTGCTCCGCAGCGTCACGGTCAAAATCTCTATAAACAGAATGTATTGGTCTACGATAAAGAATTTGGTGAATCAATCGTCGATAAAGATATTCTCGGAGAAAACTACGATGCATATGTGAACCAATACACAAATGGTGAACCCGAAATGGGTCGCTATTACAATGAAAACGTATCATCTGTCAGTTCTGACTATAAGGGCAAACAATACTGGTATATGTATGGTGAAGGCGGACTGTTTGGCGGCGGACTTCAAGATCGATATGCTTCGGACTTCCTGAACGAACGTGAAAACTTCTTCCACAAACCATTGGTAAATTTGAACCACTATTTGACCATCAATGATGCGATGAGATTATCATCCATTCTGTATTGGTCAGGCGGTTCAGGCGGTGGAACGGGTACTTATGGCTCAGTAAAATGGAATTACCATGCAGGTATCTATAGTCCATCCCGTTGGGTTCATTATGATAAAACGATTGCAAACAACTCTAATGTTGATTCTACATTTTCAGATACAGAGGCCAGATCATATGGTATTCTGCGTAACAGTATCAACCGTCAAAACACCTATGGTTTGATTTCCAAGTTGAATTATGACTTTAGTGACGCATTGAAACTCCAGGCTGGTATTGACTGGCGGACAGCCGGCATAGAACATACACGGGAAGTTCGTGACCTTCTCGGTGGTGACTATTTTGTTGATCTTTATTATGATAATGATGGCAACCCTCATATGGTTAATCCCAATGCTGAATTTGGAACTAAATCATATTTAGGTGACAATATTGATTACCATAATGAAACAACCGTTGACTGGATTGGCGGATTCTTCCAAGGTAACTATACTGCAGGCAAACTGAATGCTTACGGTATGTTTGGTGTATCTTCCATTGCTTACACATATCAAGATCATTTCACCATTGCGGATGAAGTCATTGAAGCAGACGCGATCATGGCAACTCAGTTCAAAGGCGGCGCAATGTATGATGTTAATGAAAACTTAAGCGCTTTTGTTAACTTCGGTTTAGTTGAAAAACCGCCGATCATGGATAATGTGATCTACTATGATGGTACAGTTGCCTCAGATCCTGCAAATGAGAAATTCATGAGCACCGAAGCCGGACTTAACTATACCAGTGACGCGTTTGCAGCAAAAGTCAATGTGTATAATACTGACTGGATTGACAGAAACCTGACAAAAGCGGTTACTACCGGACAAGGTTCCAGCGGTGATACAGATGTGATCTTCTTAACCGGTGTTAACCAGAACCATAAAGGTGTTGAAGTTGAAGCGTCGACTAAATTAACCGATTTCCTCCGCTTAGATTTTGCTCTGAGTTACGGTGAATGGATGTTTGTTGAGGACGCTGAAGGAACCTACCAGGATGAAGCTGGAAATATCTTAGGTGAATACTCCTATGCATTGAAAGATCTTTATGTTGGTGATATGCCGCAAACATCTTACGTATTTGGTTTCACCCTTACTCCGTTTGCCGGTTTAAGAGCACAAGTACTGATGAACACATATGACCGCAACTATGCAGACTGGGGCCCGGATTCACGTGAGTATGACGGTACGGATGAGGAAGCTTCACCGGATAGAGAACAAGTATGGCAAGCTCCCGGATATTCAAAAATGGATCTCCACCTTTCATACGATCTTCCGGACTTTATGGGATACAAACTCCAGGCATTTGCACACGTATTTAACCTGACAGATGCTGTCTTTATTCAGGATGCTGTAGACAACAGCAAGTATAATGGATATAAGATTTATGATGAAAATGGTAATAAAGTATTTGCCAATCCTCATGGAGCAAGTGCTGCAGAAGTATTCCTTGGTACACCAAGATACTTCAATGCTGGTTTGTCAGTTAGATTCTAAAAATAGAATCATAGCTTAATACTATAAAAAGCCCCGGGTTTCCGGGGCTTTTTTTATTTGTATGCGGGTAACCAGTTATGTTAGAGATTCTTGCTCTTCCATTAACTCAAAATATGCGGACTCCAGTTGTCGATCCTTTTCTGTTAATGTATGGATTTTCTCGTAATCGGACACAACAGAAGGGTCTTTTAACTGCGCTTGAATTTGCTTTTGTTCCGTCTCAATATCGAGGAGCAACCGTTCAATTTTACGCAGACGATTTTGTTTTCGTTTTGATTCGCGGTATGTCTCTTTTTTGGATATTGTCTCAGTATGTATTTCAGATTCTGTTTCTGTGCTTTTGTTTGAAGCTGCTTTCCACTCGTAATAGTCATAGTTTCCATGATAAACCGTTGTCTTCCCTGAAACGATCTCGACCGTAAGGTGAGTAACCGTGTTTAAAAAATGACGATCATGAGAAATACAAACGATTGCTCCTGAATACCGTTTCAAAGCAGTTTCGACAATATTTCTCGATAACATATCCAGATGGTTTGTCGGCTCATCGAGCAGCAGAAGATCAGAGGGTTTTGTTAAAATGCGTGCAAGCGCCAAACGGGATTTTTCACCGCCGGATAATACGCTGATCCGTTTGTCAATCGTTTCTCCCGAAAACAAAAAACTTCCCAGATATGTTCGTATTTCGACATCCGTCCAACCGGAACAAACTTTTCGCATGGATTCAAAAATGGTATCGGATGGTTTTAAGATTTCTAATTGATGCTGAGCAAAGTAGGCTGTTTTCACTCCGGCTGTGTAATTCAGCAGTCCGTTGGTCGGCCGCTCAACTTCAGCGAGTAATTTTAAAAGAGTGGATTTCCCGGCTCCATTCGGTCCGACCAAACCGATCTTCATTCCTCTTTCGATCTCGAAATCCAGCTGTTTATATACTGCTAATTCTCCATAGGATTTATCGACATTCGATAGCGAGACTAATTTTAACGGACTTCGATCGGGTTGAGGAATTCTAACATGAATCTCGGAAGACGGTTCAAATGGAAGCTGAATTTTCTCCATTTTTTCAAGCATCTTTATCCGGCTTTGGACCTGAACCGCCTTGGTGTTTTTATATCGAAACCGTTCGATAAACCGTTCAATTTCAACAATTTTCTTTTGTTGGTTGTTATACGCTGAACGCTGCTGTTCAAGACGAAGTTGTTTTTCATTTTTATAGTGAGTGTAATTCCCGGTAAATGATTTTATTGTCCCGGATTCAATTTCCCAAATGTGTGTAACAGATCGATCTAAAAACGCACGGTCATGACTGATCAAAACGATTCCGCTATTCCATGATGACAGAAATTCTTCGAGCCAGATTGTAGCTTCCAAATCAAGGTGGTTTGTGGGTTCATCCATAAAGAGAACATCCGGTTCTTGAAGGAGAAGTCCTGCGAGAACAACCCGCATGCGCCATCCGCCGCTTAATGTTGCGATAGATTGCGAGAATTGCTCAGGCTTAAATCCAAGTCCGCTTAAGATCACTTTCGCTTTATTCTCTAACGTCCATCCACCGGCAGCTTCATACTGTTGGTGCAGAGCTCCCAAACGGTTTAATCTTTTTTGGTCATGTGGATTATCAGCAATCTCCAGAGATAATTCTTGAATGACATTTTCTAATTCGGAAATATTGTCATAGGACGATAGAGATTCTTGGAGTATCGTCCGCTCGGAAGAGACTATAATATCCTGCGGGAGATACCCAACCGTTAAGGATTTATGTTTAATGATATTTCCATGATCAGGGGATTCATTCCCCAGCATCATTCTTAGCAAGGTGGTTTTTCCGGAACCATTTACCCCCACTAAACCCACACGCATCCCTGATGTGAGCAGAAGATCAACGGAATGGAAAAGCGTTTTATCCGGGAATTCTTTTGAAATATTTTCTAGGCGTATCATAAAAAACGAGGAAATGCAGTTTCCCCTTCATCACGAAAAGGGAGTTAATCGTTGAAACGATTAGGTAATATATGTTTGAATTTTCTCAATAATATTATCAAAGGTTTGGTGATCTTCAAAAATGTTGAAATTATCTGTTTCAATCGAATACACAGGGATATCTTTTATCCCGGATATCCATTTTCCGTATAAAATATTTAATTGGTGTAAATATTCGGGGTCGATTTGACTTTCAAAATCACGATTCCGTTTATTGATTCGTGTAATCAGCGTATCCGTGGATGCCTTAAGATATACAATCAGATCGGGAACTTTTAAATACGATGTCATGACTCGAAAAAGGCCTTTATAGTTTTCCCAGTCTCGCTGACTCATTTTACCGATCTCGTAAAGATTGTTTGCAAAGATCTCAACATCTTCATAAATCGTGCGGTCTTGAATGGTCCCGATGGAGGAATTTGACATGGATACGTGCGTATTAAACCGATGGTGAAGAAAATAGATTTGAAGGTTGAAGCTCCATCGTTCCATATCATGATAAAAATCGTTTAAATACGGATTGTCGATAACAGATTCAAAATAAGGCGCAAATTCTAAACGATCTGCAACGGCTTGCGTAAATGTTGTTTTCCCGACCCCAATGTTTCCGGCTATTCCAATAAACGGTGATGATTTCAACGGTGAATTGTTCCTTTCATTATCAGATGTGATTCCTCATTCAGTCTAATCGGCTGGAGTTGATTAATTAAGTTTTTATTTCCTTCAACTGAGGTGAGAATGTAATTATCGGTGTGTCCAAAAACCAGACCATTTTTTATATATTCAAATAAGACAGATCGGGTTTGACCAATAAAGGATCGTTGGAATTGTTTTAGCTTTTGGTCAGATAAAACATGCAGCGCTTTACTCCGTTTTGATTTAACAGATTTTTCGATTTTCGTTTCATAATTTGCTGCTGCAGTTTTGGGTCTTTCAGAATAAGAAAACACGTGCAGATAGGATACATCTAGACTTTCAATAAAATCGTACGTTTTTTGAAACTCACAATCGGTCTCGGTTGGAAATCCAATGATGACATCCACGCCGATTGATGCATCCGGAATTTGAGATTTTATTAAACCAACACGTTCTGCAAACAAGTCGCGTTTATATCGGCGGCGCATATCCGAAAGAACTTTATCCGACCCGGACTGGAGCGGGATATGAAAATGAGGTACAAATAAATTGGATGCCGCACAAAAACGGATGATCTCTTCGGTAATAAGATTTGGCTCGATCGATGAAATCCGAATCCGGTCGATTCCTTTCAGTGTGTCCAGCGCGTGAATCAAATCAAGAAAAGACTCATCTGTATTCGCACCAAAATCCCCGACATTTACTCCGGTTAATACAATCTCTCGAGCATCACTTTTTGCTATTTTCTCTGCGACGTTCATTGTGTTCGATACGGTATCGCTGCGGCTTTTTCCTCGTGCTGCGGGGATGGTGCAGTACGTACACGGATAATCACACCCGTCTTGTACTTTTAAAAATACACGGGTGCGTTCATGTGTCGAATAAGATGAAATAAACTGTTTATCTTTCAGAATATCATGATGGAAAATCTTGGTTGTGTTCTTCTTTTCAAATGAATCCAATAGATCCAACAAATGAAATTTTTCAGCATTCCCTAATACAGCATCCACTCCGTACAAGTTTGCAGCTTCATCCGGATGGATTTGTGTGTAACATCCAATGAGAACAATGAAGGCATCGGGATTGATCCGTTGGACTTTGCGGACGAGCTTCCTTACATCTTTGTCCGCATTTTTGGTTACGGTGCACGTATTGATGATATAGATATCTGCGGATTCAGAAAACGGCATCACTTGAAATCCGTGCTGAATAAAATCACGGGAAATGGTTGCGGTTTCGGAGAAATTCAATTTACATCCCAAGGTGTAAAATGCAACGGTTTTCGGCTGAGTGCTCACGGATTATTTTTTAAGCTGATTTAAAGTATCTTTTGCCCAACGGGAAAAACTGCCGTCGTTGATCTTAGAGCGAATGGTTTTCATTAATCCTAAATAAAACGTGATATTATGAATGGATGCCAGACGCAATCCGTAGATTTCGTTCACAATTAATAAATGGCGGAGATAAGCACGGGTATGATGTTTACAAAGGAGGCAATCACATTGTGGGTCGATCGCATTAAAGTCTTCTTTATACTGCTTATTGCGGATATTGATTTTTCCTTCGGATGTGAATAATTGGCCATTCCGGGCATTGCGGGTCGGCATGACACAATCAAACATATCCACACCGTTCATCACCGATTCGATCAGATCGGCAGGCGTTCCAACACCCATAAGATATCGTGGATGATCTCTGGGAAGTGTTTCATCCATGAGACAAATCGTATCAAACATTGCATTTTTTTCTTCACCGACAGCCAGTCCGCCGATGGCGATTCCGCAAGTGATATACGGAAGAATACTATCTGCGCTTTGCCGTCTTAACTCCGGCACAATACCGCCCTGTACAATGGGAAAAAGCACTTGTTCCCAAGGATGAATTGCCGGGTTATTTTTTAAATAAGCATGACATTCAGCGATCCATTTTGTCGTACGGTTAACAGCACTTAAAATAGTTTTATACTCTGCATCGCTGGGTGGGCATTCATCGAACGCCATAATGATATCTGACCCCAAATGACGTTGAATTTCCATGGATACATCGGGTGTAAAAAAGTGTTTACTGCCATCAAGATGCGAACGGAATTCCACACCTTCGTCTGAGATTTTATTTAAGTTCGCGAGGGAAAATACTTGAAAACCGCCGCTGTCAGTAAGAATGGGTTTCTTCCAATTCGCAAATCCGTGCAGCCCGCCGGCTTTTTGGATTAATGTATGTCCCGGGCGTAAATATAAATGATATGTGTTCCCGAGAATAATTTGTGCTTCTGCCGTATTCAATTCTTGAGGAGACAAGGTTTTCACTGTGCCGTATGTCCCAACGGGCATAAAAATAGGAGTTTCAATCATTCCGTGATCGGTTTCTAACAAACCGGTTCTTGCTGAAGTGTTTTTATCTGAGGTAAGAACAGTAAATTTCATTTATTAAATAGAATGTCCAAACCTTCACGGACGGTTTTAATTCCAAATATTTTCATTCCGGACATTTTTGCAGTGAGTTGTTTTTTAGAGCTATGCGGGATCAACGCTTTTTTGAATCCAAGCGTTTTGGCTTCTTTTAACCGTTTTTCAATCCGGCTCACCGATCTCACTTCGCCGGCGAGTCCGACTTCGCCGATCAGTACTGTATCCGAGGAAACCGGCTTGTCCCATGCGCTGGATGCGACGGCAGACAAGATCGCGAGATCAGCGGCTGGATCATCGATCTTCATCCCGCCGACCAGATTTACAAAGACATCTCGGATTCCCATTGGGATATTCAGACGTTTTTCCAAAACGGCAAGCAGCATCGATAATCGACGGTAATCAAACCCGTTTACGTTTCGTTGAGGTGTCCCGAAATTCGCATTGGAAACGAGGGCCTGGACTTCAACTAAAATCGGGCGGGTTCCCTCTAGCGATGGGAACACAGTCGACCCTGCGGTATCCATGGTGCGTTCGGCTAAGAATAATTCAGAGGGGTTTTTGACTTCAACCATTCCTTTTTCTTCCATTTGGAAAATTCCAACTTCGTGGGTAGTACCGAAACGGTTTTTTACGGATCGAAGGATACGATGATCATAACGGTCATCACCTTCTAAATACAAAACGGTGTCGACCATGTGCTCGAGCATTTTTGGCCCGGCGATCACACCTTCTTTTGTTACATGCCCGATGATAATCACCGTTACACCGAACTGTTTGCATGTCTGTAATAATTGTTGGGCACATTCGCGAATTTGCCCAGGAGATCCGGGCAGCGAAGCGGAGTCATCCGTGTACACCGTTTGAATGGAGTCCACCACGACGACTTCAGGTTTTAATATCGATATGTGATTTAAAATACTTTCAATGGATGTGTTTCCCGACAATTCCAAATGATCTGAAACGAGGTCAAGTCTGCGAGCCCGCATAGCGATCTGTTCTTCGCTTTCTTCCGCAGAGACATAGAGTGATTTATGATTGATCCCGTGAAGAATTTGGAGGGCTAAAGTCGATTTTCCGACGCCGGGATTTCCTCCGAGTAAGATCAGTGACCCCGGAAGTAATCCACCGCCTAAAACGCGATCAGCTTCTTTAATCCCGGATTGAATTCGGCGTCCAGGTTCCGTGTGCAGGATGTCATTTAACGGTGTGCTTTTAGGTAAGGAGTGTATTCTGCTTTTACCTTTTTTCGGTGCTTTGAACTCGCTGAGCGTTCCCCACTCGTTGCAGGCTGGGCATTGTCCGTGCCATTTGGGATAATCATTCCCGCAGGACGAACAAACAAAAACGGTTTTATCAGATTTCATCATTAGCCTACCAATCTGCTCCAAAGGAGAAATAATATTGAGGTCGGGAATATCGTCCGTTTTTGTAGACATCCCATGCGGTGTCAATTCTAAGTAAACCAAACGGTGTGAATAACTTGACCCCAAAACCGGTTCCGGTGATCGGTGCAAATTCCGGCTCTTGAAGCTGATCCCATGTCTCCCACGCCGTTCCGCTGTCTAAGAAGATATGTCCGAATAAATAAGTTGCTTTCACATTGGAAGGCGTCCCTAATGCAAAGAGGAGTGGGAATCGCAATTCAAAATTGGTCAGAGCAACATGAGTTCCGATCCGTTCTCCGTATCGGCTTCCTCGGACCGGCATGACATAATCAACAAAATAGATATTCTCCAGCATGGATTGTGAATTTTCACCGAACTCTTCCAGATTTTTATAATTATCGACATCTTTTATGCCGTTTGTTTCACCACTGCCGAAAAGCCAGTTTGATAATCCGCCCAGTAAAAATTTCACTGATTCTTTTCCGGTGCTTTTCCCAAGGAAAAGCCGCCCGGAGACGGTATAATATTTCCAAAATCGATAATACTTTCTCGCATCATATGAGAATAAATTAAACTGATAATTATCTCCAATTGCCGGACTTACATAAGCTGACAGTTTTTGCCGTGTTCCATCCACCGGACCGGTGTAACCGAATACAGAGTTATCATAAACCCAGCTGACTGATGGTGCAAAAGACGAAATTTGATATTTCGGGAAGTTGATCACATTATCTTCGGATGTCTGTACGAACATTTGAGCACTTTGTACATTGTAGGATAAACTTCCTTCTAATCGGTGAAAACGATTAAAAGGATGGGATACATGCAAACTCAGACCATAATTTCTAAATCGATAGATGATCAGTTGGTTAAAGTAATTATAATACGCCATGGTTTCATTTTGATGATATCCGGATGTGTACCAATCCATACGATTTTTTAAATAAGCATAGGAAAGATACAGATCACTGTTATCCAGCGTCATGACCATCTGTGTTCCGAGCGTGATGTGATGGTCGCCCATGATATCGCTCCACGTAAAATACGTCATTCCTTGGGCGCCTTCAATCGTATTGATCCCCATTGCCATGTTAACAATATCGAGAGTAAAACGCGTTTTGTAGGCATGAGGGATGTATCCGTCTGCTATTCGTAAACTATCCTCAGCGACGGATAAGCTGTCTTCTTGATGGCTGACCTCAGGATTCAGCTGTTCAAATCCGGGAGCGAAAATATAAGAGGAGTAATCCTGTTGATCTGAAATAATTCCTGATGATCTTTTTTGATCTTTTCTCAAATCTGAAACAAAATCATCTTCCTGTTTTGTTAGAAAATAGTGTGATTTTGGAACGGTTTGAGCATCGTGTTCTAGCGGTAAAGATACCGAATAAATATCCCACCCGGATTTTTGGAATCCTGCAAAAACCAGAAGATCATCATTTGCCGATAAACTTATCTGTTGAATACCAGTCAGCACATTTGTAATGGCATAGGATTCATGGGTTGAAAGGTTGTGTTTGTGAATATTCCAAACACCGTTTTCATCCGATGTATAAAAGAGGACAGGTTGCGTCGAAGCCCAAACAGGATAGTTCTCAAGGTGAGGTGTTTGAGTGATCTGTTCGATAGATTTGGTCGCGACATCAATGACGTAAATATCCGATTGAAACACTTGTTGATGATCTGAGGTTAAGCGTTCGGCATGATCTGAAACAAAAACGATTTTGCTTCCGTCCGGACTCCAAGATGGTTCGGAGTCTGAGTAAATATCGTTTGTTAAGTTCGTGAGGTCTTCGGTAATCAGATCATAGGTGTAAATATCACTGGATGTATTATCATGCCCGACAAATGCGATTTTATCTCCGTTTGGACTCCATCTTGCGGAGAAAACTCCGTTCAACGGGATATCTATTTTTTCAAATTTTCGGGTGTTAATGTCCACGATTTGAAGCGCATCTTTTCCTCCGGTTTTTGCTGCGATAATGATCCGCTCTCCGCCCGGAGACCAAGCCACGCCGGGCTGAAGCCATTTCAGTTCTTCAAAATTAACCGAACGATTTCCTTTGATTATCCGTTTAACTGATTTCCCTGTAGTCGCATCGATGATGTAAATATCCGCATAGCCTGATCGGTCGGATAAAATGGCGATTTTACTTCCGTCCGGCGAGATGGAAGGAGCAAGATTATAGTAATTCTTTAATTTTGTGTGATCCGTCAATTGTTTTGAAATGTCCGTCAGTTCATCGCGGTCGGCAATATCCGGCCAATACTCCTTTTTAAGATATTGATGCCATTTTTGAGTCAATCCCTCAAAATCTAAATGGATAGCTTTTTCAAATCCCTTCTCTGCTTGCTGCGTTTTTTTCATGGATCCCAGAATTTCACCAATGCTTTCACGCCCGTATTTATCTGCGATAAACCGCCAAATGGATTGCCCGCCTTTATAGGCAAGGTAAGCATCTAAATATTCCACGGGCGGGATTTCTTCATTCAGCGCGATATCTCTGAGGATCATATCCGCTTTTGTGTCCCAATTGGAAGATAAAAACTCAGCTAATCCTTCACTCGCCCATAATGGAATTCTTAGCCTGACACTTCCTGAGACGATGCTTTGAACATTCCCCCCGTATACCATATCGTTGACCATAGCGTGAACCAATTCGTGATGAATAACGTGTCTGAACTGTGAATACGAACCTTCAAACGGAATCACTACTCGATTCTTAAACAGCTCTGTCACACCGCCGATTCCTTCAACCATATATTCCCACGTGACATTGGTTTGTTGGAAGTCATTATGTGAATTATACACAATAATGGAGACGGGTTTAGAGAGTGTCCATCGAAGATGCTTGGAAATTTGTTCGTACGCTAATTCTGCTTCGTCAGCTGTATATTTAGCGATCGGTAAATTATCTCCGTGATAATAGATATCAAAATGCGGCGACCGAATGAAAAACCAGTCAAAGGTGCCGTACTGCACTTTATTCTGACCAAATTGAGCAAAAAGGATCTGGCAGAAGGCGATTGATAAAATGATGATTGTCCGTTTAATATTCATGATTTAATAACAAAGAAGTTATAGTGTGGTTCCAAAGGTTATACTGATAGGAAAGTTACGTAAAGTAGAACGAAAAACGTAATGGATTATACGCAACAAGTTGTTTCCATGAATAAAAAGTATAAAGTAACTTACAGCCTATGGAGACACCCCTCTATTTTATTTCAGACGTCCATTTGATGCTGAAGTCATCTGCGGAAGAAGAGAAGAAACAGGCTAAGCTGTTATCGTTTTTTTCTCATATCGCTGATACCGGCGGTTCGTTGTTCATTTTAGGCGATTTCTTTGAGTTTTATTTTGAATACCCCCATGTGATACCGAAGATGTTTTTCCCGATACTGAGTAAACTCCATCAACTGAAAGAAGCCGGGGTTGAGATCCATTTTATGACAGGGAATCATGATTATTGGATTCAGGATTTTATCACGTCGTTTCTATCGACGAAATCCTATATGGATGATACAATTATCACATCCAACGGGAAGACATTTTATCTTACACACGGAGACGGATTATTGTCATGGGATCGCGGTTACCGTGCCTTAAAACGCCTGATCCGGAATCGATTGTTTATTTGGTGTTATCGCTGGGTACATCCGACCATCGGATATAAGTTTGCTGAGTGGATATCAACCAAAGGCAGGCATTATGAACACACTGCGGAATATAATCAAAAAGTGATTGCTGAATTAAAAGCACATGCCGAAACCATCACAAAAGATGACGTAGATTTTTTCATCTGCGGGCATTATCATCAAACCGTTGCTGAACCGATTGAAGGCGGACAGCTGTTTATTTTGGGCGATTGGATCAGTTATTGTTCCTACGGCGTGTTTGACGGGACAACAATGGCATTAAAGGAATGGTAGATGCGTAAACTTACCATACTCTTTTTATCCATCCTTCTGATGGCGGGCGGTTGCTCTAAGATCAAGAATTTCAAGCTGTTTGGTAAAAAAGACAAGAAAGAGGTCTACGAAGATATTCTGCATCAGGATGTCGAACGGCTGCGAATGGCCTACAAGGATGGGCAATCACAAGCGCTGGAAGAACTCATTATCATCTTCAATGATCCGAATCAGCCTTTTGACGTGAGAATATCCGCTGGCGAAGCACTCGCGGACACCCATCATCCTCTGGCGTTGAATGCATTGGCAGATGCGGTATCTACTGCAGCCGCAATTGACATTACCCTGATGGAAACATCGATCAATCTTTTGGCCAAATTTCAGGAAAATCCAAAAGCCGTAGAAGCGATGATAGAGGCACTGCATACGATTGAAGATCGAACCAATGCTTTACATGTGGTACTGGTGAAAAACCTGAATAAAGTTCGGACAAAAGATCAGGTGTTTGCTATGTTGGACCTGTATGAGGTTGCCAAAGCCAATTTGTCCCGAACCGAAAAATTGATGACGGAAACTCTTGGCGCGCTCGGAGATGATCAGGTAATTCCGATTCTGACGGATATTGCTCTCGATCCGGATGTGAACATTGCTATCCGTAATCGGGCGGTTGAAATCCTTGGAAAGAAAGAACCGTCTGAAGTGGTTGGTGCGTTTACGGAACTGCTGGGCGACCCGCAAACCGGTGAAGCTGTTCAGGATTTTGCCCTGGATATGATGGAAGGAATCCGTGAGGAAAGTTTGGTGTTATCCTTGCTGGACACGTACAATGTGGGGAAAAAGCAATATTACAGCTTGTTGAATACACTGTTGGATGCACTCGGGAATTTTAATGATCCTGAAGTGAAGGCGGCTGTGATTGAAATTGCACTGAACCCGGATTACAAAATTGCCTTACGGAAAAAAGCCATGTATAAACTGGGTGAGTATGGTGACCCGAGCGTTGTGGATAAATTCCTTCCCCTTTTAGGAAAAGCTGAAAACTATTATTTATATACACCGATCATGGATATGATTGATGCGCTCGATGCTCGAGAAGCCACCAATGAAAAACGGCGTCAGTTAGCTTTTGATGCGCAAGGGGATGCCCAATGAAAAAGCGGTTCATATTAAGCTTAGCCTTTGCGGTTGCATTTGGGCAGGATACAACATCCGTCAGTGCAGATTCTGTTGCCATGATTAGCATCCCGTTAACGGCAGTGATTGAAAGTGATTCAACGTTAGATTCGACTCAGGCACCGCTGCCGGAATTTCTTCCTGATTATCCTCCACCCTCTAGATTACAGACCGGTGAACAATTTTATGATTATCAGGATGATATTGAGTTTCTTCAAACTCAGATTGATTCATTGAAAAAACTGATTCGAGTTTACAGTAAAAAAGATACAATGCCTACGGTGGATAAATCATTGCTGAAACTGATCGGGAAAGCCAGTTATTCTCATCGGATTATGCTTGAAAATGGAACGATGGTCCGGGGAAACATCCTTGATAAAACAGAAGAAACCATTGTGCTGGATACGGATATCGGGAAACTGGTTTTGGATCGGAAGTACATTATAAATATAGAACAAGAATTACCTAAAGCGGCAAGGATCAAGTTAGTCAGCGATCCGACGATCAAATTATTACCCGGAAGTGAAATGATATCCGGAACAGCAAAAAACACTGGAGACAAACGGGGTGACTTTGTACGGGTGGTAGCCAATCTTTGGGGAAAAGATACGGAGCTGATTGCCAGAGATTCCATTTTTGTAAATGGATCGGAAATTGAATATAACAGCGGCGTGATTACCGATACGGCAATCGAGCCAGGTGATTCAGCTTCGTTTGAGATATGGGTGACCTATCCGGCAAATCCTGATATCTCCTACCGGACATTTGATGCTCATTGGGTTGAGATCGAATAACGCTTTTTATCTTTAATTCATCTCTTTAAAATATTTTTAAAAAATCCTTGCTTTTTCTTCAATATGGTGTTAATATCGTGAAGAGTAGGAAAACTATGAAAACCATAAACCCGTAATAGAGTAGTAAAAAATGAAGAAAAAATATTACACAACTGGAGATGTTTCAAAATACTGTGAAGTTGATATTAACACAGTAAAACACTGGATCAGAGGAGGGGTTCTCAGCGGATTTAAAACTCCGACCGGTCATTATAAAATCACGATAGATGCCTTTATATCCTTTATAAAAGAACACGGATTCACCTACGACCCGGAATATTTTGGAGATGAAGAAGGCCGCATTGATATTCTATTGATCGATGATGATCCGAATTTCCAAGAATTACTCGTGTTTAATCTGAAACGAAAGTTAAAAAATATCAATATTGAAACGGCAAAGAACGGTTTTGACGGTTATCTAAAATTAAATCAAATTAAACCAAAATTGGTTTTATTGGATTTAGTTATGCCGGGGATTACAGGATTGGAGTTTCTCCGTGTTGTCAAATTGAATAAAAAGCTCGAAGGTCTGAATATTGTCGTGATCTCAGCTCATTTAGATGACCATACAACCAAGGAGCTGAAGGAACTGAGCATTTCTAATATGCTGTCTAAGCCATTGGACATGGATCACTTCATTGATGTATGTAAACAATTTCTGAGCAAATAGTAAATCAGAGAATCATAATGGAATATTATGAGACCATCGGGTTGAACGAGGAACCGTTCTCCATGGCGCCTGATCCGGAATTTTATTTTCAGTCCAAAAGTCACGGGAACTGTTTAAACCGATTAGAAATATCTCTTCGCTTGAATCGCGGTTTGAATGTGGTGATTGGCGGAATCGGGATTGGGAAAACAACCCTGTCCAGATTGCTGCTGGGACGGTTTGTCGAATTCGGAGAGGATTATAAATTTTATCTTATTTTAGATCCAACCTGGAAAGATACGAATGAATTTCTGATCTATCTCCATAAATTATTCGGCTTAAAAGGCAAAGAAACCTACCAAGCCGATATGATGGACAGGATCGAACATTTCCTTATTGATTCCTCATTAAAATCGAAACGACAAATTGTTCTAGTGATTGATGAAGGGCAAAAAATGGGGCCGGAACAAATTGAGATCATTCGAACCTTACTGAACTTCGAAACCAACAACCAAAAATTAATTCAAGTCATTATCTTTGCTCAACCTGAATTTGAATCGCTGCTGGAAAAACATGAAAATTTCCGTGATCGTATCGCGTTTGGATATCGTATCAGTCCCATGGATAAAAAGGACACGATACAGTTCATTGACCATCGACTGAAAGTAGCCGGAGATATTGACAGTAAATTATTTACACCCGAAGCCAAAGAGATGGTTTACGAGCACACGAAAGGTTTCCCTCGAAAAATTGTTGTATTGTGCCACTCACTGATCATCGACATGCTGACGCAGGCTAAAAAACAAATTGACGGCCCGCTGGTATTTTCCAGAATAAAAACACCGGATGTGTTCCATGTCGGATGAAACAAAAAAAGAATTAGCGACAAATCGGCTTTTAGATTTGTTAAGAGCTCAGGAGAAACCAGAAGCTGCAGGTATTGAAAAGAAAGATAAGCGGGTTGGCCCTCTCGAACCTGAAACACTGCAAGAAAATTTATTAACCGATCAAAAAACGAAACAAAAGCCCGAACCGGATAAAGATCCTGAGTTATTTGATGCGACACTTATTGAAAACACCACAGATTATCAACCTCATAAATTGACGTCTTCAGTGGTAAAAAACGGGTTAAGAAAACTGGATAATCGGTCACATCAAATCAGCTTTTTTACTGAAGGTAAATCTGTTTATGTCATGGCCGTAAACCATTCGGGTGAAAAACCGATTGTAACAGATTACGCTAAATATGTCCTCCCGTTTACCGATGGAGATATTGTGATCAACGATACGGAAACAATGAAAAAACACATCTTAGATCACACACGTTTTCAAACAAATAAAAACACATTTATTTCCTACACAAGTTCAGATTTGGTCACACATACAAGGGGTTTAGTTACATCGGGATTAAAGCCAAAAGAATTGACGGAGATGGTGAACTGGACGGCGAAGAAAACCCTGTCGGTAGACATCGAAAATGCCATCATTGATTATGAGGTATTACAACCTAATTCCGATGATAAACAGTATGTCACGATCGGGGTTACAGATCCCAAAGGATATCGATCAGATCTAACGATGTTCGATGAACGCAGCTTGACGGTCCGGTATATTGCACCTATACCGTATTTGCTGTGGAAGATGTACAAAGAAACCCATCCGGAGAAACAGGACCACTGTGACATTATTATTCATATCGGTCAAAAAAGCACGATCATTGTTTTGGTTGATCAGTCCCGGATATATCATTCAAGAGACATCCCGATTGGCGTTAACGATTTCACAGATGCCTTAAAACATCGAATCGTTGAAGGAACGGATACGATTAAAGTCGACCAGGAAACAGCGGGAAAAATATTAAAAGATTATGGCTTCCCCGCTCATGGAAACGGCTGGGTAAAAGGATTGAATATCCGATTGTCTAAACTGTCAGTTTTTCTTCGGCCCGTGATTGAAAAACTCACCGGGACGATCACACAATCTCTAACCTATTTTAAAAAAGAGAATCCAAAGATCAGCTGGAACAGACTACTTTTCACCGGGATTGGTGCCTCGCTTCCGAATATTATGAACGTCCTTAGTGAAAATTTAGACGTTCCGGCACATATTTTAAACCCAAACAGAACACATAGTTTTGGGCATGATTCTGATGCCGTCATCAAAGAAGAAGAATATCCTGAGTTTACCATAAACTACGCGTTGTTGATGAATGAGGGGAATCCTGTCAATTTAATTGAAGCTGACAGGAAAAAGGATTTTCTGTATCGGTTCCGTTTAAAGATGGTATACGGTACGGCGGCGATGTTACTCCCCATTATTTTAGGATTATCCGGGATTTCTTATTTCAACCTCAAATCTTTGGAAAATGATTTACAAGAGACTAAATCGGCATGGACGGAAATTTCCAAGGGTACAGGTGTATTTTTTGAAAAAGCAGATCAAATAGACATGTGGGAATCCTATGAAAAGATGATGAAAAATGACCGCACACTGTCCGGGAATCAAATTGAATTGTTGAAGATGTTATCAACAACAATCCCGGATGATATGATGCTGACCCGTGTCGAATTTGATCATGTGAAACCGGAGAAAAATTCCGATGAAAAAACTCTGTCTCAACAGCGATTAGCCATCTCCGGATTTGTTCAATCCCATGCCTCTATTGCCGATATTCAATTAACGAATCTTGTTATGAAACTTGAATCATTGAACATGTTCAAAAAAGTCATGTCCGAAACTGAAGACACACGCGGGACAGAGAACAGACTCTTTTTTACGATGAGGATGATCTACTAATGGATAAGCAATTTCAATATTATGGTGCGATAGGCGTTTTTGTGATCATCTTTGTAGGTTGGCTGTGGATAAACACTTCAGTTTTTCATAAACAGCACGATACGGCTCAAATATCATTGAGTGAGATTGAAGGAAAGCTAGCCACACTTGAAATGGTCAAAAAGAAATATCCTGACATTGAAGAACAGCTTGAGTTATGGCAGACGTATGTTGATTCGCTCAGGGATCGATTCCCAACCAAAGACACCTACATGTCTCAAATGCAAGTGATCAGAGAAACCGCAGAGAAACACCAGATAGAGATTCTATCTTTTTCACCGAATATCAAGGATTCATTTCCGGCCCTGCATACACTTGTTCAATCTTCTTCGGAGCACATCGAGCGTTATCCGGTTCAAATTAGATTATTCGGCACCTATTTGGATATCGGAGCATTTACCGAAGAATTACACACATTAGATTTTATCGTCAACATCGGAAATATCAAACTTGAAACCGAATTTTCGAAACCCGGCGGATTGGTGTGCAATTTAGTTCTCTTTACCTATATGATGAAAAACGGAGACGTTCCATCATGAGAAAATTAGTGAAAAGAGAAATGTATTTGATCGGGGTTGCCATCGTCTTAATTGGATATTTTATTTTGGATTACGATTGGGGTACACCACAGACATCAGAGACTTCAGATGTTAGAACAACTGAGATATCCCGCCAAGAAAAATCCACGCTGCAAACGTATCACATCCCTGAAAATATTCCGACAGTCATTTGGAAAAACGGCTGGGGGAGCGACCCGTTTTTTTACTCCGAAAACAACACAACTGAGAATGAGTTTACTCCCAAACGGCAAGCCGGTCAAAGGATTACCTCCCTTCAATTGACGGGGATATCATGGCTTGGACATTCCGGGTTTGCCATTATCAATGGGACGATCGTCAAACCAGGCGATAAAATTGGAGGGTATGTTGTTGAAAAAATTGCCGAAAAATATGTCACGTTAAAACAAGGAAATAAAACAGAAAGATTAACGATCAATGAATAAAAAATCAATTATTCAGCCAATGTTGATTTGGATGGTCTTCTTTAATACCATCCTGTTTTCTCTGCCCCAAACTATCGGTACTGAAACAGAAGAGGTTCAGGAACATGGTAATTTTGAGTCATTTAAATCAACGGTCTCACTCAATTTTAATGACGCAGATCTAGTTGATGCTTTACGGATGATTGCTGTCCAAAATAATTTAAATGTTATTGTTGGCGGTGATGTTGAGGGCACCATTACCGTTTCACTGACCGACGTCAATTTAGGTACGGCCTTTGATGCGATACTGAAAGTCAATGGGTATGATTGGTTCACACAGGGCAATATTGTTGTGATCAAACCAAGCTCTCAGTCTATTAAAGGTGAATTAACCACCCGCATCTTTAAATTGGAATATGTTGATGCATCCGCTGTTGCAGACGCACTTCAAAACGTGTTAAGCGACAAAGGAAAGGTTCAAGTCTTTTCACCGGTCATGAAAGGCGGGTTGATCAATGCACTAGGAGCAGGACAAGGCGGCTCACTTGGTGGAAGTCCCCAACAAAATAATCAATTAGGTGGGACAAGAACCGGTTCACAATCCAATCAATCCATCCAAACGATGGATCATCTTCTCGTGACCGATTATTATTCCAATTTTGATGAAATTGAGAAAGTCATCAACACATTGGACCAGCAGGTACCGCAGGTAAACATATCCGTCAAATTTGTGGAAACGAAACTTACAACAGATGAACGGATGGGAATTGACTGGACGATGCGTACGACACTAAACGCACCGTCTTTTGGCGGTTCGGGGGAGGACAATATTTTGAATATTGGGAATTGGGAAGCCATGAGAATTGCCACATTAACCATGCCGGTTTTCAGCGCGTTGCTTGAAATGCTATCCTCAGACGGGAATACAAAACTGCTTCAGGAACCGCAGGTTACTGTAAAAGACAATATTATGGCGGACCTAACGGTTGGGACAAAAATTCCGATTCTTGTTCCTCAGGGAGAAGGCGGTCTTGTTGGAACACAACCATACCGTTTTCAAGACGAAGAGATCAATATTAATTTGAATGTTTTACCGAGAATTAATGAGGGGAAATATATCTCAATGGATGTCCAGGCTGTGGTCAATGCTTTGGTCGGATATACAGCAGAAGGAGAACGTCCGATCGTTTCAAAACGCTCTACAAGCACCTCCGTTATGGTGAAAAATGGAGAAACATTGCTGATGGGCGGGTTAATCTTTGACCAATTAATTGAAACAAAATCTCATATGCCTGTCTTAGGAAAAATACCACTCATAAAGAAATTCTTCAGTCATAATATCAGTTCAACTGAGCAGCGGGAATTACTTTTGTTTATCACCCCGAATATTGTCACAAGTTTGTAACCGGAAAAAAGGAAATAAGGTCCGAACATGGTTGGAAAAGAAATCTTGATCATCGATGATGAATTAATGTTTGTCGAACCGGTGAAGATGATTTTGGAGCGAAATGGTGCGACAGTCTTTTGGGTATCTGATGGACTAAAAGGATTTAATCAGGCACGAAGTTCACCCCCAGATTTGATCATACTTGATCTTATGCTCCCAGGAATGAACGGGTACCAAATTTGCCGGTTATTAAAACATGATTCTAATTTTAAGACTATTCCGATCGTGATTGTTTCAGCGAAAGATACCGATCAGGAAATAAATTTAGCTAATGAATGCGGAGCAGATCTATACATTACAAAACCGATTGACTACAACAAGCTGGTTCAGGAAGTGAAAAGGGTGATTTAATGAGTATGGCAATGGATGTTTATGCTGTCATGAGTATTATTTTTGGGTTAGTGATCGGCAGTTTTCTCAACGTATGTATTTACCGTATCCCCAGAGGATTATCGATCGTTACACCGGGGTCATCCTGCCCGGGTTGCGGGCATATGATCACTCCGCTTGAAAACATCCCCGTTTTATCCTTTCTCGTATTGAGAGGGAAATGCCGTCAATGCAAAACCAAAATATCGTGGAGATATCCACTGGTTGAGATTCTAACGGCGGTCTTATTTTATATGACCTATTTAAAAACAGGATTCAATATAGACTTCGTCTTGTACTTGACCGTCGTTGCATCTTTTATTGCAATAGCCTTTATAGATTACGATACATTAAGAATTCCTGATATTTTTCTTATCCCGGGATTTATCACCGGACTGACATTCACAATTCTTTACGGCTGGTTTGATTATCTTATCGGCGGTGTTGGTCTTATTGTGTTCTTCTTGGGGGTTCGGGTAATGGGAAAAGTATTATTCCGAAAAGAAGCCATGGGTTTAGGTGATGTAAAACTCGCAGGCATCATCGGATTTTTCTTAGGTTGGCAAAATGGATTAGTTGCTGTTTTCATGGCATTTATTATCGCGTCACTGTTTTCCTTGCTTTTGATCAGCGGGAGTAGAATTAAGTTTGGGAAAGCCATTCCGTTTGGCCCGTTTTTGAGCATCGGAACCATGATCAGTCTGCTTTACGGAGATTTTTTAGTAAACTGGTATGTCCAACTCTTCATCTACTAAAGGAAGGTGATGACATTCATGAAAAACAAACCGCTTGGCCAAATCCTTTTGGATCAAAATAAAATATCTCAAGATCATTTAGATAAAGCGATAAAATACAAAGCTGAACACAACATTTATTTGGGGAAAGCCATCATAACATTGGGATTTCTGACTGAAAAAGAATTGGCACAAACCTTAAGCGAACAATTAAATATTCCGTATATGGAGCTGGGATCCTATGAAATACAAAACGAATCCCTGAAAGTTATCGGAGAGCCTTTTGCGCGGGAGCACTTGGTAATTCCATTATTTATCCTTGGAAACGAGGTAACAATTGCGCTAGCTGATCCGCTCAATATTGTTTTGATTGATGAGCTAAATACAAATCGATTTGGCTATAAAATGAATATGGTGCTTGCCACTGAAACGGATATTTTGAATACCATTGATTTATACTACGGCGCTGAAAAATACGTTCAAACAGCTCAAAGAGATGTGAAAGAGAACATTGCTGTTGTGTCTAAGCAGCTGAATGAAGATACCGAAGCGGTAGAAATCACAAATTTATTACTTGATGAGGCAGTCAAAATCGGAGCCAGTGATATCCATATTGAACCGAGAGAAGACGATGTCAGAATACGATTCAGGGTCGATGGGGTGCTGCAGCAATATTATACGATCCCAAAACTCACAATGGATGCATTGATTTCACGGTTGAAAATTATGTCTGAAATGGACATCGCAGAATCACGAAAACCCCAAGACGGACGGTTTCAATATCGATCCGGAAGTCGAAAGGTCGATATTCGGTCATCAACATTTCCAACACCAAACGGAGAAAAGATCGTGATGAGGTTATTGGATGAAAAACGGCGCAAAATTGAGTTGAATGCTCTCGGGTTTACATCTGAACTACTTGAGCATTGGCTTAAAGTGGTTCATCACCCCAATGGAATTATTTTGGTTTCTGGTCCGACCGGAAGCGGGAAAACGACCACACTTTATTCAACGCTAAATCAGATCAACTCGATGGCTGTCAATATCATGACGATTGAAGATCCGATTGAGTACATGCTGAATAACATTAACCAAAGTCAGGTGAATCGAAAAGCCGGTGTGACATTTTCAAGTGCATTAAGAACAATGCTTCGTCAAGATCCCGATATCATATTAGTGGGTGAGATGCGGGATAAAGAGACCATTGAGTTAGCAATTCGCGCTGCATTAACCGGTCATTTGGTTTTCAGCACCATTCACACAAATAATTCCGCAGCCAGCTTCACACGATTACTGGATGTGGGAATTGATCCATACTTAATCACGTCAACCGTTAGGGGGATATTGGCTCAACGATTGATCCGGTTATTGTGCCCCAAATGCAAGATCCCCGTAGATATGACAGATCAGATCCGAAACAAACTCGAAATAACCGATTATGACGGACAGTATTACAAGGCGTCCGGATGTGTGCATTGCAGACATTCCGGATATTCGGGAAGATCAGCTATATTTGAACTCCTTGAACCGAATGAGGAAATATTTCAAATGATTCTGGAACGCAGGAATGCAGATGATATTGAAAAACGGGCTGTTGGCAGCGGGATGGTCGGCCTTCAATCGTCCGCACTTCATTTATTTAAAGAAGGCAAAACATCCATTGAAGAATATTTAAGGGTTATCAAAGGATGATGCTGAATCACATCGTCTATACAAAATCAGCTCGGAAGGATTTAACAAAAGAATTGAAATCCGCCGGGGACTCATTTAATCAATCTGCGGATTGGATATCGACCATCAATTACGCTGCGATCAGTAAAAAACCGGTAATATGGCTTGACTGGGCGACCATAAATAAGAATTACGGTCAATTATATAAAGAACTCCACCACGAATATCCACACTTGCCGATTATCATTTTTCATAGTGAAGAGTTTATCCCCAAAAGTTTATGCACGCAAAACCAGTCGGTTTTTGCCGTCATTGATAAAAAGGATTTGCTGGGGAGCGTTCAATCTTTGATCCCGAGATTAAATATTTATTACGACTTTCTTTTATCGTTTAAAACCACACGGGATATCCATGTTTATCCCAATGGATTTGGTCCGTTTGTCGGGAATTCAACCATCATGTTATTGCTGTACCAAATGATCTATAAAATATCTTCCACAGATTATAATGTGCTGATCACCGGAGAAAGCGGAACGGGGAAAGAGTTAACAGCGCAAATGATCCATCGGCTTGGCAACCGGAAAAATGGCCCTTTTGTTTCGATTAACTGTGCGGCTATTCCTGACAACCTGTTGGAAAGTGAATTATTCGGATACGAAAAAGGAGCATTTACTGATGCGACACAAGCGAAACCCGGTAAATTTGAGTTGGCAGACAAAGGAACGATCTTTCTTGATGAGATCGGAGATATGCCCTTAAATCTTCAAACAAAATTGTTGAGGGTTCTTGAAGATCATAAGATCGAAAGGCTGGGCGGAACAAAAGAAAAGACAATTGATATCCGACTTATTGCAGCCACAAACCAAAATATAGATTCGCTGATTCGGCAGGGAGAATTTCGACCGGAGCTTCAGTTTAGACTCAATGTACTGTCCGTCAATTTAAAACCATTGAAAAACCGAGATGATGATTTAGTTATTTTGGTTCTTCATATTTTAAGGAAATTGATTAACCAGAATCCTGAAATGGTAAAATCCATTCAGTGGGATTTGATTAAGTCGTTAAGTTCAATGACATTTTCAGGGAATGTGCGTGAACTTGAAAACGTACTGATCCGATCCATCTTTCAATCCAATTTCCCGGAATTGGTTCCAGAGCAAATACAGCCCCTTCAAAACGAGCCTGTTGTTATCGAAGGGGTGCATGAAATATGTCCATTATGGGAGGTTGAGAAACAAGCAATTTTCCGAACATTAAATGCCTATGACTGGAATATCTCAAAAACTGCAGAAATCCTTGAAATCAGCAGAGCATCTCTCTATCGTAAAATTAAACAGTATCAACTGGACATATCCAGATGAAAACCTTTGACTGTAAAATTGTTGATGATAACGGAAATGTTTTTCAACGAGAGGTCATTGCAGAATCTAAGTTTGAAGCGATGGAAACCGGTGTCAAACCGGGAGAATTGATCTTATCGGTTAGAAAGAAGAGCGCACCATTCCATCTATCAGCTACCTTATCTCAGTTTCAAAAACCAAAACAAGAAGAGGTAGAGCATTTCACATCCCAGTTAGCAACGCTGTTGAATACCGGGGTTCCGCTGCTCCACAGCCTTGAAGCGCTGAAAGAACAAGCTGAATCGGAGTCGATGAAAAAAATCATTGCCACGATTTATGAGGATTTAAACGGCGGAGCAAGTTTATCAAAAGCGCTGAGAAAATACCCAAACGTGTTTGGGGTTATGTATATCAATATGGTTGAAGCGGGAGAAAAAACCGGGTTGATGGATCCCATTTTAAAACGGTTAGCCTCCTTTATTCAAAAAGACCTGGAAATGCGAGCCAATATAAAATCATCAGTCCGTTACCCCATCATCATATTTAGTAATTTGATCCTGGCCTTCGCCCTGGCAATTATTTTTGTCATTCCCCGATTTGCAACCTTATACAGCGGGCAGGGGGTTGTCCTTCCACTACCGACACGTATATTAATCGGACTCAATCAAGCCGTTACCGAATATTGGCTGACCACTGCAGTGATAGTTGCGTTAATGACAGGAGGGTTCATTTATTTTTTTAGAACACTGGCCGGGATACAAACCAAAGACTGGTTAAAATTGAACCTCCCGATAGTAAAATCGATCATGGGGAAAAATATTTTAGTTCGGTTTTCACATACATTGTCAACATTAATTCAAAGTGGGATCCATATTATTTCTTCGTTAGAAATAGTAGAAAAGATTGTAGGGAATTCCATTATCGGAGCAGCTATATCTCAAGCAAAAAACGAAGCGATTCAAGGAACACCGTTGGCTGCATCTCTGGGGAAATGCAAATATTTTCCGCCCATGACGATTAAAATGATCAGCATTGGTGAACAGTCCGGAGCTTTAGAAGTGATGCTGAATAAAATTGCTGAGCAATATGATAATGAAGTCAATCACTTATTAAAAAGACTCACCGCAATGTTTGAGCCGCTCATGACGGTATTTATCGGGATGTTTCTCATTCTACTGGCGTTAGGCATTTTTCTCCCGATGTGGAACGTGTACCAAGTTTTCTAATCTAAAAAGGAGTGATCAAGATGAGCAATGAGAAATCAGGATGGATATATTATATCTTCCACAAAACCTATCCTTCATGGATTTATTATTGTGTGATAAGCCTTTGTGTGATTGTATTTCTCTTATGGATCAAACAGGTTTGATTTGACTATAGTGTATTAAAATGAAACAACGGCTGTTTCAAATAGAAACAACCGACAGATTTTTTGTGAATTATACGAGGGTGAGGAGGTTTTGGCACAGTATTTGTGACTATATAGGTGAATAAAAGAAAGGAAAAAACATGAGAGTAAAAAAACTCATCAAAAACCGAAAAGGATTCACCTTAACTGAGTTGGTCGTGACGACCGCAATCATGGGAACATTAGCTGCTGTTGCTGTCCCAAGTTTTTTGGAAACGAACACAAAAGCCAAAACAGCAAAAACAATGGCCAATATCGCTGATATTGGGGCTGCAATTGGGCAGAGATTTAATGAAATTGCCGGCGAATACGGTACCATCAATGTTTTACCGGGCTATTCCGCAGAAGCCGATATGGTCGGAACCCTTTCCACGTTGGGCTATGGATCAGAAGGTACGGTCTCGGATACACTGGTCTTAAGTAATATCCTTCCCAATATCCCCAAATCACCCTTTGGAGATACCGACTACAAAGTTGCATTAGACTCTCAAAGTTCTGTGACCTACACAACCGATGATGACGGAAATGTCACCGTGGCTGTCACTAAAGCAAAGATAACGATCAGAGATGTTGAGAATGCAAAACTAACCACATCTTTCGAATATTAATCAATCCCGAAAGGATTACATCATGCAATACAAAAATAAAGGCGGATTTACACTAATTGAGTTGATTCTTGTTATCGTCATCCTTGGAATACTAGCCGCAGTAGCAATCCCGAAATTTTCCGGACTGCAAATTACTGCACAAAAGAAAGCCGAAGAGGCTGTCATCGATCAGGTCAAAGCCGGATGCGAACATTACGCCTCTCAGCAGCTCATCAATACCGGCTTATGGGATTATCCAGCTGACAGTAGTGCGAGAGTAAATGTTGTCACCACTGTTTTGGATGAAGTTCCGAGTGGATGGACATACAACACCACAACGTTTGTTATTACCCATACCCGTGATGACAGTGTGATCACTTGGGACTACAAACAAACACCCTCTGCCGGAAACAGTCGAGGTTCATACACCATCGACGGAAGATCAGCTTCAAGTAACAATTAAAACCCTCTCCTTGGAATATAATCTGCCATGTATAATGGTCAGCAAAGAAAATGGCGTTCCGGCATAACCGAAGGAACGCCATATTTCTATAAAAAGCACGATGCCGGATTTACGTTAGTTGAAATAATTGTCACCATCATGATCGTGGGTTTGCTGGCTGCTGTAGCAACACCCGTGTATAATACTCTTCGAACTCAAGCAAAAGTTGCCAGTACTACGGCAGATCTCGAAGCGGTAAAAAAGGCGTTTGTCAACCATTATTACTCAAGCATGTTGACAAATTACCGTGAATATCCACCTGTCCCATCTGACAGTTTAATGACTCAAATTTGGGCATCAGAAACCTTGTTAAATAACGGGGAAGATGTTTCTTCGTTATTCTCAGAAAGGGAAATTCCGCTTAATCCCAATAAAAAACCTTATCAATACTATCTTTTATCCGAGAACAGCGGATTTGTTTTAAAAGACAGTGATTACGCAGTCACGTTGACGTACGAACATTAAAGGAGTTAAGCCGAATGCAAAATCCATTTAACCGAGATGTTGATTTCACCTTATTTGAATTGATTATGCTTGTTTTAGTGATCTGTGCGCTGCTTTTTATTGTTGGTCCCGTTATCAGTGAACACCTGATTGTAAAAAATTGATATAAAGAAAGGAGACATCTTGGATTATATTATCATAATTATCGGTACACTTTCCATCATGATTGGTTTGCTCTTATGGACATCTCCCCAAACGCTGATAAAAGCCGGGGAGGTCTTGAATAAAGAAGTGGATGCCGATCATTACATCGAAAAGAAAAGAGTGTTTTTTGGAGTGTTGTTAATTGTGTTGGGAAACCTGGCTATTTGGTTTCTTTATTTACGATAACACAATAAATAAAGGAGAAAATGATGAGTACATATGAATTACAAATCACCTTTTTAACCTTATTAGCGGTGATCGTGATTTTATATGGATTGCTGATCATCGTTAAACCAGCTTGGGTTGATGTATTAGGTTCTCATTTAAATGCCATCATGGGTGTGCTGGATTCAAAGATCTATAAACGCAGAAAACTTTGGGGGAGTATTTTTATTCTCATAGGCGTTTTTATTCTATCTAAGTATTTCAAACTCTTTTAAATTTTAGTGTATGACTGGGAAATAGAATCATTCGTTAAGAGAGCACCATGAAAGCATTTGAAAACCTAAAACCAAATATTTTTTTTCGAGTTGATGTCCTTATTTTGCAGTTGGTGCTTATTGCGATTTTATGGTTTAATATTTTCTCATTAGTTAATCACCACCATTGGGCTTATTTTGCACAGGAAGTTGTATTATTAATAGCGGGGGTGTATTCTTTTCAAATAGCCTCTAAATCAAAAATACTATTTTTAAAGCTCGGATTAAATCTCTTTTTAATTGCCTTAGTGATGCAAATGTGTAACGAGGTTACTCATCCGGAAATATTTGTTTTAAATGCTGTAATTGTTATTTTATTCGGAATTGGAATATTGATGATCATTATGGGGATTAAGTACTTGATCACCTACGGAGATGAAAATCTTAATCTCTGGACCAAAACCAGCATAGCATTAAAAGAATCAGAGGAAAAATATAAGGATATATTAGATTCACTGATGGATGTGTATTACCTGCTGGATGAGGACCTATCCTTTAAAGCGATCAGTCCATCTGTCAAAGAAATAGGCGGATACGAACCGGAAGAAATGATAGGGAAAAAGGCGAGTAACTTTTATTACGATTATAAAGAGCAAGATCAACTCAAAAAGATTTTAAAAGATAAGGGATACGTGAAAGATTTTGAATTACGATTAATTAACAAAGATGGAAATCCGGTAACAGTTTCAGCGAACGTGAGGGTCCTGTTTGGAGAAAACAATGAAGTGATCGGGCACGAAGGGATTCTTCATGATATCACCACAAGAAAGAAAATAGAGGAAGACCTCCAGAATTTGAACGCTAACTTAGAAACGGAAGTTCTGCAGCGCTCATCCGAATTGGTTGCATCCAAAGAAAACTTCAGCAATGTGTTTAACAATACTTCGGATGCCCTGATCATTTTGGATAAAAATGACTGCATATTGGACTTGAACCAAAGTGCGGAAATATTGTTTGGCTTTACAAAGGATGAGTTGCGAACAAATCCTGACATAAGACTTGAATATTTTGAAGAAGATGAACGAGAAAATGCGGATGCATTAAAAACCCTCGCATTAGACAGTGTTCCTCAAACGGCTGAATGGAAGGGAAAGAAAAAAGACGGAACGGTCTTTGATGAAGAAATCCTCTTGAACAGGACAGACTATAATAAACAGCGAGTATTACTCCTTACCGTTCGAGACATTACCGAGAGAAAGGCTTTGGAAGCAAAAGCAAGTAAACGATTAAAAGATCTGCAAAAATTTCACAAAGTATTGGTAGGAAGAGAAATACGAATGGCAGAGTTGAAAAAAGAAATTAAAAAGTTAAAGGGCGAATAGGATATTATATCACTCCAACAGAGATTCTCTTGAAACTCAAACATTATGTCAAAAACAACTTTGTATCAATCTTTATTAGATGAATACATTTTTATGTGGAGAGGGACAGGTCTGAAGCCTTAAACTTCATCAAGTCAAAACAAGGATTACACGTTGAAAAAAGTTAATATCATACTTGATACGTTACTTACCATCAAAACAGTTGTTGTTTTCAGTGTGTTATGTGGAATTATTTGGTTTACAAGTTTCCCATTGATAGACGAAATAGATTGGGCAGATCTGATTATGGAGTCTGCATGGCTGATTGGATTTGTCATTGCATTTCTGTATGTTCTTCGATCTAGTATAATTTTTATTAAAATCGGAAGTCTGTTTTTTGTGTTTTCGCTTGTTATTGAAGTATTTGATGAGTTTACTGCAGAAACAATTTCGTGGTATAATCAACTCACATCCAGCCTTGCACTCATTGGATTAATCGGAATCACTTTGGGTATAAAACAACTATTCAAACATGGGTTTAAAGAACTACGATCATTTGACAAAACCAGTTTGGCATTGAAAGTGAGTGAAAGAAAATATCAAACCATTTTTGAGTCTTTATCAGATGTCTACTACCAAACCGATGAAAATATGAGAATCAAGATCATCAGTCCATCAGTCAAAGAAATAGGAGGATATGACCCCGAAGAGTTGATCGGGAAGAAAGCTCACGATTTTTATTTTGACAGCATGGAACGAGATATGTTTGTCGCAGCGTTAAAAGAAAAAGGATTTGTAAAAGATTTTGAGATCAGGCTGGTTAAGAAAGATGGAAAGGTGATTGTCGTTTCAGCCAATGTGAAAGCATTACTAGGGGAAGATCACCAATTAATCGGCCTTGAAGGAGTGCTTCATGATATATCTGAGAGGAAAAAGATGGAAGAAGCGTTGCAGGAAGCCAATACATCCCTTGAACAAAGAGTGCTAAACCGAACATCTGAGCTCAATGCAGCCAAGGAAAATTTCAGCAATATTTTTAACAACACATCAGATGCTTTAATCCTTTTGGACGTCGATAACAATGTCCTTGATATGAACCACGGGGCTGAAGATATTTTTGGATATACAAAAGATGAACTGCTGTCGAATCCCGACATTAGGCTGGAATATTATGAAGAAAGTGAACAGAATACAGTTGATATCTTAAGGCGTCTGGCATTAGACGGTCAACCCCAAACAGCAGAATGGAAGGGAAAGAAAAAAGATGGAACGGTCTTTGACGAAGAAGTTCTTTTAAACCAAACAGACTATAATGATCGGCAAGCATTGCTGTTGACCGTTCGGGATATTACTGAGAGAAAATCGTTAGAAGCAAAAGCCAAGAAACGATTAGAAGATCTTCAAACATTTGAAAAATTAACTGTGGGTAGAGAATTGCGAATGGTGGAACTGAAAGAAAAAATAAAACAGTTAAAAAATGAAGTAATAGATATTAATAGAAAAACTTAAAACCAGATAGAATATAAACCGAGCAATAAGGAGTTCATATGATTATTAAACTAGATCAATCAGGATCCGCAAAAGGATTTCGCAACTTGCTTGAAGACATTCAAGAAAACGATCATATAAAAAGCTGTCTGATTCTCGCTGCCGATGAAAACGGATTCACTCCGAAAAATATTGATTCGGTCTTAACGAAGGCAAAGATTCCCGTGTTCGGCGGAATTTTCCCGGAGATTATTTTTAAGAATGAAAAATTAACAAAAGGCACGATCATAGCAGGATTTGACAAAGAACCGATGATACAAACTATTCCGCATTTGAGCGATTTAAGTATCGATTATGAAGAGGAAATTGATATCACCATCAGCGATAAATTATCGGTAAAAACACTTTTTGTTTTTGTTGACGGGTTCTCGAAACGGATCAGTTCCCTGACTGAAAGTTTATTTAATGTGTTTGGGCTGAATTTTAATTACATCGGCGGAGGGTGCGGATCATTGTCAATGGAACAAAAACCATGTTTGTTTACGAATGACGGTCTACTCATGGATTGTGCTGTTTTAACCTATTTTGATATGCCCAGCGGAGTAGGTGTGAGTCACGGATGGGAATCAATCAGCGGGCCTTATAAGGTGACAGACGTGGACAGGAATATCGTAAAAACACTAGATTACAAACCGGCCTTTCAGATCTATAAATCAGTGGTAGAAGCGCATGGGCAAAACACATTCACCGATGATAATTTCTTTTCCATTGCCAAAGGATATCCGCTGGGGATTGCAAAACTCGGCGCGGAGAGGATTGTAAGAGACCCCTTTATGGTTGGGAAGGAAGACAGCCTGGTCTGTATCGGGGAAGTCCCTAAAGATTCATTTGTCGATATTTTAGCAGGACAACCTTCTTCGCTTATCACCGCAGCTAAAACCGCTTTTGAAAAAGGAAATCAATATTATACCGGGGATGTTGAATCCCGATCGATTTTGTTCATCGACTGCATTTCGAGGGTTCTGTTTTTAGAAGAGCAGTTCTCTGAAGAAATTCATTCGGTGAATGCCGAATCTCTGTCGATGGTGGGTGCTCTAACGATTGGAGAGATCGCCAACAGCGGGAATAACTATCTAGAGTTTTATAATAAGACTGCCGTTGTAGGTATTCTGGAATCTTAAAATGCCAACCTCTGCTGAACGAATACAAGTGTTATTTGAGATTGCTGTTTCAATCGGGAAAAGCACCAATCTCCAAAAAATGCTTAAAGATAGTCTCTCAAAAATTGTTCGGCTATTGAACTGTTCAGCAGGAGGGGTTCTTCAGGTGGTTAAAGATTCTGAGGGGAAGGTTTCCCTTGAGAGTGTTCGGACGATTCCGATCAATACGAACTCAATCCTTCCATATCAACGTGCATTGAAACGGTTATCCTTAGATGTCGATTCGAACACTATCGACCAATTCTTTCAGGGACCGCCCATTTGTGACTCTGTTCCGTCTGCGGGTCATTATTACTGTTTACCGTTACCCAGTTTTGGTGTTCTTGTGATCGTCAGGGGCGAAAACCCGCTGGATCCCATTACATTAAAATCGCTGTCCACCATTACCGAACACTTAGCCAGCGCTTGCCTTGCCTGTATCCAAAGTGAGAAGATTGAGCGGTCCAGAGAGGAATTAGCCGAAGCAAACAAACAGTTACTCAAGCATGATGAAATTCTGCGTGAACGAGAAAATGAACTGAGTTTGATCACTGAATCTACCATGGACACCATTTTTCTCTTAACCAACACGGGACGCATCCAATATTTGAGTCCGGCGGTAAAAGAATTGATTGGATATGCCCCGGACGAGCTGATTGGAAAATTCGCAACGGAATTTTTACCCAAAGGTGAGATTCCCGGATATATCAAAATGGTAAAGGAGATATTCAAGAATAGAAGAATCATCCATTATGAATCCACCGTCCAACATCGAAACGGGCACATAGTCCCGATTGAAATGAACGGCCAATTAGTTCGAAAAGGCGGTGAATTACTGGTT